>DATIWK010000022.1:0-17643 GCA_035519395.1 Anaeromyxobacteraceae bacterium | reverse complement strand
CCTCGCCGGTCTCGCCGCGCGCCACGACGCTCCCGGTGATCGGGTTGATCACCTTGATCTCCACGTGCGGGTGCACGCGCCCGACCGTGCCGACGCGCTTGTCGAGCGGGTCGTCGGCCCCGGTCTGCGTCGACACCGGCGAGGTCTCCGTCATGCCGTAGCAGATCGTGACCTCCGCCATGTGCATCTCCGACACGACGCGGCGCATCGTCTCGATCGGGCAGGGCGAGCCCGCCATGATCCCGGTGCGCAGCGAGGAGTAGTCGTACTTGCCGAAGTCGGGGTGCTCCAGCTCGGCGATGAACATGGTCGGCACGCCGTAGAGCGAGGTGCAGCGCTCCTTCTGCACGGTCTCCATCACCGTCTGCGGCTCGAAGCTCTCGGCCGGGAACACCATGGCGGCGCCGTGGGTGGTGATGGCGAGGTTGCCGAGCACCATGCCGAAGCAGTGGTAGAGGGGGACCGGGATGCAGACCCGGTCCTTCTCGGTGTAGCGGAGGAACTCGCCGATGAAGAACCCGTTGTTGAGGATGTTGTGGTGCGAGAGCGTCGCGCCCTTGGGGAAGCCGGTGGTGCCGCTCGTGTACTGGATGTTGATCGCCTCGTCGAACTGGAGGGCCGCCTCCTGCCGGTTCAGCTCCTCCTCGCCCAGGCGCTTCGCGTCGTCGGGCAGCTCGCCCCACTCGTCGTCGATGACCAGCGTCTGCTTCAGGTCGGGGCAGCGGAGCCGCACCTCCCGGACCATCTCCACGTAGTCGGCCTGGCGGAACCGGCGCGCCAGCACCAGGAACGAGACGCCGGAGTGCCTGAGCGCGTACTCGAGCTCGTGGGTGCGGTACGCGGGGTTGATGTTGACGAGGATCGCGCCCATCCGGGCGGTGGCGTACTGGAGGACCACCCACTCGTGGCGGTTCGGGGCCCAGACGCCGATCCGGTCCCCCTTCTTCACGCCGCGCACCAGCAGCGCGCGCGCCACGATCGAGGTCTGGTCCCAGAACTGCCGGTAGGTGGCCCGGTACCCCTGGTGGACGACCACCAGCGCCTCGCGGTCCGGGAACCGCTCGACGGTGCGGCGCAGGTTCTCGCCGATGGTCTCGCCGAGCAGCGGGATCGTGCTCGGGCCGCTGACGTAGGACGGAGCGGACACGGGGGACCTCCTCGTGGTGGAAGAGGTGCATCGTAGACCGCGGCGGCGCCGCGGATCCAGAAGATGCGCGGCGCCCCGTCGACGCCGCGCGTCAGGGGCGCGGCGCGGCGTCGCGATGCGGGAATCGGGGCGGGCGCGGCGGCTTCCACCGCCGGCGACCGCCCTCGCCGCTCAGGGGAGGAGCAGCAGCGACCCCGTCGTCTTGCGCGCCTGGAGGGCGCGGTGGGCCTCCGCCGCCTGCGCGAGCGGCCAGGTCCCGCCGACCTCGACCTTCACCTTCCCGGAGCGGATCATCCCGAACAGCTCCGCCGCGCCCGCCTCCAGGTCCTCGCGGCGCGCCGTGTAGTGCATGACGGTCGGGCGCGTGATGAACAGCGAGCCGCGGCGGTTCAGCTCCAGCAGGTCGAGCGGCGGGACGGGGCCGGAGGCGTTCCCGAACGTCACCATCAGCCCGAGCGGCGCGAGGCAGTCCAGCGACCCCTCGAAGGTGGACTTCCCCACGGAGTCGTAGACCACCGGCAGCTTCGCGCCGGCGGTGATCTCCTTCACGCGCTCGGGGAACCGCTCGCGCGTGTAGACGATCACGTGGTCGCAGCCGTGGCGGCGGGCCAGCGCGGCCTTCTCGTCCGACCCGGCGGTGCCGATCACCGTCGCGCCGATCGCCTTCAGCCACTGCACGGCGATGAGCCCGACGCCGCCGGCGGCCGCGTGCCAGAGCACCGTCTCGCCACGCTTCACCGGATGGCAGCGCTGCACCAGCGCCCAGACGGTGAGCCCCTTCAGCATCGCCGCCGCGGCGGTCCGGTCGTCGATCCCCTCGGGCACCTTCACCAGCCGGTCGGCCGGGTAGAGCCGCGCCTCCGAGTACGAGCCGGGCGCGCCGCCGGCGTACGCGACGCGATCGCCGGGGCGCAGGTTCCGCACCTCGCGCCCCACGTCCTCGACCACGCCCGCGCCCTCCACGCCCAGCCCCGACGGCAGCGCCAGCGGGTAGAGCCCGGTGCGGTGGTAGGTGTCGATGAAGTTGACGCCGATCGCGGTGTGGCGCACGCGCGCCTCGCCCGGCCCGGGCGCCCCCACCTCCAGCTCCTCCCAGCGCAGCACCTCGGGCCCGCCCGTCGCGTGGAACCGGATCGCCTTCGACATGATCCCTCCTCACCCCGCGGGGTCTGGCTGCGCCGGCGGGGAGTCGTGCCACCGAGACTAGCATCGCCCGGGCGACGCCGCCCGCGATGCGCGCCCCGTCACCGCAGCGAGGCCATGATCTCCTCGAGCGCCTCGCGCGGCGGCCGGGTGACCGCCTCCGGGAGCGAGGCGAGCGGCGCCTCGGTCACGTCGAGGGAGTCGATCAGCGTCGGCGCCTTCGGGTCCACGTAGAGCACGCCGGTCAGCACCTCGCCCCGCGCCTGCGCGTCCATGAGGCGCGCCACGCTCCGCGACTTGTCGGAGGGGTCGTACCCGTCCTCCAGCTTCCTGAGCCTGAGGTGCGAGCCGTCGTGCAGGGTGACGTCGATGGTCGAGCCCGGGTCGTAGTCCACGGTGATGTCCTCGAACGCCGGGACGAACGACAGCTCCTGGAGGGGCGCGTCGTGGTCCTTCATGTACGCGTACGACTTGGTGGAGCCCTCGTGGTCGTTGAAGGTCACGCAGGGCGAGACCACGTCGAGCATCGCGGTGCCCCGGTGCACGATGGCGGCCTTGAGCATCGCCGAGAGCTGCTTCTTGTCGCCGGAGAAGGAGCGCCCCACGTAGCTGGCGCCCAGCTGGATGGCCAGCGCGCAGGTGTCGATGGGCGGCAGCTCGTTCACCACCCCGGTCTTGAGCCTGGAGCCCACGTCGGCGGTGGCGCTGAACTGCCCCTTGGTGAGCCCGTACACGCCGTTGTTCTCGATGACGTAGACCATGGGCAGGTTGCGGCGCATCAGGTGCACGAACTGGCCGATGCCGATGGAGGCGGTGTCCCCGTCACCGGAGACGCCGATGGCGAGCAGGCCGCGGTTGGCGAGCAGCGCGCCGGTGGCGACCGAGGGCATGCGGCCGTGCAGGGCGTTGAAGCTGTGAGACCGGGAGAGGAAGTAGGCGGGGCTCTTGGACGAGCAGCCGATCCCCGAGAACTTGGCCACGCGCTCCGGCGCGATGCCGAGGTCGAAGTAGGCCTCCACGATCCGCTCGGAGATCGCGTTGTGGCCGCACCCGGCGCACAGCGTGGTCTTGCCGCCGCGGTAGTCGATCACGGTGAGGCCGATGCGGTTGCTGCGGGGGGCGGCGGGAGCGGCCGGCGTGGGCATGGCTAGCGCCCCTCCATCCCGAGGATCTCGTCGCTGACGCTCCGCGCGTCGAGCGGCAGGCCGTCGAGGTGCGCCACCTTGCGGAGCCGCGGCGCCAGCTCGGGCGCGAGGTCGAGCTGGAGGAGCGCCGCCAGCTGCCCGTCGCGGTTCTGCTCCACCACGTACACGCGCTCGTGCTGCTCCACGAAGGCGTGCACCTCCCGCGAGAAGGGATAGGCGCGGACGCGGAGGTAGTCGGCGTCGAGGTCGCGCTCGCGGCGGAGCTGGTCGCGCGCCTCCGCCACCGCCGGGTGCGAGGAGCCGTAGGCGACGATCCCTACCCGCGCGCGGCCGCCGCCGTGCAGCTCGGGCGCCGGCACCGAGGAGCGCGCGGTCTCGAGCTTCCGGGCCAGCCGCTCCATGTTCCGCTCGAACACGTCGGCCTTCTCGCTGTAGACCGCCTCCTCGTCGTGCCCGGTCCCGCGCGTGAAGTACGCCGCCCTGGGGTGGTCGGTCCCCGGCAAGGTCCGCCAGCCGATGCCGTCGCCGTCCACGTCCCGGTAGCGCGCGAACCCGCCCAGCCGGTCGAGATCCTCCCGGGAGAGGACCTTGCCGCGATCGAGCGGGCGCTCCGGGTACGGGAACGGGTCGCTCATCCAGTTGTTCATGCCCAGGTCGAGATCGGTCATGACGAAGACCGGGGTCTGGAACCGCTCGGCCAGGTCGAAGGCCTCCCCGGCCATGGTGAAGCACTCGGCCACCGAGCCGGGGAAGAGCAGGATGTGCTGCGTGTCGCCGTGCGACAGGAAGGCGGTGGAGAGCACGTCGCCCTGGGACGTCCGCGTGGGCAGGCCGGTCGACGGCCCCACCCGCTGCACGTCGAAGATCACCGCCGGGATCTCGGCGTAGTAGCCCAGCCCCGCGAACTCGCTCATGAGCGACACGCCCGGCCCGGCGGTCGCCGTCATGGCCCGGGCGCCCGCCCAGCCCGCGCCGATCGCCATCCCCACCGCCGCCAGCTCGTCCTCCGCCTGCACCACCGCGTACGTCGCCTTCCCGTCCGCGCCGATCCGGTACTGCTTCAGGTAGGAGATCAGCGTCTCGACGAGCGACGAGGAGGGGGTGATGGGGTACCAGGTCACCACCGTCACCCCCGCGAAGAGGGCCCCCAGGGCCGCGGCGGCGTTCCCGTCCACGATGATCTTCCCGCGCGTCGCGTCCATGCGCCGGACGAAGAACGGGTCGCGCTTCTCCAGCGCGGCCGCGTGCTCGAACCCGGCGCGGGCGGCGGCGACGTTGAGCTGCTGCGCCTTGGCCTTCCTGGCGAACTGCCGGACGATGGCGCGCTCGACCTCGGCCAGCTCGACGTCGAGCAGGCGGGCGAGGACGCCGACGTACGCCATGTTCTTGAGCAGCTTGCGGAGCTTGGCGTCGCCGGTGACGGGCTCCACCACCCTGTCGAACGGCACCGGATACCAGACCAGGTCCGCGCGGGTGGACGACAGCCCGAGGGGCGCGTCGTAGACCACCGCCGCGCCCGGCCGCAGGGCCGCCACGTCCTCGCGCGCCGTCTCGGCGTTCATGGCCACCAGGACGTCGACGTCCTTCTTGCGTGCGATCCAGCCGTCCTTGGAGGCGCGGATCGTGTACCAGGTGGGCAGCCCGGCGATGTTCGACGGAAAGAGGTTCTTCCCCGAGACCGGCACGCCCATCTGGAAGATGGCGCGGAGCAGGACCGTGTTGGAGCTCTGCGAGCCGGAGCCGTTGGGGGTGGCGACCTGGATCGAGAAGTCGTTGACGACCTGCCCCGGCTCGGTCCGCCGTGCGGAGTCCTTCGCGACGGTGGGTTGCGGTGCGGTGGGCTGCGGTACCGACATGGAGCTCCGTCCTGGTGTGGCGGTGGGTTCCTCCCGCGCAGGAGATAACGGCCCGCGGGCTCGCACGCAGCCGGCCTGCCCTTCGAGGGCCGACGCCGCCGCGCCGCACGGGAGGGGGGTCAGGCGCTGCGGCGCGACAGCCAGCCGGCGAGCTCCGTGTCCAACCCGGAAACGTGCTCCTTCAGCCAGGCGGCGAGCCAGTTGTGCAGCGACAGCGCCACCAGCGCGGTCGCGCCCTTGCGCCGGAAGTCGAGGAACAGGTCGTGGAACTCGCGCCGGAACCCCTCGTGGGCGGCCTTGTGCTCGGCGAGGCCGGGGAACCGGGACTCGCGCATCAGGCGCTCCTCGGCCTCGAAGTGCGAGACGACGTAGTCGGTGAGGTACCCGACCAGCGGCTCCACCTCGGAGCGGTCACCGGAGCGCAGCGCCAGGATGAGCCGCTCCGCCCGCCGGAACAGCTCCTGGTGCTGCTCGTCAATGTCCGCGTTCCCGACCGACAGCGCCGGGGTCCACTGGAGCGTCCCCATCCACTCCGATGTTAACCGAGCGGCAAAGCAGCCCGACGTGAAAGCAGGAACCCCCGTCGGGGACCGCCACTCGCGTGCGGCAGCGTGTGCGTCCCGCGGGCGCGGGACGCGCCGGGGGAGCCGGGCCGGAGGGAGTGGTCAGCCGCGCACATCCAGCGTCGGACGATCAGGCGCCCTTCCGGGCCAGGAACGAGGCCAGCTCGGCGTCGGTCCCCGAGACGTGCAGCGAGAGCCAGCGCGCGAGCCAGTCCGCCACGCGCCGCGCCAGGAACGTGTCGTCGGGCTGGCGGTCCAGGTCCTCCGCGAACCCGAGCAGATCCGCGATGAAGCGGTCGTGCTGCGCCTTGTGGCGCTGGAGCCCGGCGAAGCCGCGCTCGCGCATGTACGCCTCCTCCGCACCGAAGTGGTCGACGGCGTAGGCGTGGAGGAAGTGGATGAGCGGCCGGAGCTCGCCGTCCCGCTTCTGGCCGAGCGCGTCGGCGAGCCGTCCGGCCCGGGCGAACAGCTCCTGGTGCTGTGCGTCGATGACGCCGTGGCCGGTGGAGAGCGCCTGCGTCCAGTGGATGCGCTTCATGCGATCGCTGCCTCCTTCGGCGTCGTGTCGAGGGCGCTGTATCCGCAGCAGCGATTGAACCGAAGGGCGCCGGCGCGCGCAAGGAAGGGCGGCTCCCACCTCGGCGCCGCACCGCGGTGCCGGGGCCCTGCGCTCCCGCCCGAAAATCTTGCGTGGCCCGCAGGCGCTCCGGGCCGCAGCGCGCCGCCGCCGTGCGTCAACTCCGCGGATTTCCACGGGCGGGCCCGGCGACGCGCGGCACGAAAGCTGCTACCTTGCTCGGCTCCCGGACGGAACGAACCCGCACGATGACGACGCACGCCTCGCCCCGCGAGATCCCGTACAACTACACCTCCGCCGACGACCGCCAGACCGTCGTCTCCCTGCTCGGGCCCGAGATCTGGGCGACGCTCGAGGAGCTGCGCGCGCGGCGGGTGACGGGGCGCTCGGCGCGGCTCCTGATGCGCTTCTTCGGCGAGGTCGGGGTCCACCGCCGCAACCCGTTCCTCTTCCAGGAGCTGGTCGACTCCGCGCCGCGTCGCCGGCGCTTCTTCGACCACGTCGAGTCCGACCTCGCCCTCATCGACCGCAACGCCGGCGGCGAGGCACGCGTCCTCGAGGTGCTGCGCGCCTGCCGCGCGCTGCTCGACGAGTTCCGCCGGGAGGTGGAGGGGGCGCCCGAGCTCCGCCGCCGGCTGCTCCGCGAGCTGGGCGCCGTCGCGGGCAAGGACGCGGTCCTCTTCGATCCGTTCACGCTGGTGTCGCACGCCACCGACGCGACCGACTGGCGCCTCCACCTGCCGGTCGCGGTGGTGATGCCGGACGACGAGGCGCAGGTGGCGCCGCTCCTCGCGGCCATCGCCCGGCTCGGGCTGAAGGCCATCCCCCGCGGCGCGGGGACCGGCCTCACCGGCGGCGCCGTGCCCCTGCGGCCGGGCTGCGTGGTGGTCAACACCGAGAAGCTCAACCGCATCCGCGGCGTCTCCGAGCGGACGCTGACGCTCGCGGACGGGCGCACCGTTGCGGCGCGGGTGCTGGAGGTCGAGGCCGGGGTCGTCACCGAGCGCGCCATGGAGCACGCGGCCGGGCAGGGCCTGGTCTTCGCCACCGACCCCACCAGCGCCTGGGCGTGCACCATCGGCGGGAACGTGGCCGAGAACGCCGGCGGCAAGGACTGCGTGCTGTGGGGCACCTGCATCGACAGCCTGCTCGCCTGGCGCATGGCGATGCCGTCCGGCAGGCGCTGGACGGTGCGCCGCGCCGACCACCAGCTCCGCAAGATCCTCCCGGACGACACCGTGACCTTCGTGGTCGAGGACGAGGGCGGCGCGCCGGTGAAGGTCATCGCGCTCAAGGGCACCGACATCCGCAAGAAGGGGCTCTGGAAGGACATCACCAACAAGGCGCTGGGCGGCGTCCCCGGCCTGCAGAAGGAGGGGACCGACGGCGTCATCACCTCGGCGGAGTTCGTCCTCTACCCGGAGTACGAGGCGCAGCGCACCCTCTGCCTCGAGTTCTTCGGCCCGGACATGGACGAGGCCAGCCGCGTCATCGTGCAGCTCTCGCAGGCCTTCCCGTTCCCGAACGACGGGCGCGAGGCGCTGCGGGCGCTCGAGCACTTCGACGACGAGTACGTGCGGGCCATCGGCTACAAGGTGAAGGCGCCGCGGGCCGAGACGCCCAAGGCGGTCCTCCTGGTGGACGTGGTGGGCCACACCGCCGGGGAGGCCGCGCGCGGCGTGGCGAAGATCCGCGCCGTGCTCGCCGGGCACCCCAACACCCTCCTCTTCGAGGCCCGCGACGCCGCCGAGGCGAAGCGGTTCTGGGCCGACCGCAAGAAGCTCGGCGCCATCGCCAAGCGCACCAACGCCTTCAAGATGAACGAGGACGTGGTGCTGCCGCTCGAGGCGCTCGCCGAGTTCGCCCGCTGGTGCGACGCCACCAACGTCGAGGAGGAGCGCTTCGCGCAGGGCCGCTTCGTCGACCGCGCCGAGGAGGTCCTCCGCGCCGGCCCGGCCAGGGGCGATCCCGAGTGGCAGGCGGGGAAGACGCCGGTGGCGCTGGAGCGCTGCGCCCGCGCCCGCGCCGCCCTCGGTCCCGCCGACGAGCGGACGCTGCGCTCGCTCGCCATCCTGAAGGACCTCCGGCGCGACCTCGCCGAGGTGGTCCGTGGCTACCCGGACCTGGCGCAGGCGCTGGACCGCGCCCACCGCGAGGTGCGCGACCGCCTGGTGGTCATCGCCACCCACATGCACGCCGGCGACGGGAACGTGCACGTCAACATCCCCGTGCTCTCCAACGACCGCCCCATGCTCCGCCGCGTCGAGCAGGTGGTGGACCGCGCCATGGAGCGGGTGATGGCGCTCGGCGGCGTCGTCTCCGGCGAGCACGGCATCGGCGTCACCAAGCTCAAGTACCTCGACCCGGCGCGCATCGCCGAGCTGTCGGCGCACCGGCGCCAGGTCGACCCGGGCGGCCTCATGAACCCGGGCAAGCTCGAGGACCGGGACGTCCTGGAGCGCGTCTTCACGCCGTCGTTCAACCTCCTCGAGCTGGAGGCCCGCATCCTCCAGCACGGGCAGCTCGAGGAGCTGGCCAAGGCCATCGCGCACTGCATCCGCTGCGGCAAGTGCAAGCCGGACTGCTGCGTCTACCACCCGGCGCGCGGCATGTTCTTCCACCCGCGCAACAAGAACCTGGCCATCGGCTCGCTCGTCGAGGCGCTCCTCTACGACGCCCAGCGCGAGCGCTCCACCCGCTTCGAGCTGCTGCGCTGGCTCGAGGAGGTGGCCGACCACTGCACCATCTGCCACAAGTGCCTCGCGCCCTGCCCGGTGGACATCGACACCGGCGAGGTCTCGGTGCTGGAGCGACAGGTGCTCGCCGGCTCCGGCTACAAGACCACCACGCCCGCGACGCGCCTCGCGCTCGGCTACCTCGACAGCCGCTCCCCCGCGTACAACCGGCTCTTCCGGAGCACCGTGGTCCGGCTCGGGGGAGCGCTCCAGCGCGCCGGCCACCGGCTGGCGGCGCCGCTGCAGCCGCAGGACCGCCCGCCGAAGCGGTACGCGCTCCAGATCCTGCGATCGCCGATGCCGCCCGTGCCCCCCGGGACGCTGCGGGACGTCCTCCCGGCGTGCGAGGCGGATCAGGCGCTGGTGCTGGACCCGGCCGGCGAGGCGGCCCGCTCGGTCTTCTACTTCCCCGGCTGCGGCTCGGAGCGGTACCAGTCCACCATCTCGGCCGCCGCGCTGCACGTGCTCCTCGAGACCGGGACGCGCGTGGTCCTCCCCCCGCCGTTCCTGTGCTGCGGGTTTCCCGCGCACGCCAACGCCCGCGTGGACCAGCATTCGCGCACGGTGCTGCGCGACACCATCCTCTTCAGCCAGATCCGCGAGATGTTCAGCTACCTGGCCTTCGACGCCTGCGTCATCACCTGCGGCACCTGCCGCGAGGGGCTGGAGGCGATGGAGGCGGGCAAGCTCTTCGGCGGGCGGATCGTGGACGTGGCGCGCTACGCGCAGGAGCGCGGGCTCCGGCTGGAGGGCGGCGGCGCGTTCCTCTACCACCCCCCCTGTCACGACTCGCTCGACGGACGGGCAGAAGAGGTCCTCTCCGCGCTCGGCGGCTTCGGCGCCGTCCGGACGGTGCCGCACTGCTGCTCGGAGGCGGGCACGCTCGCGCTCTCGCGCCCCGACATCACCGACGCCATGCTCCACCGCAAGCGCGCGGCCCTCGCCGAGGCGCTCGGCCCGCGCTCCGGCGGGGCCACGGTCCTCACCAACTGCCCGTCGTGCGTCCAGGGGCTGGGGAGGAACGCGGCCCTGGGCGTCGCGCCGCGGCACCTCGCGGTCGCGATGGCCGAGCGCCTGTCCGGCCCGGCCTGGCTGGAGAAGCTGCGGGCGCAGGCCGCGGGGGCGCACGCGGTCAGCTTCTGAGCGAGGGGGGCGCGCCCGTTCCGTCGAGCGAGGCTCGCCGGGGCGCCTCCCTGCCGCTCACTGCTTCAGCAGGAGCGGGACCTCGGCGTGGAAGGGGTCCCCCTTGAACTTGGGGAACACCATCAGCCGCGCCGCGCTCTTGAGGCACGAGCCCAGCTCGGTCGAGTTGAGCGTCACGTCGTCGAGCGTCGGGTAGGTGACGAAGCCGTTCGGGTTCACCGTGAGCCGCAGCGCCACCTTCCGCCCGTCGAGCGCCACGTCGCTCCCCCTGGCGGCGGAGATGCAGCTCTCGAAGGCGCGGCGGTTGGAGGCGATGACCTTGTTCACCTGCTCGTCGCTGAGCGAGGCCGCCGCGTCGGGCATGTCCACGTCCGGCCTCGGCTCGGGCCGCGCCCTCGGCTCGGGCTTCGGCTCCGGCCTGGGCTCGGGCTTCGGCGGCGGCGCGACGGCCACCTTCGGCTCGGGCTTGCGCTCGGGCTTCCGCTCCGGCTGACGCTGCGGCTGCTTCTTCTCCACCTTCTCGGCGCGCTTCTCCTCCGCCTTGGGGGGAGGGGCGGGCGGAGGCGTCGCCTTGGCGACGGCCACTGGTTCGGGCCTGGCGGGCTCGGGCCTCGCCGGCTCGGGCGGCGGCGCGGGGATGGGCGCCGCGAGGGCGGGCGCCGGGCGCGGGGCGGGAGCGGGCGTCTTGTTGCGGCCGCCCACCAGCACGAACACGGTGATGCCTGCGACGAGCGCGCCGCCGACGACGATCATCACCACCGGTGCGGAGCTCCTCCGGCGCGCCTTCTCCGCCGCCCTGGTCGAGGGGGAGACCAGCTCGGAGGGGACGGCGTGGCGCGGTGGGGGCCGCGGCGGTGGCGTCATCTCGCGCACCGACGCGAACGGATCGGGCGGCGCACCCGTGGCGCTCGAGCCGTAGTCGGCCGGCAGCGACGCGCGCGCGGCGGCCACGAACGGATCTTCCTCGACCTTCTTCGCCTCCGCCTCCCCGGTGATCTCCCCGAAGAGGTCGATGTAGCCTTCCGGCGTCGAGGCGGGGCTGCTCGTCACGGACGCGGAGGAGATCTCCTGGGTCGATTCGGCGGCGCGCGGCGGAGGCGCGGACGCCGCGCCGTTGGTGCGGAGCGGGGCCGCGAAGGGGTTGTGCTCCGGGGTGGGCGGAGGGATGGGCGGAGGGGTGGAGGGGATGGGAGGCGGCGCCACGCCGAGATCGGCGTCCGAGGTCGCCTGCGGATGCGGGAGGTCGGTGCCGAACGGCGTGCCCGCGGATGGCGGCGGGGGCGCCTCGGGGCCAGGCGCCGCGGAGACCGGCACGGTCGTTCCGCCGGCGGAGGCCTTCACCACGATGAGGTTTCCGCACGCCTTGCACTTCAGCTTGTAGACGCGCCCCGGCGACGGCTCCTCGGCCGTCGCGTACTTCTTTCCGCACCGGTCGCAGACGAATTTCACGACTCGAATCCTACTGTTACGCGCAAGGTCCGCGCAAGGATGCTCTGTTCCTCATGGCCATGGTACGAACGGCCGGGCGGCCCTAACGATCTACCCTATCCGGCCCGGGATCGCCGGTGCGAGGGCCGTCCTGGAGGGCGATGCCCACCCCCGCGAGCGCGCCGCCGACGCGCACCGGGTAGAAGGTCGCCGCGAAGCGGCGCGTCGTGCCCGGATCCGCGGGAGTTTCTCCGACCAGGTCCACCGTGAACGCGGCCTGCCCGGTGGATGCGGCGGCCCGCCGCGCCTCGGCGGCGAGCTGTTCGCCCAGGACGCCGGGGATGAGCTGCTCCGGTGTGTGCCCTGCGGCGCCCTCACCCGAGACCCCCAGCCGTTCCGCCATCCCGCGGTTCAGGGAGACGACGCGGAGATCCATCCCGAGCAGCGCCAGCGGCTCCGGCGCCGACGCGAGCGCCTCGTCGAGCAGCGCGGCGTGCCGCTCCGCGTCGGCGCGCTCCGCCTCGATCATCTCCACGAAGCGGGCGCGCTCCAGCGCCTGGGCGCAGGGCTGCGAGATCATGCGCACGAACGCCTTCTCGTCCTGGTCGAAGCGCCGCGCCCTCGGAAACGACACCGCCAGCGCGCCGAGCGAACGGCCCGCGGCGAGGAGCGGGACGACCGCCCAGGCGCCGTCGCCCCGGGCCGAGCGCTCCGGCTCGAGATGGGGGAACCGCTCGTCGATCTCCTGCGGCGACTCGAGCCACAGCGCCCGGCCGGAGCGGACCACCTCGGCGGCCGGGTCGGGGGCGTCGAGGCGCGTCGAGGCGTGGGTGATCGCCACCCCGTGCTGCGCCACGAGCACGATGTGCTCCGGGCCGGCGACGGCGTGCAGCTCCACGGCGCTCGCGCCGAGCGCGGCCAGGGCGCGGAAGGTGTGCTCGGCGACTTCGCGCGGCGTGGCGGCGCCGGAGAGCGCGGCGGTGGTCGACTGCATCTGCGCCAGCCGCTCGGCGAGGCGCTTCTCGGTCTCGAAGAGCCGCGAGCGCTCCAGCGCCTGCGCGCACTGCTGCGCCAGCGCCAGCGCGAAGGTCCGGTCGAGGGGGTCGAGCCGGCGGCCTTCCGGGAGGGTGAAGTTCAGGGCCCCGACCGCCCGCCCCTCGATCGAGAGCGGCAGCCCCACCCACGCGCCGTCGCCGCGGCGCGCCCGGAGCGGCTCGAGCGCCGGGTAGCGCTCGCGGATCGCGGCGGGCGTCTCCAGCCAGACCACCTCGCCGGTGCGCGCCGCGTCCGAGGCGGGCCCGGGCGCGTCGATGGAGAGGTGCGCGAGCTCGCGGCGCGTGGCGTCGTCCTCGCCGTGCGCGAAGAGCAGGTCGAGCCGGTCGGGGACGGTGCGGTAGTAGATGAAGCCGTTCGCGAGGCCGAGGCCCACCAGGCCGCGGAACGCGACCGCGGCGACCTCGGCCGGGGTGAGAGCGCCGGAGAGCGCGGCGGTCGCCGCCTGCAGCGCTCCCAGGCGCGCCGCGAGCTGCGCCTGGGCGTCGTGGAGGCGGGCGCGCTCCAGCGCCTGCGCGCACTGGCTGGAGACGGCGACGAGCATCTTCCGGTCCTGCGCGTCGAACGGGCGCGGCGCGTCGTAGAGGAGCCCGAGTGCGCCGCGGGAGTGGCCGGCGACGAGGGGGATGGCCCCGCAGGCCTGGTCGCCCTCGGCGACGGCCGAGGCGGAGAACTCCGGGAAGCGCGCCGCCAGGTCGGAGGGGGAGCCGAGCCAGAGCGGCTCGCCGGTCCGGTAGGCCTCCGCCCCGGGGTGCGCCTCGCGCGCGGAGAGCCGGCGCCAGCGCGCCGCGAACGCCTCCGAGACGCCGAAGGCGTGCACCAGCTCCAGCTCTCCGGCGGCGCGCTCCCAGTGGAGCGTCACCGCGCGGGCGCCGACGAGGTGGAAGCCCTGCGCGAAGATGACCTGCGCCACGTCGGGCGGGGTCGCCGCGCCCGCGAGGGCCGCGGAGAGCGACTGCAGCCGCTCCATGCGCTCGAGCGCGGTGGCGGCCACTTCCCCCGAGAGGAGCCTGGCGAACGCTCGCAACACCCTTGGAGACATAGCAGGTCCGGGCGCACATAGCAGGTTCTCGGGTGCGGGGCGTCCGCGGCGCCAGCCGGGGACGGGCACGGGGCGGAAGGCCCGGTTATCGACGCGCCATGCCCTTTTTCCAGGACGCGCCGCGCATCGCGAACGCCTACGACTCGGACCCTCTGCTCCGGGAGCACCTCGCGCGCACGCTCCCCCCCGACGCGCTCGCCACGCTCGAGCCGGAGCTGCGCGAGCTGGGCGCCCTCTCGGCCGGACCGCTCTTCGAGCTCCAGCTGGCCGACCGCGAGGTGGAGCCGCGGTTCACGCCCTGGGACGCCTGGGGGCGCCGCGTGGACCGCATCGACCCGACGCCGCTCTGGCGCGAGGCGCAGAAGCTCGCGGCGCAGCACGGGCTGGTCGCGACGGCGTACGAGCGGCGCTTCGGCGCGCTCGCGCGCGTCGCGCAGTTCGCCCTGGTGCACGTGGTCGAGCCCTCGCTCGACGTCTACGCCTGCCCGCTGGCGATGACCGACGGCGCGGCGCGGACGCTCCTCGACGCGGGGAACGCGGCGCTGGTGGATCGCGCGGTGCCCCGGCTCACCTCCCGCGATCCGGCGCGGATGTGGACCAGCGGACAGTGGATGACGGAGCGGACGGGCGGCTCCGACGTGGGGCTCTCCGAGACGGTGGCGCGCCGCGACGCCGGCGGGACCTGGCGGCTGTGGGGCACGAAGTGGTTCAGCTCCGCCACCTCCGCGGAGATGGCGCTGGCGCTGGCGCGGCCCGAGGGGAACGGCCCGGGCGGCAAGGGGCTCGCGCTCTTCTACCTCGAGGTCCGGGGCGAGGACGGCAGCCCGAACGGCGTCCTGGTCAACCGGCTCAAGGACAAGCTCGGAACGCGCAAGCTGCCCACCGCGGAGCTGACCCTCGACGGCGCCGTGGCGACGCCGGTGGCGGCCCTCACCGACGGCGTCCGCGCCATCGCCGCGATGCTGAACGTGACGCGCACCTGGAACGCGGTGGCCGCGGTCTCCGGGATGCACCGGGCGCTGGCGCTCGCCCGCGACTACGCGCGGCGGCGCGTCCAGTTCGGCCGGCCCCTCCTCCGCCAGCCGCTGCACGCCGACACGCTCGCCGGGATGGAGGCGGAGCGCGAGGGCGCGTTCCTGCTCGCGTTCCGCGCCGCGGAGCTGCTCGGGCGCGCCGACGCCGGCGAGGCGAGCGAGGCCGAGCGCGCCCTGCTGCGGGTGGTGACGCCGATCGCCAAGCTCACCACCGGGAAGCAGGCGGTCGCCGTCGCCTCCGAGGCGGTGGAGTGCTTCGGCGGCGCGGGGTACGTCGAGGACACGGGGATCCCGCGCTTGCTGCGCGACGCGCAGGTGCTGCCCATCTGGGAGGGGACGACCAACGTCCTCGCCCTCGACGCCCTCCGGGTGCTGGACGCCGAGGAGGCGCAGGCGGCCCTCGCCGGCGAGGTCCGGCGCTGCATCTCGGCGCTGCGCGACCCGGCGCTGCGGGCGCTCGGGGAGGAGGCGCACGCGGCGCTGGAGGGCGCGCTGGCCTGGTGCGCGGCCGAGCACCTCGACGCGGCGGTGCACGCGGCCGGCGCGCGCCGTCTGGCGCTCACGCTGGGCCGCACGCTGCAGCTGTCGCTCCTCGCCGCGCACGCGCAGTGGTGCATCGACCAGGGGCGCGGGGCGCGCGCGCTGGCGGCCGCGAGGCGCCTCGCCCGGCACGGGGTCGACCTGGTGGACACGGGCGGCGACGTGGCGGACTCGGTGCTGCTGGCGGGCGCGGAGTAGGCGGGCGTCGGGCTCCGGGCAGGCGCTCTCCTCCGGCGCTCCGCCAGGGCGTGGGGACCGTTCCCGATGGCCGGAACCGTCCCGAGCACCCGGAACCGCTGCAGGGGGCTCCGCCGGCACTTTCACGGTCCTCGCTGCCTGGCCGGACTCCTTGTGGCGTGGGCAGATCTGGAGGCGGCAAGCCCTCGCCATGGCTCCGCGGCTCCGGAGAGCGCCTGCCCCTGCGCCCGCCGCCCGCAACGTGGCGCGCTGGACATGGGCGGCCTCGCCATGGCTCCGCGCCTTCGGAGAGCGCCTGCCCCTGCGCCCGCCGCCCGCCTTGTGCGATGGATCCACAGGAGAGCCGCGCATCGGCGCGTCCCGCCCACACCGCCGCCTGTCGGACAACACCCACCGCTTGCACTTCTCGTCGAGCGCGTACCATGACCATGAGGCACGGCACCGTTGTCGGCGCGACCGGGGGAGGTCGCGAGGAGGGGCCACGTGCACAACGCGACCACGAAGCAGCGCATCGCAGCCCTGCGCCGCCGGCTGGGGCTCTTCACCGGGCGCTTCGAGGGCCCGCGGCTCGGCCGGATCCGGGCGGCCTTCGCTCCCGGGTCGGCCGACGTGAGCGGGTCGCTGCTACCCCCCGCGGACGCCGCGCCGGACGCCCCGACGACGATCGCGCCTGCCCCGGACGCGCCCACCGTGGTCGCGCCCGCGCCCGACGCGACCACCGTCGAGCGGGCCGCACCGGAGCGGCCGACGCCCGGGGAGGCCCGGGTGGAACCGGACATCCGCCGCTTCATCCCGGTGGTCGTCGAGCGCACTCCGCCCCTCGGCGGAGCTGGAGCCGCCCCCGCGGGCGCGGCGCCATCCCGGTCCGGCCGCCGCGCGGTCGCCTGGGCCGCCGCCGTCCTGCTCGCCGTGGCAGTCGGGGTTGCCCTCCGCAGCGGGTCCGCCCGCACGCCCGCCCCGGCTCCGGCGTCGTCGCGCCTGCTCCCGGGCCCCGCCGAGGCGGCGGCGCCCGCTGCGGCTCCGGCCTCCGCCGCGGGCCGCGAGGTGGAGGTCCGCGCCGGCGACACGCTCTGGGATCTCGCGCGCCGCCACCTGGGCGATCCGTTCGCCTGGCCCCGGCTCCACCGCGCCAACCGGGAGCTCGTGGCGGACCCGGACCTCATCTTCCCGGGCCAGCGGCTCCGCGTTCCGTAGCCCCGACGCGGCCCTTGCTAGAGACGGCCGCCGCGCTTCGAGGCCTCGAGGATCCCGGCGAGGAGCCGCGCCTTCTTCTCGCGCCGGACGCGCTCCGCCTCGTCCACGGCGCGCGGGACCGGTGTCGCCGTGGCGGCGAGCTCGGAGACGCGGCGCTCCTCCTCGCTGCGCCGCCGCTTCCCGACCCATGTGAAGAGCTTCCTCGCCATCGTCCCCCTGCGAACCGGTGGCCCGGGCGTACCAGACCCGTCTGACGCGCGCCACGGGCCTCGTGTCGCACCTCGCCCCACGCCCCTCCCCCGCCCGCGGGCCGCTTGAGCGGCGCCGCGCCGCTCGGTTACGGTGGCCACGCGTGGCCGAGACCAAGCCGAAGCCAGTCCCGGCGGGCGGGAGCGGCACCGTCCCGCTCGGCAGCGGGGCGACGGGCGGCGCCCAGCCGCCCCCGGAGTCCTACGTCGGGCGCATCCTCGACGGACGCTGGCGGATCGTCGCCCTGCTCGGCTCGGGCGGCATGGGCGCGGTCTACCGCGCCGAGCACGTCCACATCGGCCGGACGGCGGCGGTGAAGCTCCTCCACGCGGACGTGGCGCGCAGCCCCGCGGAGCGCGACCGGTTCAGGCGCGAGGCGCGCATCGCGGTGAAGCTCCGGTCGCCGCACGTCGTCGAGGTGGTGGACTTCGGCGAGGACGCCGACGGCCGGCTCTTCATCGTGATGGAGCTCCTCCACGGCGAGTCGCTGCGCGCCCGGCTCGCGCGCGAGGGGCGCCTCGCCCCGGAGCGGGCGGTGCGGCTCCTCCGCCAGCTCCTCGACGGCCTGGGCGCCGCGCACGCGGCGGGCATCGTCC
>DATIWK010000021.1:0-10532 GCA_035519395.1 Anaeromyxobacteraceae bacterium | reverse complement strand
TTGGAGCCGACACCCAGACTTGAACTGGGGACCTACTGATTACGAATCAGTTGCTCTACCAGCTGAGCTATGTCGGCAAGGCCGCGGATTTCTAGCATCGCCCGCGGCGACCCGCAAGACCCGGGCCCCCCGGGCGGCCGGGCTCAGAACGACTGCCCCAGCAGGACGTACCACACGGTCTCCGCGTACGGATCGTGCTGCGGCCGCCCGTCGCTCCACGGCTTCAGGAGCTGCCCGAGCCCCTGTGCCAGCCCGATCCGGACGTCGGTGACGATGTTGTACCCGAGGGCGACCTCGAGCCGCAGCTCGGCGCCGGCGCCGAAGCGGAGGCGCTGCCACTCGAAGTCGTGCGCGTAGAAGGGAAGGGTCTCGCTCCCGATGGCGAAGGCGTCCCCCACGTCGAGGAAGACGGCGCCGTGCACGCGCCTGAGGAAGAGCGGCCAGGTGGTGTGGCCCCACTCCGGCGCGAACAGGGGAAAGCGCACCTCCAGATTCCCGAGGAGCATGCCGTTTCCGGCCAGGAGGCCGCTCGGATATCCGCGCAGCTGATCCGCCGGTGCCACGTCGGAGAGGAGCAGGAGGGAGAGCGGGTCGACCTGCGCCGTGCCTCCCAGGGAGAAGGGCTCCCGGCCGCCGAGCGTGCCGCGGGCGAGGCCGCCGCTCAGGCGGAGGGCGAGGACCGCGTGCCGCGTCCCGGGGACGCGCAGGTACTGGGCGAGGGAGGCGCGGGCGCGCGCGAGCGCGTAGTCGCTCCCGGTCTCCGGCGAGGCGAAGGACAACCGCAGCGAGAAGTTCCGGCCCTCCTCCGGCGAGATGGAGTTCGCGAACCGCTGGGCGTCGGAGTAGGAGACGCCCAGCGCCGGCCCGGAGAGGAGCCCGTCGCGGAACTCTCCCGGCGTGCCCGGCGGGACGGGCGGCGGCGCGGCGCCGAGCGTGTCGAACCGCGTCGCGCTCCAGCCGAGCCGCAGCGCCAAGGTGCGATCGAGCCGCGTGAACGTGAAGGTGACCCCGGCAGCGCCGAGCGTCCAGACCGACTCGAGCCGGTCGGGGAGGCCGGGAGAGGAGTCGATGAAGCGGTTCGAGCCGAGGTCGAGGCTCGGCCAGGACCACCCGCCCACGTACGTCGCCGAGTAGCCGGCCGTGCTCGCCTTCGGGCTCCACCACGCCTCGGCGGCCCAGGCGTGGTGGCCGATCACGTCGCCGCCCGAGGTGAACGCGCCGAAGGTGGTGCCCGCCGCGTCCGCGCCCAGGAGGGGGAACCAGAAGGTCGGCCCGAGCGTCTCGACCGCCCGGTACGGGCGCGTCGGCAGCGGGGCGGCCACCGGCTGGTAGGCGAGCGGCGGCAGCGGCGCGGGGGGCGGGGCCGGGTCGAGCCACGCCGACGGATCGAAGGGGATCGTGGCGAGGTCGTAGCCGCTCCGGGAGTAGGCGACGAACGCGATGGTGGCGCCGTCGGGCGAGACCGCGGGCTCGAAGGCGCCCGACTCGACGTTCGTCACCTGCCGGATCGCGCCCGGCTGCCCCGCCGCCTGGGAGTCCCAGGCGTACAGGTTGTAGATGCCGCCGCGGTCCGAGGAGAAGAGCAGCCAGCGGCCGTCCGGCGTCCAGGAGGGGGCGAGGTCCTGCGCGTCGTCGTCGGTGACGCGCCTCAGCTCGCCGCCCTCGAGCACGGCGATGTCGCGGCGCTCGCCCTCGTGCAGCTCGAAGGCGATGCGCCGGCCGTCGGGCGACACGCGTGGCAGGAAGATCTGCGCGCCCCGGCGGGCGAAGATCGTCTCGGCCGGCCCGCCGCCCAGCGGACGGCGCCGCAGCTCCAGCTCGCCGGCGCCGGAGCGCGCCACGTAGACGACGGCGCCGCCGTCCGGCGTGACGTCGGGGTCGGTCGCGCGCTCGCCGTCGGTGAGGCGCCGCCGGCCGCCGCCGTCCAGCTCGACCGCGTAGAGGTCGTCGTAGACCCGGAACTCGTGCCAGACGTCGCCGATGGCGGCGATCGCCTCGCGCGGAGAGCGAAGCGCCAGCGTGCCGTTCTGGTAGACGTCCGTCGTCCGGCCCAGGTCGCGGCCGTCCGTCCCGACGCGGAAGAGGCCGGGCCGGTCGTCGAGCGAGCGGCCGAAGTAGGCGACGAACGACCCGTCGGGCGACCAGCGGGGATTCTCCACGTCGGCGCCGCGCCGGGTGAGCCAGGCGAACCGCGTGACCGGGCGCGTCCGCACCTGGGCGAGCTGCGCGTCGTACCGCGCCCGCAGCTCCGCCCGGAAGTCGTCCCAGAGCTGCGAGAACGACCTCCCGCCGAAGTAGCGCTCCCCCACCCACGACGGAGCGTAGGGCCAGATCTGCGCCCCCTGGTCGGCCGCGTAGCGGGCCAGCGCCTCGGCCCCGTAGCGCTGGCGGAGGAACGCCATGAACATCCCGCCCAGCGCGTACGGCGTCGAGCCGCGCGGCCAGTGGAGGTAGGGGTTCGAAGCCTGCGCCAGGCCGGGCAGCCCGTCGCCCTCGACGGAGAGGGCGCGCACGTACATGTCGAAGAGGGCGCTGCCGCTCCGGCCGGTGCTGCCGTCGCCGTCGCCCTCGTGCAGCACCGCGAGCCCCTCGATCATCCAGGTAGGCACGAGGCCGTTCGGGAAGATGAGCCGGCCGAAGACGGCGTTGACGATCGCCGGGAACCCGCCCACGTCGTCCATGTGGAGGATGTGGGTGTACTCGTGGAAGACGAGCGCGGTGGCCCAGTCGCGGTAGTCGTTCAGCTCGCTCAGGCTCGGGGGCGGCACCGCGTAGAGGCGCACCGTGTCGTAGGGCAGGGGCGTCGCCGAGCCGTTGGCCTCGTCGGCGTCGTCGGAGAGGACGACCTCGGTGCGGGTCGACGGGGCGTACCCCATCTGCGGCGAGAGGATCGCGTGGGCGCGCTCCGCCTGGCGCGCGACGTCCTGCGCCAGCGCCTCCTCGCCCTGGTGGTAGTGGACGCGGAAGTGGGGCGTGTCGATCGTCCGCCACCGGTAGGCGGGATCGTAGGACTGCGCGCGCCCGGTCGCGGCGGCGAGGAGGGCCGCGGCGGCGGCGAGAGGGCGCGCTCTCAGGAGCCACCTCGCGCCCGGGCCGCACGGGCGCGCCGGGCCGGGCGAAGGCGGGCGGCCGCCCGGCGGCCGGGGAAGCGATCGCGGAACCAGCGCTCCACGCGGAGCCCGACCAGCTCGGGGTGCTCGAGCGGACCGACGTGCGTACCGCCCGGCAGGACCAGCAGCTCGCTGCCGCGGATGGCGGTCTGCATCTTCACCGACAGCCACATGGGGGTGAAGGTGTCCAGCTCGCCGGCCACGATCAGCGTGGGGACGTTCACCGCGGCGAGGTGGTCGGCGGCGTCGTGCGCCTGGGCCGAGGCGAGCATCTGGACGAAGAGGGTCGGCTCGACGCCGGAGAGATCGCGGAGGTAGCGGACCATGTCCTCGCGCGGCAAGAGCCGCGCGTTCACCTCGAAGATCATGGCGTAGAGGAGGGCGGCCTCGCTCGGCACCATGGTCCTGAAGGCGAGCCGCGCCGCCTCGGGGAACCGCTCCACCAGGGCCTGGGCCACCGGGAAGGCCGCCGCGAGCGCCGGACGGTCGTGGAAGTGGGCCAGGGCGTGCCCCGGGGCGCCGCAGAGGAGGACGAGGCCGGCGACGCGGCGCGGGGCGCGCCGGTGCGCCTCCAGGCAGACCTGCACGCCCATGGAGTGGCCCGCCAGCACCACGCGCCGCTCGCCCGCCGCGTCGAGGACCGCCAGGAGGTCGTCCACGCAGTCGAGGAGCGTCGCACGGCCGGGATCGGCCGGCGCGCCGCTCGCGCCGTGGCCGCGGTAGGTCCAGTGGACGAGGCGCCGCGTCCGGGCGAGGGCCGGGGCCAGGTGCCGCCAGACGAAGCCGGCGCAGCCGATCCCGTCGCAGAGCACGACCGCGGGCGCGCCGCGGCCGGCGTCGGACCAGGCGATGCGGGTCCCGTCGCGCGCCGCCGCCAGGTGGTCGTTCCACTCCATCGATCGCCCGTGCGCTCCCGCCCGGGGACGCCCGCGGCGGCGCCGGCCGTCTCTTCCGAGGGCCGCGGCGCGTGCCGGATCTTATGACGGAGGCGTACACTGCGCCAACGGAGGACGCGAGGCGATGGGCCACGACCACGGCGCGCATCCCGGGCACGCCCACGCGCACGGCGGCGCGCACCCGGACCGTCGCGCCGACGGGCGCGGCGACCACGCCAGCGAGCACGCGGCGGCGGCCCACGGCGCGCGCGCCAGCGTGCGGCGGCTCGGCCTCTCGGTCCTCCTCACCGCGGTGATCATGGTCGCGGAGGCGGTGGGTGGCTGGATCTCGGGCTCCCTGGCCCTGATGTCGGACGCGGGCCACATGCTCACCGACGCGGGCGCCCTGGCGCTCGCGCTGGTGGCGGCCTACCTCGCCTCGCGGCCCGCGGACGACAAGCGGACCTTCGGCTGGCGCCGCGCGGAGGTCCTGGCCGCGCAGGTCAACGTCGGCGCGCTGCTGGTCATCACCATCTGGATCTGCTGGGAGGCGGTGGACCGCCTCCGCCATCCGGGGCCGCCGATCCAGCTCGGCCTCATGGCGACGATCGCCACCGTCGGCCTGCTGGCGAACCTGGCCATCCTCTGGTTCCTGCACGGGGAGCACGGGCTCAACGCCCGGTCGGCCTTCCTGCACGTTCTCTCCGACGCGATCTCCTCGGTGGTGATCCTCCTGGGCGCCGCCGCCATCGCCGTCCGCCCGGACCTCCAGTGGATCGACCCCCTGCTGTCGATCGCCATCTCGCTCCTCATCCTCTGGGGCGTGCTCCGCCTGGTCCTGGAGATCACCGACATCCTCATGGAGAGCGTGCCGCGACACCTCGAGGTGGGGGAGGTGTCCCGCCTGATGGAGACGGCGGACGGGGTGATCGCGGTGCACGACCTGCACATCTGGACGATCTCGAGCGGCATGTACGCGCTCTCCGCGCACCTGGTGGTGAGCGTCCACGGGATAGGAAGAAACGACGCGATCCTCACCGAGGTGAAGGGGCGGCTGCGGCGTGTCTGTGGCATCGACCACACCACGCTCCAGATCGAGTCGGCCGAATACGCGCACGTCGACGACGTGCACTCGCACTGAGCGCGCATGGGTCGCGGGCGCGCCGGAGGCGCGGGCGCGTGGTACAAGGGAGCTGCGTGGTCTCTCGCATCCTCGCCTTCCGCCCCGCCACCGTGGTGGAGCGGCTCGCGCCGACCAACGCGGCGTGCCCGCTGTCGCTGCGCGAGCTGCTGCGGCCCGCGGCGGCGCGGCGCGGGGCGCTCCCCGTCGTCCGTGCGCCCATCGCCGGCGTCGCCCGCGGTGCCCTGGTCGCGGCGAAGGAGCTGCAGAGCGCCCTGGGGCTCGCGCTCCCGCCCGGCGTGGCGCCGGAGCCCTGGTTCGCCGCCGTCACCCAGGCGGCGGACGAGATCGCGGCCGGCATGCCCATCTTCCTCTCCGCCGAGGTGACCGTGGAGGGGGAAGACGAGCTGCAGGTGGAGCGGGCGTTCCACGAGGCCTGGCGGCTGGTCGAGGCCGGCATCACGCACCTCGCCGTGGACGTGGCCGGCGTTCCGGCCGGCTCTCGCGCGCGCGTCCTCGACGAGGTGGCGCGCGTGGCGGTGGAGCGGGGGATCTGCGTCGACTGCGTGGTGCCGCTCGCCGGGGATCGCCCCAGCGCCTCGCGCGCCGCGGCGCTGTTCGACGAGCTCGCCCGGCGCGGCACGGCGCCGGACCTGGCGAGCGTCCGGTGCCCGGCGCCGGCGGACGCCGCCGAGGCGCGGGAGCAGGTGAGGCGCCTGGTCGAGATCTGCGCTGGCCTCTCGGGGCTTCCCGTCCTGCGGCGCGGTCCCGTCACGCCGGGACTGCTCGCCGAGCTGGCCGGCTCGCCGGTGAAGGCGTGCGAGGACGGCGGCCTGGCCGCCACCTCGGCCATCTCGATCATCCCGTGGGACCTCATCGCCGCGCCGGCGGGCGAGTCGCGGGACAGCCCGCTGGAGCGCGCCGCGGCCGAGCTGTCCGCCGACGCCGGGGACCGGCTCGAGGCGCGCGCCTACGTCGAGGCCTCGGATTTCATCGAGCGGCTCGGCGCGCCGGGCAGCGCCGTGGCGCTGGCCCGGGCCCTGGAGCGGGAGCTCGACGGATGAGCCGGGCCTCGCGCACGCCATGACCCGCATCATCGCCGGGACGGCCCGAGGCCGCCGCCTGGCGGTCCCGCGCGGCCTCGACACGCGCCCCACCAGCGACAAGGTGCGCGGCGCGGTCTTCAACGTGCTGGGCCAGTTCTTCGACGGCGGCGACGTCGTGGATCTCTACTCCGGCACGGGGGCGCTGGCGCTGGAGGCGCTCTCCCGCGGGTGCGCCCGGGCGGTGTGCGTGGAGGCGGACCGGGGCGCTGCCGAGACGCTGCGCCGCAACGCGGAGGCGTGCGGGTTCGGAGGCCGCGTGGAGGTCCGCTGCGAGCCCGTGGAGCGCGCCCTGGCGCGGCTGCCGCGTGGCGCCTTCGCGCTCGCCTTCGCGGATCCGCCCTACGCGGAGGGACCGGAGCGCGCGCTCGCGGCGCTGGGCGACCTCCTCGCGCCCGGGGGGCGCGCCGTCGCGGAGCACGACGCGCGCCGCCCTCCGGCCGAGCGCTACGGCGCCCTCTCCCTCGCCGACCGCCGGGACTACGGCGACACCGGAATCTCGATCTACGTCCGGGCGTGAGCCCGGCTATACTGCCGCGCGCCCATGGCCCGATACGCCATCTACCCGGGGTCGTTCGATCCGCTCACGAACGGCCACGTCGCCATCATCCAGCGCGGCCTGAAGCTCTTCGACCGGCTGGTGGTCGCGGTCGCCAACAACCCCCAGAAGAAGCCGCTCTTCACCGCGGAGGAGCGCAAGGCGCTCATCGCGGAGGCGATCGGCAACGATCCGCGCGTCGAGGTGGATTCGTTCGACGGCCTGCTGGTCGACTACGTGCGCCGCAAGGGCATCCACACCGTGCTGCGCGGGCTCCGCGCCGTGTCCGACTTCGAGTACGAGTTCCAGCTCGCCAACATGAACCGCAAGCTCCTCCCCGACCTGGAGTCGGTGTTCGTGATGACGGGCGAGGACTACTTCTTCGTGACGGCGCAGCTCGTCCGCGAGGTGGCGACGTTCGGCGGGGACGTGACGGGCCTCGTCCCGCCCAACGTCGCGGTCGGGCTCGCGCGGAAGGTGGGCGGCCCCAAGCCGTGATGGACGTGGCCGGCGCGGCCCGCGCCGCTCCGGGCGTCGGACTCCGCGCGCCCCCGCGTCCGGGCCGCGGTCAGTCGTGCATCCCGGCGACCGACCAGCGTCCCCCGTCCTTGACGAGGAACAGCACCACGGGCCTTCCCGACACGTTCGCGACCCCCACCCAGGCGCCCCGCGACGGCAGCGCGGCGACGCGCGCCGGCGGCGCGCCGTAGCGGGCCACCGCCTCGGGCGCGGGGAGCAGGTCGAGGTCCAGGAGCGCGGCGGGCGGCGCCTCGCGGCGGCCGAGGAGGGCGCGCCAGGTGCGGCGGACCGCCTCCCGTCCGGTCTGCACCTCGCCGTCGAAGCTGAAGCGGTCTGCCGCAGCGGCGGCGAGGCCGTCGGCGTCGCCGGCGACGAGCGCGTCGAGGAACCGGAGCGCAGCGCGGGCGACCTGGGCCTTCTCGGGCTCGGCCGGGTGCGGAGGGGCCTTCGGCGCCGTCGGGTTCGCGGTCGGGGTCCTGATCGCGGGCGGCGCCGCGGCCGAAGGGGAGGCGGGAGGAGGGGCCGGGGTCTGTGGGGGCGGGGCGGCCATCGGCGGCGGCGCCGGTGCGGCGGCTGGGGTCGCCGGCTCGCGGGACGGGGGAACGTCGGCTGCGGGCGCCGGATCCGGCTGCCCGAACGCGAGCCGCGCGGCGAGGGTGAGGAACGCGTACATCGGCGGCGCGAGCTTATGCTACGGTCTCCCACATGGCCAGCGAGCCCCGCGAGGTGTTCGGCGACCTCGCCACCACGGCGTTCGTGGAGTCGTGCGTCCTGTTCAGGTCGCTCGATCCCGCGGAGCGCCAGGACCTGGTCCGGCTCGCGCGTGTGGTGTCGTTCACCGGGGGCGAGATGGTCTCGCCCGCGGGCGACGACGGGTTCTTCATGGTGCTCGACGGCTCGATGGCGGCGCTGGTGGAACGGGGCGGCGCGTCGGTGGAGGTCGCCGTCCTGGAGCGCGGAGCGGTCTTCGGCGAGGGGCGCGTGCTCGGGGCCGGCGTCCCGGCCGCCCTCGCGGGGCGGAGCGACGGGGCGGCGGTGGTGGTGCCTGCGCCGATGGTCGCGGCGCTCGCCGGACGCCACCCCAAGATCCAGAAGTTCCTCGACGCGGTGAGGGGCGCGCGCGAGCGCGAGGCGGCGACGAAGCTCGCCGGCTGAGCGGCGCCCCCGCCCCGACGGGCGGGTCGCCGGCGCGTCCTGCCCGGCGCCGGACGTGCGTCCGGCGTGCCTTTACTTATGCTAGGTTGCGCCTCCCATGCCGCGCCGCACGGACATCCGGAAGATCATGATCGTCGGGTCCGGGCCGATCGTCATCGGCCAGGCCTGCGAGTTCGACTACTCGGGCACCCAGGCCTGCAAGGCCCTGAAGGAGGAGGGCTACGAGATCGTCCTCCTCAACTCGAACCCGGCCACCATCATGACGGACCCGGGGTTCGCCGACCGGACCTACGTCGAGCCCATCCACCCGGACATCGCGGAGCAGATCCTGGCGCGCGAGAAGCCGGACGTCCTGCTTCCGACCCTCGGCGGCCAGACGGCGCTCAACCTGGCCGTCGCGCTGGCGAAGAACGGCGCGCTCGCCCGCCACGGCGTGCAGCTCATCGGTGCCTCGCTCGAGGCCATCGAGAAGGCCGAGGACCGCCAGCTCTTCAAGGACGCGATGAACCGCGTCGGCGTGGACATGCCGCGGAGCGGCTACGCGACGAGCTGGGACGAGGCCAGGGGCGTCGCCCGGGAGATCGGCTTCCCGGTCATCATCCGCCCGAGCTTCACGATGGGCGGGGAGGGCGGGGGCGTCGCCTACAACCTCGAGGAGTTCGAGCCGCTGGCGCGCCGCGCCCTGTCGCTCAGCCCGACCCACACCATCCTCTGCGAGGAGTCGATCATCGGGTGGAAGGAGTACGAGCTGGAGGTGATGCGCGACCGGAAGGACAACGTCGTCATCATATGCTCCATCGAGAACTTCGACCCCATGGGCGTCCACACCGGCGACTCGATCACCGTCGCCCCCGCGCAGACGCTCACCGACAAGGAGTACCAGCGGATGCGGGACGCCTCGATCCGCATCATCCGCGAGATCGGCGTGGAGACCGGCGGGTCGAACATCCAGTTCGGCGTGCACCCGCAGACCGGGCGCATGGTGGTGATCGAGATGAACCCGCGCGTGTCGCGCTCGTCCGCGCTCGCCTCGAAGGCCACCGGCTTCCCCATCGCCAAGATCGCCGCCAAGCTGGCGGTGGGCTACACGCTCGACGAGATCAAGAACGACATCACCCGCTACACGCCGGCCTCGTTCGAGCCGACCATCGACTACGTCGTCACCAAGGTGCCGCGCTTCGCCTTCGAGAAGTTCAAGGGCGCCGACGCCACCCTCACCACCCAGATGAAGTCGGTGGGCGAGGTCATGGCGATGGGGCGGACCTTCCAGGAATCGCTGCAGAAGGCGATCCGCGGGCTGGAGATCGACCGCTGCGGCCTCGAGTCGCCCCTGGGCAGGAAGCCGGGCGAGCGCCACGCCTCGCACGAGCTCGACCAGATCCGCGCCGAGATCCGGGTGCCGCGCGCGCATCGGCTCTTCTGGCTGGGTGAGGCCTTCCGCGCCGGGCTGGGCGTGGACGAGGTCTACCAGGCGAGCAGCATCGACCCGTGGTTCCTCCGCCAGATCGAGGAGATCGTCCGGGCCGAGGCGGAGCTGGCGCGCGGCCTGCCGGGGGACGCCGCGGGGATGCGCGCCGCCAAGCGGATGGGGTTCTCCGACCGGCGCCTGGCGCAGCTCACCGGCACCACCGAGAAGGCGGTGCGCGACGCGCGCTGGGCCATGGGCGTCCGGCCCGTCTTCAAGCGCGTCGACACCTGCGCGGCCGAGTTCGAGGCGTTCACGCCCTACCTCTACTCGACGTACGAGGAGGAGTGCGAGGCGGCGCCGACCGACCGGCCCAAGGTGATGATCCTCGGCGGCGGGCCCAACCGCATCGGGCAGGGGATCGAGTTCGACTACTGCTGCGTGCACGCCTCCTTCGCGCTCTCGAAGGCCGGGTTCGAGACCATCATGGTCAACTGCAACCCGGAGACGGTCTCGACCGACTACGACACCTCCGACCGCCTCTACTTCGAGCCGCTCACGCTCGAGGACGTGCTGGAGATCGTCCACGTCGAGAAGCCGAAGGGCCTCATCGTCCAGTACGGTGGCCAGACGCCGCTCAAGCTCGCCGTCCCGCTCCACGAGCTGGGCGTGCCCATCTTCGGCACCACCCCGGATGCCATCGACCG
>DATIWK010000020.1:0-3898 GCA_035519395.1 Anaeromyxobacteraceae bacterium | reverse complement strand
CCTTCCGGGCGGCGGCGGCGCGGGCCGTCGGCTGCTCGCGGCCGGCGGCGGTGAGGTTCGGCGCAAAGGTTGCAGCAGGCCTGCCCGGGCCGGCAAGAGTATCCGGCTTCTCTGGGGGCTGGAGGACGAAATGCGCAACGTTGCCATCGGGACACGGCTCGCGGGCCTCGTCACCTTCTTCGTCGTGGCCCTCGCCGGCCTCGGCTGGATGAGCCTCGACCGAATGGCGGCGCTCAACGACGCGCTCGCGTCCACAGTTCGCGTCCGCTACGGGATGGTGGACCTCGCCACCCAGGCGATGGACCTGCACGCCGAGAACGCGCGCATCTCGCTCCAGATCATCCTCCTCGCCGAGCTGAAGGAGACCGGCGCCATCGCCGCGCTCACGGCGGAGCAGAGCGAGAACACCCGCGTCATGACCGGGCACATCGACGAGATCGAGAAGCGGCTCACCGACGCGCGCGAGAAGGAGGCCTTCGCGGCCGTGAAGGCGGCCCGCGCTCCCTACATCGAGGCGCGGGGCCGGGTGAAGAAGCTCTTCGAGGCGGAACAACGCTCCGAGGCCGCCGCCGCGCTCAACGGCGAGCTCATGCCGCGGCTCTCCACCTACAAGAAGGCGTGGCAGGGGTTCGTGAAGCTGCAGGAGGAGCTCATGCAGGACGCGGTCCGCGACGGCGCCTCCGCCTACGCCCGGACGCGCGCCGTGGTCGTCTCGCTCCTCGCGGCGGTCCTGGCGCTCTGCATCGCGGCGGCCGTGATCGTGACGCGGTCCATCACCCGCCCGGTTCGCGAGGCGGTGGCGGCGGCGCAGACGGTCGCCCGCGGCGACCTGCGCGGCGGCATCGAGGTCACCGGCCGCGACGAGATGGGCGCGCTCCAGGGCGCCATGCGCGACATGACCGAGGCGCTGGCGCGGATCATCGGTGAGGTGCGCGGCGGCGCCGAGGCGCTCACCGCCGCGGCCGGCCAGGTCTCGTCCACCTCGCAGCTCCTCTCGCAGGGCACGGGCGAGCAGGCGGCCTCGGTCGAGGAGACCACCAGCTCGCTCGAGGAGATGACCGCCTCCATCGCCCAGAACGGCGAGAACAGCCGCCAGACCGAGCGGATGGCGGTGCAGGGCGCGCACGAGGCGGAGGAGAGCGGCCGGGTGGTGGCCGAGACCGTCGCCGCGATGAGGATCATCTCGGAGCGCATCTCGATCGTCGAGGAGATCGCGTACCAGACGAACCTGCTCGCGCTCAACGCCGCCATCGAGGCGGCGCGCGCGGGCGAGCACGGCAAGGGCTTCGCGGTGGTGGCCGCCGAGGTGCGCAAGCTGGCCGAGCGGGCGCAGAAGGCCGCCAAGGAGATCCGGGAGCAGGCCGGCGGGAGCGTCGCGGTGGCCGAGCGCTCCGGCGCGCTCCTCACCACCCTGGTCCCCAGCATCCTCAAGACGGCCGAGCTGGTGCAGGAGGTGGCCGCGGCGTCGCAGGAGCAGGCGGCCGGCGTCTCGCAGATCGGCAAGGCGATGTCGCAGGTGGACCAGGTCACGCAGCGAAACGCCTCCGCCGCCGAGGAGCTGTCCTCCACGGCGGAGGAGATGGCGTCGCAGGCGGAGTCGCTGCAGCAGCTCGTCGCCTTCTTCCAGCTGGAGGGAGTCGCGCCGCGTCCCGCGCCGGCCCGGCCGGCCGCGCGCCCGGTGTCGGACGCCGCCGGCGCGGTCGTGGTCCCGGCGCGCCTGCCGCCCGCGCGGCAGCGGCCCCCGGCGCCCGCGCCGCGCACCGCGAAGCTGCGGACGGACCGGCCGGACGGCGCGCCGGACCACGAGTTCAAGCGGTTCTAACGCCGGCCAGGGTCCGGGGGGCGCCCCCCCGGTGAGAGCCGGGCGTGGCGCCCGCCCCGGCGCGCGGCTAGCATCGGCGCCGTGTGGACCCTCGAGCCCCGGGACGCCGCCGCGCGGGCCCTCGCCGGCGCGGCCTACCTCGCCGCGGTGCTCGCGTTCCTGATGCTCCAGGAGGTGGGGCTTCGCCTGCGGCGCGCGGAGCACCGGGCCTGGTGGGCGGGCTCCGGGCGCGACCTCCTCAACGTCGCCGGGCTCGTCGCCGTCGGGGGCGCGCTCCGCCTGCTGGGGCTCTCCTGGCCCGCGGCGCTCCTGGTGGGCGGGACGCTCACCCTGGTCCTCTTCGGCGCGTCGGTGTTCGTCGCGACGCAGCTCGAGGTCGCGCACCCACGCGCGTGGTCGGTCGCGGCCGGGCTGGCCTTCGCCGTGCCCGTGCTCGTCTGGACGGAGCCGGTGCTGCGCGCGTTCGCCTCCGCGTCGCGTGCGCTGTTCCCCGGGTGAATGCGGTACGAGCGCAGGGGCAGGCGGATGAGCCTGCCCCCCCTCCAGCCCAGAGGTCGTGGAGAGTCCGAGGGCGAGCCGGAGCGAGTGGCCCCCCGAAAGAAAGGGCCGCCCGTCGCCGGGCGGCCCTCGGAAACCACGCGCGGTGGCGCAGGCTACATCATGCCGCCCATCCCGCCCATGCCGCCCATCCCGCCGCCGGGGCCGCCGCCGAGGTCCTTCTCCTCCTTCGGCTTCTCGGCGACCAGCGCCATGGTGGTGAGCATGAGGGAGGCGACCGACGCGGCGTTCTGGAGCGCGAAGCGGCTCACCTTGGTCGGGTCGATGACGCCGGCCTTGATGAGGTCCTCGAACTCGCCCGTGGCGGCGTTGAAGCCGAAGGCGGCCTCCTTGGCCTCCTTCACCTTGTTCACCACGATCGAGCCCTCGTAGCCGCCGTTGCCGGCGATCTGGCGGAGCGGCTCCTCCAGGGAGCGGCGCACGATGTCGAGGCCGAACTTCTCGCCCTCGGTCACCTTCACGCCCTCGACGGTCTTGAGGCAGCGCAGGTAGGCGACGCCGCCGCCGGGGACGATGCCCTCCTCGACCGCCGCGCGGGTGGCGTGGAGCGCGTCCTCGACGCGGGCCTTCTTCTCCTTCATCTCGGTCTCGGTGGCCGCGCCGACGTTGATGACCGCCACGCCGCCCACCAGCTTGGCGAGCCGCTCCTGGAGCTTCTCGCGGTCGTAGTCCGAGGTGGTCTCCTCGATCTGCGCGCGGATGGTCTTCACCCGCGCCTGGATGTCGTCCTTCTTGCCGGCGCCGTCGACGATGGTGGTGTTGTCCTTGTCGATCGTGATGCGCTTGGCCCGGCCCAGGTCCTTGAGGGACACCTGCTCCAGCTTGATGCCGAGCTCCTCGGCGATCATCCGGCCGCCGGTGAGGATGGCGATGTCCTCCAGCATGGCCTTGCGGCGGTCCCCGAAGCCGGGGGCCTTCACCGCGGAGACGTGCAGCGTGCCGCGCAGCTTGTTCACCACCAGGGTGGCCAGCGCCTCGCCGTCCACGTCCTCGGCGATGATGAGGAGCGGCTTGCCCGACCGGGCGATCTGCTCGAGCAGCGGGAGCAGATCCTTCATGTTCGAGATCTTCTTCTCGTGGATGAGGATGTACGGATCCTCGAGGACCGCCTCCATCCGCTCCGCGTCCGTCACGAAGTACGGCGAGAGGTAGCCGCGGTCGAACTGCATGCCCTCCACGATGTCGAGGGTGGTCTCGAGGCCCTTCGCCTCCTCGACCGTGATGACGCCCTCCTTGCCCACCTTGTCCATCGCCTCGGCGATGATGTTGCCGATGGTCTCGTCGCCGTTGGCCGAGATGGTCCCGACCTGGGCGATGTCCTTCTTGCCCTGGGTGGGCTTGGAGAGCTTCTTCAGCTCCCCGGTGACGGCGTCGACGGCCTTGTCGATGCCGCGCTTCAGGTCCATGGGGTTGTGGCCGGCCGCGACGAGCTTGGAGCCCTCGCGGTAGATGGCCTGGGCGAGGACGGTGGCGGTGGTGGTGCCGTCGCCGGCGACGTCGGAGGTCTTCGAGGCGACC
>DATIWK010000019.1:0-5564 GCA_035519395.1 Anaeromyxobacteraceae bacterium | reverse complement strand
TCGCCACCCGCGCTTCTGGGGCGCGCTACCGGACGACGTCGAGCTGTTCGCGGCCGCGCCGCGGCCGCGCCGCGACGGGCGCGACGACGAGGCCGCCGCCTTCCGCGGCGAGGCGGCCGGCGACTCGACGCCCTCGGCGGGCGCGTCCGGGAAGCGCTTCGCGCTGGCCGGCCCCGCCTCCTTCGTGGCCGCACCGGAGGACTGGCCCGTCTACCTGCCGTCCGGGATGGACCTCGTCCGCCGCGTCGACCGCGCCGTGCCCGCGCTGCCCGCCCCCCAGGACCTCGCCGCGCAGGACGGGCTCGCGTCGCTCGGCGCGGTGGCCTTCCTCGACGACCGGCTCGGGGATCTCGCGGGCGAGTCGCTGCTCGCGACCGCGCGCGCCCTCGACGACGCCTGGCGCGAGTGGACCTCGCGCCCGGACCGGCGCCCCGCGCCGCGCCGGCTCCGCGGCCTCCACGCCCTCGTCGGCGCGGACGAGGCGACGCTGCTCGCGGTCCCGGACGCCGCGCTCCCGGCCTGGACGTCGGAGCCGGCGCCGATGCCGGACCTGCTCGGGGCGCCCGCCCTGGATCCGGTGTCCGGCCCCGACGCGCTCGGCCGGCTGACCCTCGCCTGGAACGCGGTCGCCGCCGCGGACGGCTATCACCTCGAGTGGGACGAGTCGCCCGACTTCCCCTCGCCGGCCGTCGCTCTCGACGGGCTCCCCGACCCGTCGGCAGGCCCGCTCCCGGCCGTCGCTGGCGACCGGGTGGGCGTGTTCGTGCTCCCGGCGCCCTCCTGCGCGCGCCAGCTCTTCTTCAGGGTCCGGGCGGCACGGCTGGGCGAGCCGTCGCCGTGGTCCCAGACGCGACCGTTCCAGGTCGGCCTCTTCGCGCCATGCGACGAGGACGAGGTGCCGGAGCTGGTCCTCGGCGCGGCGGGCTCGCCGCCGACCCTCTCGTGGGGCGCGGCGGGCGGGGCGCCGCTCGCGACCGACGCGCGCTTCACGCTGCAGCTCGCGACGGACGCGCTCTTCGAGTCCGGGCGCCCGGTTCTGTCCGGCGGCGCCACGTCCTTCACGCCCGGCGAGCCGTCGGCGATCGCCTCGTACTACCGGGTCCGCGCCGAGCGGCCGGACGCAGCCGGCCCGTGGTCCGCGACGGTGGTCCTGCCGCCGCTCGGCGGCCGCCCCTCGCTCGTCTCGCCGCCCTCCGACCCGACCGACGCGCCGGTGCTGCTCGCGGTCCAGCGCGCGCTCCTCCGGCTCGCCGCCGCCGCCGGCGACCGGCTCGCGCTGCTGGCGCTCCCGCGGCACCACCGGCTGCCCGAGGCGACCGCCTACCTCTCCGCGCTCCTGCCCGACGAGACCGCGCCCGAGCCCGGCCTCGCCCGCCCGGCGGCGCCGGGCCGCTCGCTCACCCTCGGCGAGGAGAGCGCGCTCTCCTTCGGCGCGGTGTTCCACCCCTGGGTCGCGCGCCTCGCGACGCGGGGCGGAACCGTCGACGTGGACGTCGCGCCGCCCGAGGGCGCGGTGGCAGGGCTCCTCGCCCAGACCGCGCTCGACGCGGGCGCCTGGCGGTCCTCCGCGAACCAGCCGCTCGCCGGCGTCCTCGCCCTGGAGCCGACCCTGACGGACGCCGACGCCCGCGGGCTCGCCGACCTGCAGCTCGATCCCCTGGTCGCCTCGCCGTCCGGGTTCGTGATCGCGCTCGACGACACGCTCTCGCGCGACTCGGACACCCGGCCGCTCACGGTGCGGCGGCTCCTGGCGCTGCTCCGCCGGCTCGCGCTGCGGGAGGGCACGGCCGACGTCTTCGAGCCCCAGTCGACCGAGTTCGTGGAGCGGGTCCGCCTCCGCTTCGGCCGGCTCCTCGCGGACCTGCACCATCGCGGCGCGTTCCGCGGGCGGACCGCCGACGAGGCGTTCGCCGTGGTCGCGGACGGCTCGGTGAACCCGCCGCAGAGCCTCGACCTGGGGCGCTTCGTGGTCGAGCTGCGGGTCGCGCCCTCGCGGCCGCTCCGCTTCCTGCGCGTCCAGCTCCTCCAGACCGCGCCCGAGCAGGTGGCGGTGACCACCCCCTGAGGACGCCATGCCCGACGCGACCCCCGACGCCGTCCCCTTCACCACCTTCAACTTCCAGGTGCTCATCTCGGTGGACGGGATCGCGGGCACCGTCTGCAAGGCGGAGTTCTCCGACTGCGACGGCCTCGAGCTGAGCATGACGCCCAAGACGCTCCGCGAGGGTGGCAGCAACTCGCGGCAGATCCACCTCGCCGGGCCGATCGGGTACGGCCAGCTCACGCTCAAGCGCGGCATGACCCCGGACGACGGGCTGTGGAGGTGGTTCGAGCTCCTCCGGACCGCGCCGAAGCAGCGCGGGCAGGCGGTGGTGGGCGTGCTCTCGCCCGACCGCACCCGGGTGGACGTCCGGTTCGTCCTCACCAACTGCCTCCCGGTGAAGCTCAAGGCGCCGGCCCTCTCCGGCAAGGACGGCCTCCTCGCCATCGAGGAGCTGCAGCTCGCCTACGAGTGCCTGGCCCGCCAGGCCTGAGGAACGGAGAGAAGCGATGGAGCTGCCGAGCAACCTCGCCCGCGCGAAGCTCAGCGAGATCACCTGGGACAAGAGCCAGAAGGTCCAGGACGTCTCCGGCGGTGTCTCGCTCGAGGTCCAGTTCAACCCCGAGTCGCTGAAGCTCTCCTACGCGAACCAGCGGGCGGGGAACGACCAGCGCGGCGGCGCGGCCACCCAGCACGTGGGCGAGGGGACCACCAAGCTCGCCTTCGACCTCTGGTTCGACGTGAACGCGCCGGCGCCGAGCGGGGTGGACACGGACGACGTCCGCAAGCTCACGCAGAAGGTCGTCTACTTCATCACCCCGAAGAAGACCGACGACAAGAAGAAGTTCCAGGCGCCCGGCGTCCGGTTCCAGTGGGGCTCCTTCCTCTTCGAGGGGACGGTCGAGTCGCTCAACGAGACGCTCGAGCTCTTCTCGGAGCAGGGCAAGCCGCTCCGCGCCCAGGTCTCCGTCTCGCTCACCAAGCAGCAGATCGTGGTGGACCTGGAGGGCGCGGGGAAGAACGTGCCCGGCCGGCCCGGGCCGCCCCCGGGCACCTTCGAGCTCCAGCCGGCCGCGCAGGGCTCCACGGTCCAGTCGATGGCCGCGGCGAGGGGGATCGACGACTGGCAGTCGATCGCCCGGCTCAACGGCATCGAGCAGCCGCGGCTGCCGGCCGTCGGCGCCACGCTCCGGTTCGGCTAGGCGCGAGGAGAGGGACGCATGCCCGTCATCGTCAACGACCTCGAGGTGGTGACCGAGACCCAGGCCGCGCCGCAGGCCACCGCCCCGTCCGGCGAGGCGGCCGCGCCCGAGGCGTCGGCCGCGGCGCCGGCGCAGGCGCTCGGGCCCGAGGAGGTGGCGGAGCTGCTCCGCCACGCGGCCGAACGCGCCGCGCGCCTCTGCGACTGCTGAGGAGATCCCGTGCCGACCGCCACCGTGGACCGCCCGCTCCTCTACTCGGCACGGCCCGTGCTGACGGTGGCGGGGCAGGCGCGGCCGGAGCTGGCCGCGGCCCTCTCCTCGCTGGCCGTGGCGGAGACGACGGACGGGCTCTTCCACCTCGAGGCGACGGTGGGGAACTGGGGCGCCGCGCCGGGCGGCATCGGCTACCTCTACTTCGGCCGCGACGTGCTCGACTTCGGCGCCGAGGTCGCGGTGGAGATGGGCGCCGGCGACGCGCAGGGGAAGATCTTCGCCGGGCGGATCTCCGCGCTCGAGGCCCGCTTCCCCATCCAGCGCCCGCCGGAGATCACCTTCCTCGCCGAGGACCGGCTCCAGGACCTGCGCATGACGCGCCGGACGCGCACCTTCGAGCAGGCCTCCCTCACCGACGTGGTCCGGCGCGTGGCGAGCGACCACGGCCTCACCCCCGATCTCGACGTGGACGACCTGACGCTGCCGGTCTTCGCCCAGCTCGACCAGACCGACCTCGCCTTCCTGCGGGACCTCGCCCGGATGGCGGACGCCGAGCTGTGGGCGGACGGCACCACCCTCCACCTCCAGGCGCGCGCGCGGCGGCGCGGCGCCAGCGTCACGCTCACCTTCGGCCAGACGCTCCGCGAGTTCCAGGTGACGGCCGATCTCGCGCACCAGCGCACCAGCCTGCGCGTCTCGGGCTGGGACGTGGACGGCAAGGCGGCCATCGACGAGGAGGCGACCGACGCCTGCCTGGGCGGGGAGGTGGGCTCGATGGCGAGCGGCGCGTCGGTGCTCCGCAGCAAGCTCGGGGACCGGGTGGAGCGGGTGGTCCACGCCATGCCCGTCTCGACGCGCGAGGCGCGCGCCCGGGCCGAGGCCGCCTTCCGCCGCGACGCGCGCCGCTTCGTGTGCGGCCGCGCGGTCGCCGAGGGCGACGCCCGCCTCCGGGTGGGCGCGCGGGTCACGCTCGGCGAGCTGGGGCCGCTCTTCAACGGGGCGTACGACGTGACGGAGACCCGCCACCTCTTCGACTGGCGCAACGGCTACCGGACGCTCTTCACCGTCGAGCGGCCCGGCCTGGGGAACCCATGAGCGCGGCCACCCTCCTCGACGAGCGCCACGAGCGGCTCCCGCGCGGCCGCGGCGGGCTCTTCTACGGGGTCTACGTGGCGCTGGTGGTCGACGTGAAGGATCCCGCCGGGCAGGGGCGCGTGAAGGTGCGGCTCCCCTGGGCCCCCGACCCCGGCGGCCCGCGCTTCGAGACCTGGGCCCGGATCGCGACCCTCATGGCCGGCAACGACCGCGGGAGCTGGTTCGTCCCGGACCCGGAGGACGAGGTGCTGGTCGCCTTCGCCGGGGGGGACCCGCGCACGCCGTTCGTGCTGGGCGGCCTGTGGAACGGCTCGGACGCGCCGCCGCAGCAGATGGACGGCGCGGGGCGCAACTACGTGAAGAAGCTCCGGTCCCGCAACGGCGTCGCCATCACGCTCGACGACACGGATGGCAAGGAGATGCTGGTCCTGGAGACTCCGGCGGGGCAGAAGGTCACGCTCCAGGACGGCCCGGCGCAGATCGAGGTGGCCGACTCGAACGGGAACACGGTGACGCTCAACGCGTCGGGCGTCACGGTCCAGAGCAGCGGCGTGGTCACGGTCCAGGGCAGCTCGGTCACCATCACCGCGGGCAGCGTCGCGGTCAACGCGGGGATGTCCACCTTCTCGGGCGTGGTCCAGGCGCAGTCGGTGATCACCCCCTCGGTCGTCGGGGCCACCTACACGCCCGGCGCCGGGAACATCTGGTGAGGCGGTCATGAACCACTCGGTCGCCTGGCACACCGCGCAGCCGCTCTGGGACCCGAGCCTGGCCGACGGCGACGCGGCGCGGGAGCGGTTCCGCGCGCCGGCCATCCTGCGCTTCCGCGGCGACGACTTCATGGACCAGCTCCAGCGGGCGCTCGGCGCGCCCTCCGACGTCGAGGGGCTCGTCCTGCGGGCGGAGAGCTGGCGCGGCGAGCAGGCGGGGTGGCTCGATGCCGCGGCGGCCGCGGCGGCGCCGGTCCCGAAGCTCTACCAGCCGGCGCACTACCGCTTCTACCTCGTGTCCGC
>DATIWK010000018.1:0-11960 GCA_035519395.1 Anaeromyxobacteraceae bacterium | reverse complement strand
CCGAGCATCGCCGGCCGCTGCTCGGGCGCGAGCCCGTCCCCCGCCAGCGCCGCCTCGGCGTCGTCGAGCGCGGTCCGGGGCTCCGCCCCCGAGCGCTGGGCGCGCTCCGCCCGCGCCGGGGCGAAGTCGGGGTCGGCGGCGACGGCGGCGTCGAGCGCGCCGGACTCCGGCGCGAGCGCGTGGGCCCGGAGCGCGAGCAGCGCCCCGTCGCGCCCGCCGGTGAGCTGCCCGAGGCGGAGCAGCGCCTCGGCCGCGCCGGCGCCGTCGCCGCCCGCGAGCCGCAGCTCGGCGAGCTTGGGGAGGGCGTCGAGCGCGAGCAGCGGGTCTCGCGCGGCCGCCTCGAGGGCGGATCGCGCCCGGCCCGGGTCGCCGGCACGCTCCCAGAGCACCGCCGCCTCGGCGTGGCGCTCCAGCCGCTCCAGCAGCTCGGCGCGCCCGGCGTCGTCGCCGGTCCGGTCGAGCACGTCTGCGAGGATCTCGTCGGCCCCTGCGGCGCCCGCGCCCCGGGCACGATCGGCGTGCTCGCGCGCGGCGGTGGGCTCGCCCCCCTGGAGCGCGGCCCGGGCGGCCCGCAGCTCCAGCGCGGCCGCGTCCGGCGGCGCGCCGGCGAGCAGCGCCCGCAGCGCGCCGAGGGCGAGGAGGGGATCCCCGGCACGCTCCGCCAGGTCGGCCTGGGCGCGCAGCACGGCCGGGTCGCCGGGGGAGAGGGCGCGAGCCTCGGCGATCGCGGCGAGCGCCAGCTTCGGCTCGGCGGCGACGAGGCGGCTGCGCTCGAGCCAGGCGGCCGAGGCGCGCGCCGCGTCGCCCGAGGCCTGCAGCGCCGCGGCGTGCTCCGCGAGCAGCCCGGCGACGAGCGCGGGATCGCCCCGCCGGGCGAGGCGCAGCGCCTCGGCGAGGCGCGGCAGCGACGGCGCGGCGCGGCGGGCGGTGGCGATCGCGCGCGAGGCGCCGCCGAGGTCGCCGGCGTGCTCGCAGGCGGCGGCGAGGCGGTCCTGCAGCCGCGCCTCCTCCTCGCGATCCGCGGCGAGCGGCACGAGGCGGGTGAGGGCGTCGCGCTCGGCCTGGGCGTCGCCGCGGGCGGCGGCGAGGTCGGCGAGACCCTCCAGCGCCGGGCGGCAGCCCTCGTCCAGCGCCAGCGCCGCGGCGAACCGGCTCCGTGCCGCGTCGGGCCGACCCAGCGGGTCGAGGGCCAGCGCCCCGGCCTCGGCGAGGAGCGCGGCCCGGTCGCGGGCGCCGTCCACCGCGGGCGCCAGCCGGTCCAGCGCGGCGAGGAGCTCGCCGGGCCGGCCCAGCGTCCGGTAGAGCGCGACGAGCCGGCGCAGCGCGGCCGGATCGGGGGCGAGCGCCACCGCCGCCTCGAGGTGCGTGGCGGCGCCGGCCGGATCGGAGAGCCGGCGCTCGGCGACGTCCGCGAGCGCGAGGTGCGTGCGGGCGGCGAGGTCGCCCGCGCCCGGCGCCCGGGTGTCCAGCAGCGCCAGGACCGCCGCGTGCTGGTCGGCCGCCTCGGTCCAGTGGCCCAGCCGCTCCGCGGCCGCCGCGGCGCGGGCGTGCGCTCCGGGATCGCCCGGGGCGAGCTCGGCGGCCTCCCGGTAGCGGAGGAGCGCGTTCTCGTCGTGGTGGAGCCGGGTCTCCCAGAGCTCGCCCGCGTCGAGCGCGGCCCGCGCCGCGGCGGCGCGATCGCCCCGGGCCAGGAAGATCTCGCGGAGCCGGTCGCGGGCGCGGACGGCGCGCAGGTGCTCGCCCGCGGCGTCGCAGGCCCGCGCCAGCGCGGCGAGCGCGTCCGGGTCCTCCGGCGCGAGGCGCAGGGCCTGATCGAGGTGGAGCCGCGCCGCCGGCGCGTCGGTGGCGAGGAGCAGCTCGCCCAGCTCGGCGTGGGCCCGCGCCTTCTCGGCGTCGGCCGGGGCGTAGGCGACGAGCCGGCGGTTGGCGCGGAGCAGCGCCTCGCGGTCCCCCGTGGCGGTCGCGAGCTCGCGCAGCGCGCGCAGGGCCGGGACGTGGTCGCGGCGCACGGCGAGCGCCGCGTCGATCGCGCGCTGGGCGGCGTCGCGCTCGCCGCCCGCCAGCGGGAAGGCGGCCTCCGCGGCCGCGAGCGCGGCGAGCCCCTCGCCCCGCGCCGCCGAGGCCGCCGCGAGCGTCGCGAGCGCGCGGGCGGCGCGCGCGCCCTCGCCGCGCGCGATCCGCACCCAGGCCTCGGCCGCGAGGGCGGGCGCGAAGTCCGGCCGGCGGGAGAGCCACTCCGAGGCGAGATCGAGCGCCTCGTCGTGGAAGCGGTCCTCCAGGCAGAGGAGGGAGAGCAGCCGCTCCGCGGCGAAGGGGTGGGACGCCGCGGCCGGCCCGGCCGCCAGGTAGGCGTCCCGCGCGGCGGAGGCGTCGCCGCGCGCCAGGTGCGCCTCGGCGGCGGCGAAGGTGCGGGCGCCCTCGTCGGTGGCGAGGAGGTCCGGGTCGCCGGAGAGCTCGGCGGGGCCGGCCTGGTCGCGGTCCCAGGCGATCCGGGCGCCGTCGGGCCGCACCACCGCGCGGGCCAGCCGCGCCGCGCTGGAGCGCGGCATCTTCCACCCGCGCGGAGCGAGGACGCGGCGGAGCAGCGACGGCAGCGGATCGGGGGACAGGCCGGTGCCGGAGATGGCGCGCGCGGCGAGGTGCGGGAGCGCGGCGGCGGCGACGGGCGCCGGCCCGTAGAGGCGCGCGGCGTAGAGGACGACGGCGACGGCCTCGCCGGCCGCGGGCAGCAGGCCGGCCTTCATGGTGAAGGAGGGCCCGCCCGCGATCCGGCCCGCCAGCTCCGCGAACCCGTCGCGCAGCGCGATCTCGACCGCCGCGAGTCCGAGCGCGGCGAGGTCCACCCGCGCCAGCGCCTCGGTCACCAGCGCCGGCTCGGCCGTCGCGTCGAGGCGCACCAGATCGGAGAGGCGGTGGCGGAACTGGCCCGCGCCCTGGCCGACGTCGAACGGGAAGCGCACGTCCGGCACCGAGAGCACCAGGGCGTCGAGCCGGAGGCCGGCCGCGATCGGCTGCCCGGCGAGCCGGACGGACACGCCGGCGCGCTCGAGCCGCAGCTCGAACCCGGTGCCGTGCCGGGGCTCCGCCGCGCCGCCGGCGGAGGCGGTTGGTTTCACCTCCGCCATTCCCCGAAATTCTACCGGAGGATCGGCCGGTTGGCGAAATCCGGTTCGGAGCCCTGCTCCGGCGGTCTCGCGCCGCGATCGGGATCGGCCGCGGCCGGCGCCGGCTCGATCGCCGGTCGCTCCAGCGCCGCGCGATCCCATCGACCCAGGTCGGCGGCAGCCTCATAGGCGCTCTGCGCGAACTCGAGGATGGCGGCGTGCGGGTCGGCCGCGGTGCGGACCTCGTCCCAGGGCAGGACGAACTCGCCCAGCGCGCCGTCCCACGCCGCACCGGCAGGCGAGACGCGGGCGGAGGAGAACCCGGCCGGCGCGGGGTAGGCGTACGCGTACAGGATGGGGCGCGGGGAGAAGGCCGCGCCGGGCCAGAAGCCCACGCTCGCGCACTCGTGGCTGTAGGCCTCGCGCACCACGCGATCGGGGACGCCCGGCACCGGCGGGTGGACCGGGGCCGGACGGCCGGAGAACCGCGTGCAGGCGAGGTCGAACCCTCCCCAGAAGAAGTGCGACGGGCTCGACTTGCCCGTGAACCGGCCGCGGAACGCCTCGAAGGCGCGGTCCACCGAGTGGAGGGCCCGCCCGAACCGGCCCGCCGCGCCCGGGTCGTAGGGGCGCCGCCGATCGTCGCGCTCGAACGGCACCGGCGCGGGGACCTCCTGAGGCATGGTGCCGATCGCGGGAGTGGCCCCGAGGCGCCGCAGCGCCTGCAGCGTCGACGCGAGGAACGCGGCGACGCTCATCGCGCGCAGCGGGAACCCGCGCTGCGCGCCGTCGCTCGACGTCGCCACGAGCCGGTGGTCGATGAGGTCCAGCTCCAGCTCGTAGCGCCGGTCGCCGAAGGGCATCGGCCCGGTGGTGAGGCCCCGGGTCGAGACGCGCAGCGTCACGTGCCACCAGTGGTTGACCGGAACGGTGAGCGCCATCCGGACCTTGCCCAGGACCTGCGTCCACAGGTGCAGGGCCTCGCAGGTCGGCTGCCACTCCGGGTACGACAGCCCGGGCCAGGCGCGCGCTCGCTCCGATCGGGCCATCGACGCACGGGCCGTGCGCATGACGTGCTCCCCGCGCCCGTCGGGCCGCCTCCTCCCGGCGTCGCGTCTACTGGTGCACCGCCGCCTTGGGCCGCGTGTCGGTCGCCATCTCGGCCGGTGCCCGGCTGAAGACGACGACGCTCCGGCGCGTCTGGAACTCGTCGTCCTCGCGCGCGACCACGGTCACGGTGTTGTTGCCGGGCTTGAGCGGGACGTCCGTCGAGAAGTCGAGCTTCGCCGCGTTGGCGGACTCGGGCACCACCTTGAAGAAGACCTTCTGGTCGTTCACGAACACGAAGAGGTCGCGCAGCCGGGCGTCGGGGTCGGCCGACGGCGGGACGAACGCGCTCCCCTGCAGGCGCCACTTGTCGCCCTCGGCCACCGGGGCGCCGCGGATGGGATCGGGCACCAGGGCGATGCGGGGCGGCTCCCGCTGCCACAGCTCGGCGACGGCGCCGCCGTGCGGCGCGTGCGACGGCTTCACGTCGGCGTCCGCCACGAAGCCGAAGCGGCCCCGCTGCCACTCGACCCGGTAGAAGTCGCCGAACTTGCCGTCCACCGGGAGCACCGCGCCCTTCCTGGCCGAGGCGAGCGGCTCCGCGCCCGGGCTCGCGCCGGCGCGCACGAACGCGTCCGCCGCCTGCACGGCCACCGCGCCCGTGGCGGGCGCGCGCGCCGGCTCCTCCTTCGCGACCGGGATGTCGAGCTTCTCGGAGACGTACTGGTCCATCTTCTCGTCCACCACCATGACCCGGACCGGGAGCGTGTCGCTCTTCGAGCCCTTCTTCAGCTCGACCTCCATCGCCGCCCACTTCACCTCGCCGGGCTTGAGGGCGCCGATCGACTCGCGCCCCTTCTTGATGAAGAGCTTCTCGTCGCCGAGGTTCTTGAGCGAGACGTAGGTCTTCTCGCCGCTGGCGCCTGGCCCCTCGTTCTTCACGGCCACGCGCACGGTGAACGACTCGCCGCGCTGGGGGAGGCCGTCCCCGTTCCCGCCCTTCTGGTCGTCGAGCTGGACCGAGAACGCGAAGATGGGCTTCGGCACCTCGACCACGTCCACGGTGGTCCGGGAGTCGGGCGGCGCCTTGCCGCCGTCGTCCTCGAAGTGGAGCGTGACCTCGTCGCGGCGGCTGTCCATGCCCCGGGGCAGCTTCACCGGAACGGACCAGCTCCGCCGCTCGCCCGGGCGGACGGTGCCGAACACGAACTCGCGCCGATCCAGGAGCGGGTTCTTCTCGTCCACCGTCCAGGCGCGCAGCCGCCGGAACGGCGCGTCGCCGCGGTTCTCGACGGTGACGGCCCAGTGGAGCGTGTCGCCGGCGTGGCTCTCGTGGCCGGCCGCGGGCGACACCGACACCGAGGCGCGCGGGGTGCCGCCGCCGGCGGGCGCGGGCGTCCAGTCGACCCCCAGCTCGCCGAGGCGCTTGGCCAGGCGCGCGTCCTCGTCGGTCTTGCGCTCCGCGACGAAGGCGCGGGCGGCCTCGAGCAGCCTGGGGCGCTCCGGGTACGGGGCGCGGGCCAGCAGGTCGCGCGCGAAGCGGACCTGGTAGTCCTCGGCGAAGTCGTCCGGGTTGGCCTCGCTGTCCTCGTCCTCCTGCTGCTCGGGGGTGAGCTCGAGGTCGTCGCCGTGCGGGTTCCGCCGCGCGGCGGCCTCCTCGCGCTTCATGGCCTTGGCGACGGCGTCCTCCTTCTCGTCGAGGAGGTAGTGCAGCTCCAGGGGCGCCTTCTCGATCCGCCGCTTCTCCTTCTTCTCGACGGCGGCCGCGGCGCCGGCGCCGTCGGCCGGGTTGGAGAAGTGGTGCTCCAGGTCCGCCTCGCCCATGGAGCGCGGCGGCGCGAAGACGTTGACGGCGTCCTTGAGGGCGCGGCCCGGGAAGAGCGCCACGTCGGGCGTGATGCCCGTCTCCTGGATGGAGATGTCACCCGGGGTGAGGTACTGCGCGATGGTGAGCTTGAGCGCCGCCTCCTCGTTGGAGCGCCCCGGCTCGTTGAAGTCGTAGAGGACCTGCACCGACCCCTTGCCGAAGGTCTGGCGGCCGACGACCAGCGCGCGGTTGTTGTTCTTGAGCGCGCCCGCCACGATCTCGCTCGCCGAGGCGGAGCTGCCGTTCACGATCACGACCATCGGGAGGGCGGTCATGTCCTCGGGATCGGCGCTCGCCTCCTTCACCTCGTGGATGCGCTGCCGGTCGCCCTCGCCCACCGTCTTCACGATGACGCCGGAGGAGAGGAACAGGTCGGAGACCTGGATGGCCTGCTCCAGCAGACCCCCCGGGTTGCCGCGGAGGTCGAGCACCAGCCCCTTGAGCGTCCCGCCGGCCTGCTGCCGCTCGTCGGCGATGGCGGCGGCGAGGTCGCGGGTGGTGTTGGCGGAGAACTGCGAGAGCTTCACGTACCCGACGCCGCCGTCGAGCAGCTTGCTCTGCGGCACGGTCTCGACCGTGATCATCTCGCGGGAGAGCTGGAAGCGCTTCGGCTCCGGCCACCCCGCGCGCGAGATGGTGATGGCCACCCGGGTCTGCGGCTTGCCGCGCAGGTGGTCCACCGCGTCCTGCAGGTCCATGTTGACGGTGGACTGCTCCTCGATCTTGGTGATGACGTCCTTGCCCTTGATGCCGGCCCGCTGCGCCGGCGTCTTCTTGAGGACCTTCACGACGGTGAGGTTGCCGTCGCGCATGGCGATGACGAAGCCCAGGCCGCCGAACTCGCCGCGGGTCTGGAGCTTCATCTCCTTGAAGAACTTGGGCTCGAGCAGGACCGAGTGCGGGTCGAGCGTCGAGAGCATGCCGTTCACCGCGGCGTACTCGATCTCCTTCAGGTCCTTGTGGGCGACCAGGTTCTCCTGGATGAACCCCATCACCTTCCCCAGCACGGTCCGGACGTCCCAGATCGTCTTCACGCCGGAGATGTCGAACTCCTGCGTGGTGGGGCCGGCGGTCACGGTGAGCTTCGGCGACCGGGCGTCACCCTGGACCATCACCTCGGCCACCGTCTTCTCGACCATCTCCAGCGACGCGACGATCATCGCCTTCGGGTCGATGCGCGACGGGTCGACGTAGTTGTCCTTCACGTTGAGGATGACCCGCGACAGGATCGGCAGCTTGTCGAGCCGGTACTCGGCGTCGTCGTCGGCGCCGTGCCCGTGCGCCGGGGCGGCGCCGCGGAACGAGACCGCGGGCGCGGTCGCGCTCTCGGCGCGAACGAGGCGGGCGGTCACGCCGAGGGTCAAGGCGAGCGCAGCCGCCAGGGTGGCGAACAGCCGGAAGGGGCGGATCATGTGGAGGGGCCGGGGAGGGAGGTGAGCAAGCCGGAAACCTGCGTGATGCCGGAGGATAGGTTGGTGGGAGGGGCGGCGCAAGCGGATCGGCCCCAGGACCGCCAGCGGGTGTGGGAGACGCACCGCGCCGCCGGGGGAACGCGCCGCCCGGCGCGGGATTCCCGGCGCGCGCCGGTTCAGGGGTCCGGCGCACCGGGCGGGTGGCTTCCCCGGCCGCCGGCGGGTAGATTCGCCGGATGTCGCTCGACGTCCGCACGCGCGAGACGCCCGCCGTGGGTGGGGTGGACGACCTGGTCCGCTGGTTCCGCGACCGGGAGCGCCCCCGGAGCGACTGGAAGGTCGGCCTGGAGCACGAGAAGCTGGTGCTGCGCGCCGGGACCACCGAGCCGGTGCCGTACGACGGGGAGGGCGGGATCGCCGCGATCCTGCGCGCCTTCTGCGCGCGCGGCTACGAGCCGTTCGAGGAGGACGGCCGGATCATCGCGGCGCAGCGGACCGGCCTCACCGTGTCGATCGAGCCCGGGGGGCAGGTGGAGCTGTCGGGGCGGCCGTTCGCCGACGTGCACGTCGTGGCCGCCGAGCTGGACCGCCACCTCGCCAAGTGCCACGCCATCGCCGAGGAGCTCCGGGTCGAGTTCCTGGCGGCCGGTTACCGCCCCTGGGGCACACCCGACACCGTGCCGTGGATGCCCAAGAACCGGTACGTGGTGATGCGGCCCTTCCTCGCGGCGCGGGGCCGCCTCGGCCCCGACATGATGGCCATGACCGCGTCGGCGCAGGCCTCCTTCGACTTCTCCGGCGAGCGGGACATGGCCGAGAAGCTGCGCGTCGCCCTGGCGGTCCAGCCGGCGGTGGTGGCGCTCTTCGCCAACTCGCCGATCGTGGGCGGCCGCGAGGTCGGCTGGAAGAGCTACCGCGTCGCGGTGTGGAACGAGACCGACCCGGCGAGATCCGGGCTCCTCGGGTTCGCCTTCGAGCCAGGGTTCGACGAGGACGCCTACCGGCGCTACGCCGGGTGGGCGATCGACGTCCCCATGACCTTCGTCCGCCGCGGCGGCCGCTACCTCGATCCGGGCGGGCGGACCTTCCGCGCCTTCCTCGCCGGGGGCCTGGACGGCGAGCGCGCCACCATCGCCGACTGGGAGGACCACCTCACCACGCTCTTCCCCGACGTGCGGGTGAAGGGCGTCGTCGAGGTGCGCGGCGCCGACTCGTGCGGTCCGGCCATGACCAAGGCGCTGCTCGCGTTCTGGAAGGGCATCCTCTACGACCGCGAGGCCCGCGCCTGGGCGTGGGACGCCGTGAAGCGGCTCTCGCCCGGCGAGCGGCGCGCGCTCACCACCGCGGCGGGGAGGGACGGGCTGGCGGCGCGGGCGCCGGACGGCCGCAGCCTGGCCGAGATCGCTTGCGTCATGCTCGACGCTGCGTCCGCCGGGCTCTGCCGCCAGCACGCCTGCGGGGAGCGCGGCGAGGACGAGCGGGTCTGGCTGGCCCCGCTCGCCGAGCGCGCGGCCTCGGGCCGGTCGCCCGCGGACGAGGCGCTGGAGGCGTTCCGGCGAGCCGGCCCGCGGGGCCTCGCGCAGCATCTGCGCTGCGCCTGACCCTGTGCTGGATCGCTCGGCCCCTCGCGGGGTCGGTCCCTCAGGTGTTTCACCGAGGGCGTCCATTCGAACATAGTCGAGTGAGATCCCGCGATGGACCTGCACCCCGACACGGCGGGCGCGATCCCCCGCGTGCGCACCCGAGCTTCGGAAGCCGCGAGCGAGACCGCGTTCGCCCTCCTCGACGGCCTGTGGCGCGCGCCGGTCGGGATCGCGCTCCTCGACCGGGACCTCCGGTACCTCCAGGTGAACGAGACGCTGGAACGCTTCAGCGGCGTTTCGGCCGAACGGCACCGCGGACGCACGGTCCGCGAGGTGCTCGCCGGGTTCCCGCCCGACACCGTCGCCCGCGTCGAGGGCGCGGTCCGATCGGTGCTGGAGACCGGGGTGCCCCCGGCGGCGGTGGAGCTCGTGACCACGCTGCCGGACGGCGGCGAGCGCGCCTGGCGAATCCTCTGCTACCCGGTCCTCGACGCCTCCGGCGGCGTGCGCGCGGTCTGCGAGGTGGTGAGCGACGTCTCCGAGGACCGCGCCCGGGAGGTGGCGCTGGAGCGCGCGCGGAGCGGAGCGGAGCGGGCGGCGCGGCGGGTCGCGGCGCTCCTGGAGATGACGTCCGCGCTCTCCGCGGCGCACGATCCGGCCGCCGTGGCGTCCGCGGCGGTGGAGCGCGCCAGGGCCGTCCTGGGCGTGGACGGCGCGACCCTGCGGCTCGTCCGCGGTGGGCGCCTGGCGCTGGTGGCGTCCGCCGGCCTCGACCCCGGTCCGCTCGCGGAGGTGGCGGCCATCCCGCTCGACGCCCTGCACCCGGCCGCCGAGGTGGTCCGCCGGCGCGAGGCGATGTGGCTCGAGTCGCCGGAGGAGATCGCCGCGCGGTACCCGGAGGTCCGCGGCGCGTTCGCGCGCCTGGGGATTTGCGCGGCCGCCGCCGTCCCGCTCCTGGTGGGCGGTCAGCCCACCGGCGCCCTCTCGCTCCTCGCCGCCCGCGCGCGCACGTTCGACCCGGAGGAGCGCGCCGTCGTCCTGTCGATGGCCGAGCAGTGCGCGCAGGCGCTCGACCGCGCCACCCTCCAGGCCTCGCAGCGCGCGGCCCACGAGACCGCGCGCCGCACCGTCGAGCTCCTCGGCCAGCTCCAGGCGGTGACCTCGGCGCTGGCGGCGGCGCGCACGGTGAGCGACGTGGCGGAGGTGATGGTGGACCAGGCGGCGCAGGCGCTCGGCGCCGACGGGGCCGTCGCCTACCTCGTGTCCGCCGGCGGGGCGGAGCTCGAGCTGCGGGCGCACCGCAACCTCTCGCCGGCGGACCAGGCGCGCTTCCGGCGCGTCCCGCTCGACGCGCCGCTGCCGGTCTGCGAGGCCGCGCGGAGCGGCGAGGCGCTCTGGCTCGACTCCCCCGCCGCCGTCCGGGCCGCCCACCCCGGGCTCGACGTGGCGGCGGGCTGGCCGGGGCAGGTCGGCGCCCTGGTGGTGCTGCCCTTCGGCGCGGGGGAGGAGGTGCGCGGGGCGCTGGGCATGGAGTTCCGGGCTCCGCGCGCCTTCGAGCCGGAGCTGCGGGAGCTGCTCGACACGGCGGTGGAGCAGTGCGCGCAGGCACTGGAGCGGGCGCGCCTCTTCGACTCCGAGCGCGCCGCGCACGAGGAGGCCCAGGCCGCGCGCTCGACGCTCGACGCCATCATCGACAACGCGCCCGTCGGCATCGCCCTGTTCGGCCGCGACCTGCGCTTCGCGCGCGTGAACGCGCTCCTCGCCGACATCGACGGCCTGTCCGCGGAGGGGCACCTGGGCCGGACCCTGCGCGAGGTGCTCCCCGGGCTCCCCGCCGACGCCATCGAGGAGACGCTCCGGCGCGTCCTCGCCACCGGCGGCCCGGCGCTGGAGGTGCCGGTCGCCGGCGAGACGCCGGCCGCGCCCGGCAAGCTCCGCCGGTGGACGACCAGCGCGTTCGAGGTGCGCGGCGGCGTCGGCGTGCTGGTGCGCGAGGTCACCGCCGAGCACGAGGCCCGCGAGTTCCAGCGGCACGTCGTCGGGGTCGTCGGTCACGATCTGCGGACGCCGCTCTCGGCGCTGCTCATCGCGACCCGGCTGCTGGCCCGCGGCGACGACGTCACCGACCGCCAGCGGCGGCTGGTCGGGCGGATCGAGTCCGGCGCCTCGCGCATGGAGCACATCATCGGGCTCCTCCTCGACTACACGCAGGCGCGCGCCGAGGAGGGCGTGCCCGTCCGGCCCCGCCCCTGCGACCTCGAGGCGGTGTGCCACGCCGTCGCCGAGGAGTGCGAGGCGGCGCGCCCCGGCCGCGCGGTGAGGTGCGCCGGCGAGGGCGACGGCCGGGGCGAGTGGGATCCCGATCGCCTCGGGCAGCTCCTGGCGAACCTCGTCACCAACGCGCTCGATCACGGGCAGCCCGACTCGCCGGTGGACCTGCGCTGGCGTGGGGATCACGCCGAGGTGGCGATCGAGGTGGCCAACGCCGGCCCGGCCATCCCTCCCGAGGTCCTGGCGCGCATGTTCGAGCCGTTCCACCGGGGCGAGCGCCGGCGCGGGGGCGGCATGGGGCTCGGCCTCTTCATCGCGCGCGCCATCGCGGCGGCGCACGGCGGGCGCATCGAGGCGCGGTCGAGCCAGGCGGATGGGACCGCCTTCACGGTGCGGCTACCGCGCCGCGCGCCCGGGCGCTGACGGGCGAGCGGCCCCCCGGCTCGCCGGCGACGAGCGCAGGGGCGCGCGCTCGCGCAGGCGGAGCGAGCGGCCCCCCGTTTCAATGGTTCAGCATGCTCAGCGCCCACATCAGGCCGAGCCCGAGCAGGAGCGCGCCGGAGAGGCGGAGCTTCGAGCCGCCCTGGCGGTGCAGGTCGGGGAGGATGTCCGAGAGCGAGAGGTGGAGGAACGTCCCGGCGCTCGCGGCGAGCGCCATCGGCGTGAAGACCTCCGC
>DATIWK010000017.1:0-22529 GCA_035519395.1 Anaeromyxobacteraceae bacterium | reverse complement strand
CACCGCGACCGCGGTGACCCTGACCGATCACGTGAACGGGACGGAGGAGTTCCAGCTGACGTGCACGTCGTGCCACGGCAACCAGAACGCGGCGCCGCCGATCGACACGCACGGGGTGACCGGGACGACGCTGGTCTCGGTGGGCGCACACCAGGCGCACGTCGTTCCGTCGCTGACGGGCACGGCCATCGCGTGCAGCGCCTGCCACGGCAGCGCGGCCGATGGGTACGGGAACTTCCACTCCGACGGGATCGTCGAGGTGGCGTTCACGGGGCTCACCAACCAGGGGACATCCACGTCCTACACGCGGCAGTCCGGCACGAGCGCGACGTGCGCCTCGAGCTACTGCCACGGCGGGAGCACGGCGCTGAAGGGCGGCACCGGGACGACGCCGAGCTGGACCACGGTGAACGGCACGTACAAGGCGTGCACCGCCTGCCACGGCGATCCGCCTCCAGCGCCGCACGTGCAGCGGAGCGACTGCGGCACCTGCCACATCGGCTACACGAGCACGAGCGTCAACGTCGCCAGGCACGTCAACGGCACCGTCGACTTCGTCCCGCTCGCCTGCACGAGCTGCCACGGCGACGTGACGCGCGTCGCGGTGGACGGGGCAGGCGCGCAGATCGCGCCGGCTCCGCCGGTGGGCACGCGCCTCGAGACCGACGCGACGCAGCCGGCGGTGGGCGCGCACCAGGCGCACCTCACGGCGGGGGCATATGCGCGGGCGCTCGACTGCATCGACTGCCACGAGATCCCCACGTCGACGCTGCATGCGACCGGCGAGGTGGAGTTCGACTGGAGCGCGCTCGCGAAGGGGGCGGGCACGCCGAGGTTCGACCCGATCGCGCTGACCTGCTCTTCGACCTATTGCCACGGCAACTTCACGGGTGGCAACGCCGCGAACGCGCCGAAGTGGACGGCCGGTAGCGCCGGCGCGCAGTGCGACTCCTGCCACGGCCTGCCCGCGGCGCCGCACCCGCAGCTCGCGGCCTGCGAGCGCTGCCACGTGGGCTACACCGCGACCGCGGTCAACCTGACCGACCACGTGAACGGGACGGTGGACTACCTCCTGACGTGCACCTCGTGCCACGGCAACCAGAACCCGGCCCCGCCGATCGACACGCACGGGGTGACCGGGACGACGCTGGTCTCGGTGGGCGCGCACCAGTCGCACGTCGCGCCGACGCTGACGAACACCGCCATCGCGTGCAGCGCGTGCCACGGCAGCGCGGCCGACGGGTACGGGAACTTCCACTCCGACGGGGTCGTCGAGGTGGCGTTCACGGGGCTCACGAACCAGGGGACATCCACGTCCTACGCGAAGCAGTCCGGGACGAGCGCGACGTGCGCCTCGAGCTACTGTCACGGCGGGAGCGCGGCGCTGAAGGGCGGGACCGGGACGACGCCGGTCTGGACGGCCGTCGACGGCACGTACAAGGCGTGCACCGCCTGCCACGGCGACCCGCCGCCGCCGCCGCACCTGCAGCGCAGCGACTGCGGCACGTGCCACGGCGGTTACACGAGCACGAGCGTCAACCTGACGCTCCACGTCAACGGCGCGATCGACGTCATCCCCCTCACCTGCTCGACCTGCCACGGCCAGGCGCGCACGCCCGTCGCGTCCGCCACCGGCACCGACGCGCTCGGCGCGAACCTCGTCCTCTCCTCGCCGCCGCTCGACTCGGCCGGCTCGGCCGTGAGCCCCGCGGTCGGCACGCACCTCGCGCACGTGAACCAGGGCGACGTCTCCGTCCCCGGCGCGCTCTCGAACGCGCTCGCCTGCACGAGCTGCCACGTGGTGCCGACCAGCACGACCCACGCCAACGGCCAGACCGACGTGACCTTCGGCGGGCTCGCCACGGCCCAGGGCGCGGTGCCGACGCCCTACAGCTTCACCACGAGGAACTGCGCCTCGACCTACTGCCATGGCCAGTTCGTGGGCGGCAAGGGGGCCGACACCATCGCCTGGACGGCGGGGGGCAAGCTGTCGTGCACGGCGTGTCACCTGTCGCCGCCGGTCCCGGCGGCGGCCTCGGGCGGCGTCCCCGCCTCGTACCACCCGAACGACCCGACCTGCACCGACTGCCACCCGGCGGGCTACTCGGCCACCACGGTGGTCGCCGCGACGCACGTAGACGGCCAGGTGACGCTCAACGCGAACCGGGTCGGCTGCGTGCAGTGCCATGGTACGCCCGGCCTCGTCGCGAACGATCCCGCGACCGCCGACCCGAACGTCGCCGGTTCGCCGCCCAAGGACTCGAAGGGCAACTCGGCCAACACCACGCTGGGCGTCGGCGCCCACACGCCGCACGTGAACCACACCATCGCCGGCCGGCTCTCCAACGCGATCCACTGCACCGAGTGCCACGGGCCCGACAAGACCGACCGCACCCACGCCGACGGCAACTCCGCGCCGATCTTCGGCACCGTCGCCAAGACGGGCGGCCTCTCGCCCACCTACTCGGCGGGCACCTGCGCCTCGACCTACTGCCACGGCAACTTCACGGGCGGCAAGAACGCCTCGCCCGCCTGGAACGTGCCCGGCCAGCTCGGCTGCACCGACTGCCACCTGTCGCCGCCCGTTCCGGCGGCCGCCTCGGGCTCGGTGCCGGCCTCGTACCACCCGAACGACCCGACCTGCACCGACTGCCACCCTGCGGGCTACTCGACCACGACCGTGGTCGCGGCGACGCACGTCGACGGCGCCGTCGCGCTCAACCCGAACCGGACCGGCTGCGTCGCCTGCCACGGCACGCCCGGCCTGGTGGCGAACGACGCGACGAACGCGGACCCGCTCGTCGCCTCCGCGCCGCCCAACGACTCGAAGGGCAACTCGGCGACCACCACGCTCGGCGTCGGCGCCCACGCGGCGCACGTGAACCACGCGCTCTCGGGCCGGCTCTCCTACCCGGTCAAGTGCAGCGAGTGCCACGGTCCGAACAAGACCGACAAGACGCACGCCGACGGAAGCTCGACGCCGATCTTCGGCACGCTCGCCAAGACCGGCGGCCTCTCGCCGACCTACTCGGCGGGGACCTGCGGCGCCACCTACTGCCACGGCAACTTCACCGGCGGCCGGAACGCGTCGCTGGCGTGGAACGTGCCAGGCCAGCTCGGCTGCAACGCCTGCCACGGCAGCGGAACGGGCGCGTCCGCGCTCCCGCCCGGCCCGGTCAGCTCCACGCTGCACCACCCGCAGAACCCGAACTGCGGCGCCTGCCACGCGGGCTACACCGCGACGACGGTGCCCGCCTCGGCGCACGTCGACGGCGTCGTCCAGAAGCCCACCGGCTGCACCGCGTGCCACGGCGACCTCTCCGTCGCGAACGCGGCCAGCACCGACGTGCGCGCCGCGCCCGGCGGCGACGCGAACGCGGTCGACTCGAAGGGCAACCTCGCCACCGCGACCAGCCAGCGCGGCGTCGGCGCCCACGCCGTGCACCTCCTCGGCATGACCTGGCGGGCGACGCCCATCGCCTGCAACGAGTGCCACACCGTCCCCGCCACCGCCGACGTGGCGCACGCCGACGGCAACCCGGTCGTCACCTTCGGCACGCTGGCCAGGACCGCCTGGTCCGGCCAGCCGGCCATCACGCCGGCCTGGAACGGCGCGGGCGGCGCGACCACGCTCACCTGCTCCAGCGTCTACTGCCACGGCGCGTTCAAGAACGGCGCGAACGCGGCGCTCACCTGGGCCACGCCGAGCGCGGTCGTGTGCGGCACCTGCCACGGGGTCAGCACCACCAGCGGTCCGGGCGGGACGCACCCGACGATCACCGCCGGCCAGACCTGCGGCAGCTGCCACGGCGGCACGTACACCAACACCTCGATCGATCCGGCGCTGCACATGAACGGCGTCCTCGACGGCGGCGGCGAGCCGACCGCCTCGAGCGCGTCGAACAGGTGCGGCGGGTGCCACGCGAACGTCTTCGGCGGGATGAACGGCGGCACGGCGGCGGTGACCCGCCACACCCTCGGGAACGTCTCCGGGACGAACGACTCGCCCATCGACACCAACACCACCTGGCCGACCGGCGCCGGGCTGGCGGGCGTGGCGGCGGCGCAGCGCTCCTGCGTGAACATGTGCCACGAGGACCACCCGCACACGCTCACCAGCCCCGCGACCGCGACGCACCAGAACAACGTCTACGTCGACGCGGGCTCGCAGACGCTGCGCGTGGCGACCAGCAGCACCTCGAACGACAAGGCCGCGACCGACTTCGACAACACCAGGACGAACGGCGGTCTCTGCCTCTCGTGCCACAAGAGCCCGGTCGAGACCGCGGCGCCGGTGCTCCACCCGCCGGTGAGCCAGGCCGCGTTCAACGCCTCGAAGCACAACTACACGGCGAACACGCAGGGGACCTGGGGCTACCAGCTCCACGACGCGTCGACGTTCACGCGCAACTGCACCAAGTGCCACGCGTCGAACGCCGAGGGCAACACGCCCACCTTCAGCGCCTCCGGCGGCATCCAGGGCCCGCACTACTCGCCGAACCCGTCGCTGCTCTCCGGCCCGACCAATCCGGGCGCGACGACGAATGTCGGCCTGCCGGCGAGCGGGTTCGTCTGCTACAACTGCCACGCCAGCACCGCCTCCCCGGCGAACAGCGCGCAGGGCAACCGCTCCGGCAAGGACGTCCTCGCGGCCACGCAGAAGAAGTACTTCCACCCGGTGAACCTCGACTCGAAGCACGACACCGGTGCGGAGAACGTCACGGCGACCGGCTACAACAGCGGGCGCTACTCGGGCACGAACCGCCACGCGAGCTGCATGGACTGCCACGAGCCGCACCAGTCCGGCGGCACGCTGGTGAGCCGCACGGCGACCGCCACCTCCACGCGCAACCGGATCCAGCCGGGCAGCCCGCTCGCGGGCGCCTCGGGCGTGGGCTTCACCCCGCCCACGGCGAACTGGACGGCCACCGCCACGGGGAACTTCGCGTTCAAGGCGGCCGCGACGGCCGAGTACGAGATCTGCTTCAAGTGCCACACCTCGTACGCCTTCGGGACCACCGTGCCGACGGCCACCGCGGCGAACGGAGGCTCCGGCCAGGCCGAGACCGACCAGGCGCAGGAGTTCTCGACGGGCAACCTGTCGGGTCACCCGGTGGTCGCGGGCCTGAGCAGCTACGCGAACTCCGGGACGCCGAAGAACCTCGCCGCGGCCGTGCTGCTCGCCCCCTGGTCGTCCAACATGGGGACGCAGACGATGCTCTGCACCGACTGCCACAACACGGACACGGCCTCGCCGGCCGTGCAGGGGCCGCACGGCTCCGCCTATCCGTTCATGCTGGCGGGGGCGAACAAGCGCTGGCCGTACCAGTCGAACGGGACCACGCTGTGGGCTCTCTCGAACAGCGAGACGAGCATCGGCACCAGCGACGGCCTCTTCTGCCGCAACTGCCACCCGCGCATGTACACGAGCAGCTCCGCGTACTCCAACTACTACCACTACCGTGTGTACTCGCAGCACTCGAGCAGCCTGGGGACCAACTGCGTGAGCTGCCACCTGGTGATCCCGCACGGCGGCAAGGTCGGGCGGCTCGTCGCGACGACCAACACGCCCGCCCGGTACCTGATCTCGGGCAACCGGATCATCTTCGCGACGTTCCGGAAGAGCGCGACGCCGGCCACCTCGCTCGGAACGTGGAGCAGCAACGGTTGCACCCAGCACAGCGGCTCGGGCGACGCGTGGTGACGATCCAGGGGCGCCGGCGTCTCGCCGCGCCGGCGCCCTGCCCCCGCCTTCGGACGCGACAATGTGCAGCAGGGGCGGGGATTCAGAGTGCCTAACCATGCGGCTATGCTGATCGAATTTCGGAGGCCGCGCCTGCGGTCCCGAGAGGAGCCCGTTTGGACGCGATGACCGCCCGCCGCACCACGAAGGTGCTCTTCGTCACGCCGCCCTACCACTGCGGCGTCGTCGAGGTCGCCGGCCGCTGGATCCCGCTCATGTACGTGTACCTCGCGGGCGCGGCGCGCGCGGCCGGGTTCGACTGCGAGATCTACGACGCGATGAGCCTCGACGTCGGGCACGAGGACATCGAGCGCAAGCTCGACGAGGCGCGCCCGGACGTCGTCTGCGTGTCGGCCATCACCGCGACCTATCCCGACGCGCTCCAGGTCTGCCGTGCCGCGAAGGCGCGCGGGGCGACGACGGTGATGGGCGGTGTTCACGCGACGTTCATGGCGCCCGACGCCCTGCGCGAGGACGCGGTGGACTTCGTGGTGCTGGGGGAGGGCGAGCGGACGCTCGCCGACCTGCTCCGCTGCCTCGCGGCCAAGGACGATCCGGGCAAGGTGGCGGGGCTCGCCTTCGCGCGGCACGGCGGCGTGGTCCGGACCGCGCCGCGCCCGCGGCTCGACTCGCTCGACGGCCTGCCCATGGCCTTCGACCTCCTCGACTGGTCGCCCTACACCTACTTCGTGAAGCCCGGCTCGCGCCTGGGCGCGGTCTCGTCCTCGCGCGGCTGCACCTACGCCTGCGCCTTCTGCTCCCAGACCCAGTTCTGGGAGAAGACCTGGCGCGCCCGCGCGCCCGCCTGCGTCGCGGACGAGATCGCCTCGCTGCGCCGCGACCACGGCGCGGACGTGGTCCTCCTCACCGACGAGTACCCCACCAGCGGCCGCGCCCGCTGGGAGGCGTTCCTCGACCGCATGATCGCGCTCGACCTGGGCGTGGACCTGCTCATGGAGACCCGCGTCCAGGACATCGTCCGCGACCGCGACATCCTCTGGAAGTACGCGAAGGCCCGCGTGGTCCACGTCTACGTGGGCATCGAGGCGACCGACCAGGCCACGCTCGACCTCGTCAACAAGGAGACGGCGGTGGACGACGGGCGGCTCGCGCTCCAGCTCCTCTCCGAGCACGACCTCATCTCGGAGACCTCGTTCGTGCTCGGCTTCCCCGACGAGACGCCGGCGCACGTCCAGGAGACCCTGGCGCTCGCCAAGTCCTACGATCCCGACTTCGCGCACTTCCTCGCCATCGCCCCCTGGCCGTACGCCGCGATGTGGAAGGATCTCGAGCCGCACGTCACCACCCGCGACTGGCGCCGCTACAACCTCATCGACCCGGTGGTGAAGCCGAAGGCGATGACGCTGCGGGAGATCGACGACGCCATCGTCGCCTGCTACCGCTCCTTCTACTTCTCGAAGGGCAAGCAGCTCCTGGCCATGAAGCCCGGGTTCCGGCGCGACTACGTCTACCGGTCGATGAAGCTCATCATGCAGTCGAGCTTCGTGAAGAAGAAGATGCTCGGCGCCGCCATGCCCGAGGAGGTGCGGAACCTGCTCGACGCGCTGGGGCGGAAGTCCGCCGTGGGGTAGGGGGCGGCGATGAGCCCCGGCCTCGGCGTCGCGGTGATGATGAACAACTACCTGCACGACGTCGCCACCGCGCTGCTCGCGGCGAGCGGCGTCGCGCTCTGGGCGATGCTCCGGCGCTGGGAGGCGTGCGGCGGAGGCGTCGAGGCCGGGCGGTTCTTCCTCGCCATCCACCGGAGCATGGCGCGCCTGGCGCGGCTCTCGCTCGCCTGGATCGTGCTGGGCGGGATCCCGCGCACCTGGTTCTACGCGGAGTTCGAGTGGGCGAACGCCGCCGGCCGCGGACAGGTGGCGGCGCTCGTCGCGAAGCACGTCGTCGCCTTCGCGCTGGTGGGCGCGGGCGCTGCGCTCTGGCTGCGGCTCCGGGCGCGGGTGGGCGAGGTGCGCATCGCCGTCGAGCGCGGGACGGCCGTGTCGCCGCCGGTGCGCGCGGGTGCGGCGTAGGGAGGCGGGATCACCTCCGGGCGGCGGCCACCCCGTGGACGCGCTCGTACTGCTCCCGCATCAGGTGCGACGAGACGATGAAGTCCGCGCTCGCCCGGTTGCAGGCGGTGGGGACGTTGTAGAGCACGGCGATCCGGAGGAGCGCCTTGACGTCGGGGTCGTGGGGGAGCGGCTCCAGCGGATCCCAGAAGAAGATGAGGACGTCGATCTCCCCCGTCGCGATCATCGCCCCGAGCTGCTGATCCCCGCCGAGCGGGCCCGAGAGCAGGCGCCGCACCTCGAGGCCGAGCTCCGCGGCGATCATCCCGCCCGTGGTCCCGGTCCCGAGGAGCTCGTGCTGCGAGAGCGTCCCCGCGTTGAAGCGGGCCCACTGCAGGAGATCGAGCTTGCGATTGTCGTGCGCCACGAGCGCGATCCGCTTCCGGTCCGGCATGCGAACGATGGTGTCCATGGGAAGGGCGAGCATGCACGATGCGCGCCTCCGGCGCGGCGAAAAGTTCGCCTCGGGCGGGTGACGGATCGGCTAGGCTCGCTCATCCCAAGGAGGGACGCTTCCCATGTTCGACGCCCTGGTGGCCGCCGCACCCCTGCTGGTCCTGCTCGTCGGCCTCCCCATCCTCATGAAGCCGGCCGCCAAGGTCGCGCCCATCGCCTGGGCCGCGACGCTCGTCATCGCCGTCGCCTGGTTCCACCTGCCCGCCGAAGCGGCGATCCGGGCCGCGGTGCAGGGCGCGCTCTTCGGGATCTTCCCGATCATGTACATCCCGTTCGGCGCCATGGTCGTCTACAACGTCCTCAAGGCGACCGGGTGGATGGACAAGATGCAGCACGCCATGGCGAGCCTCACGGTGGACCGGCGCGCGCAGGCGCTGCTCATCGCCTTCGGCTTCGGCGCCTTCCTGGAGGGGATCTGCGGCTTCGGGGCGCCGGTCGCGATCCCGGCGAGCATCCTCGTGGGGCTGGGCTACGAGCCGATGCTGGCCGCGCTGGTGTGCCTCGTCGCCAACACCGGACCGGTGCCGTTCGGCTCGCTCGCCATCCCCACCGACACGCTCGCGCTCACCACCGGGCTCGACGTGCTGCGGCTCTCGCAGATGACCGGCCGCCTCATGGCGCCGCTGGCGTTCCTGATGTCGTTCGCGACCGTGTTCGCGATGTCGCGCGCGAAGGGAGTCCGCACCGCCCTGCCCGCCATCCTGGTCACCGGCATCAGCTTCTCCCTCACCGAGTTCCTGGTCTCGAACTTCCTGGGCGCGACCCTCACCGCGGTGCTCGCCTCGCTGGTGTGCCTCACCGCGACGTCGATCTACCTGTCGGCCTTCAAGCCGGCGGCGCCCTGGCTCTTCAACGGCGAGGCGCCCGCGCCCGCGCAGCGCCCGGACTTCCACCCGAAGGAGCTGTTCCTCTCCTGGCTCCCCTACCTGCTCCTCGCCGTCCTCGTCATCCTCGTGAACCTGCCCGGGACCAAGCCGCTCTTCGCGGGGAAGGCGCCGGGCTGGGAGTGGATGCTGGTGAAGTTCCAGATCTACAACCCCGGCAAGCTCTACCAGTTCGCCTGGCTCCAGAGCCCCGGCACGATCATGCTGCTCGCCGGCCTCGTCGCCTTCCCGTTCCTGGGGATCCGGATGGGCGTGGTGGGCGAGCAATTCGGCAAGACGGCCCGGCAGATGATCCCGTCCTTCATCGCGGTGGCGTCGATCCTCTCCATCTCCGAGGTGATGAACCTCGCGCTGCCCATCGTGGACCCGAAGACGAAGCTCGCGGTCTGGGGCACCGTCGGCGTGAAGCAGATCTCGATGGTCGCCACCATGGCGAACGCGATCGTGAGCAGCGTCGCGTCCTCCGTCTACCCGGTGCTGGCCCCGCTCTTCGGCACCATCGGCGTCTTCCTCACCGGCTCCAACACCTCGTCGAACGCGCTCTTCGGAAACCTCCAGAAGCTGACCGCCCAGGGGATGGGGCTCTCCGACGTGCTCATGGCGTCGGCGGGCAGCGCCGGCGCGAGCGGCGGCAAGATGATCTCGCCGCAGAGCATCGTCATCGCGGCGACCGCCGTGGGCGTCCTCGGCAAGGAGGGCGCGATCATGCGGCAGACCATCAAGTACACCGTCCCCTACGTCCTCCTCCTCGGCCTCATGGCCTGGGGGTACGCGTTCCTCTTCCCCGGCCTGGTGCCCTGACCAGGCGGGCAGCCCGGAGGCGCCATGCGCGTCGTCGTCGCGCCGGACTCGTTCAAGGGGAGCGTCTCGGCCCTGGGCGTGGCGGAGGCGATGGAGCGGGGCGTCCGCGCCGTGTTCCCCGAGGCGGAGGTGGTGAAGGTGCCCATCGCCGACGGCGGGGAGGGGACGGTGGAGGCCCTGGTCGCGGCGACGGGCGGGCGCTTCGAGGAGCGCACCGTGCGGGGCCCGCTCGGCGAGCCGGTGCGGGCACGGTGGGGCGTCCTCGGCTCCGGGCAGGCGGTGATCGAGATGGCCGCCGCGTCCGGGCTGCCGCTCGTCCCGAAGGACCGGCGCGATCCGCGGGTCACCACCACCTACGGCACCGGGGAGCTGGTCCGCGCCGCGCTCGAGCTCGGCCTGCGCAAGCTCGTGGTCGGGATCGGCGGGAGCGCCACCAACGACGGCGGCACCGGCCTCGCCCGGGCCCTCGGCGTCCGCTTCCTCGACGCGGCCGGCTCGGACCTCCCCGAGGGCGGCGCGGCGCTGGCGCGGCTGGCGCGGATCGAGCTCTCCGGCCTCGACCCGCGCCTCGCGAGCGCCGAGGTGATGGTGGCCTGCGACGTCGACAACCCGCTCACCGGCCCGCGCGGCGCGTCCGCCGTCTACGGCCCGCAGAAGGGGGCGACGCCGGAGGTGGTGCGGGAGCTGGATGCGGCGCTGTCGCACTATGCCGTGGTCGCGCGCGCCGCGACCGGCCGCGACGTGGCGAACCTGCCCGGGGCCGGCGCCGCGGGGGGGCTGGGCGCCGGCCTCCTCTTCTTCACGCCCGCCCGGCTTCGCCCCGGCGTCGGGCTGGTGCTGGAGGCGACGGACTTCGACGCCCGCGTCCGGGGCGCCGACCTCGTCATCACCGGCGAGGGGCGCACCGACTTCCAGACCGCCATGGGGAAGGCGCCGGTGGGCGTCGCGGCGGCGGCGAAGCGCCATGGTGTCCCGGTGGTGTGCCTCGCCGGCGGCCTCGGGGACGGCGCGGACGAGGTGCTGGCACGCGGGATCGACGCGCTCGCCGCGGTGGTGCCCGCGCCCATGGCGCTCGACGAGGCGGTGGCGCGGGGCCCGGAGCTGGTCGAGGCGGCGTGCGCCCGCGCCTGCCGGCTGGTGCGGGTGGGGATGCGGATGCGATGAAGGCTGCGCCGCTTCGCGCCCTGGCCACCGCGATGCTCCTCGCCCCGGCGGCCGGCGGGCTGCGCGGGGCGCGTCAGGCCACCGCCACGAAGGCCGCCACCTCGCGCCAGACCGCCTCGAACCGTGCGCGGTCGAACCCCGACCCGGAGGCCACCCAGTCGGCGTGCGGGGGAACGTGGGTCGGCCCGTGGAAGTGGCCGATCACGTCGTGGTGATCGGCCCAGGCGGCGGCGACGACGTCCCCCCGCACCTGGCTGAGCGTGGGGACGATGGCGTCGTTGGCGCGGACGTCCGGGACGCGTCCGAACGCCCGGCGGAGCGCCGCGGCCTGCTCCTGGGAGATGGGCGGGAAGCGCTGCAGCGGCGTGGCCGAGGTGATGCGGTGCAGCGCCACGAAGATGGCGTGCGTCGCCTGCGCGTACGGGCTCAGGCCGGCGCGCAGCGCCGAGCGGATGCCGGGCGGCCGGGCCTGCGTGACCACGCAGCCGTAGCGGACCCCGGGGCGGTCCACGGCGGAGGCGTTGAAGACGTCCATGCCGGCCGGCGTGATCTGGCCGGTGAGATCCTGGTCCTTCCCGACGCTGTCGAAGAAGCCCTCGATGGCGAGGCGGCGATCCCGGGAGAAGTCCCCGAGCAGCTCATGGAAGACCTGGTCGACGACGCCGGAGGGGACGGCGCGCCGCCCGCGCAGGAGCCGGGCCAGCCGCACCACCAGGCCGATGGGGAGCCGTCCGGCGCGGAGCGCGTGCATGGTGCCGAGCGAGAGGAGGCGCAGCAGCTGCTGGCCGAGGATGGTGTTGAAGGCGTGGGCCAGCGGCGTCCCCAGGTGCGGCGTCGAGACGGAGACCACGGCGCGGACCGCCCGGGCGCAGGGCTCCACGTCCACGGGGGTCGGCAGGGAGACGCCGGGGGCGACGAGGAGGCGGCCGTCCAGCCCTCCGCTGGAGTGGCCGACGATGCTGACCACCCCGCCCGAGGTCCGCAGCATCTCGGCCACGCTCTCGGCCAGCAGCGCGGCGCGCCGCAGGAGCGACGCCGTGGGGACGGTGCGGACCACCCGCACCTCGCCGCGCAGGCCCACCGCCGGGCCGAACTCGGCGAGGAAGTCGCGCACGTGGCCGAAGTAGGCGAAGTCGCCGAGGTTGGCGAAGCCGAAGAAGCCCGGCACGAGCAGGACGTGGTGCGCGCGCGCCACGCCGGCAGTGTACGGCCGCGGTCGCGCCCGGCGGCGGCGCACCTGGGGCGCGCGCCAGGGCGCGGGGACGGGCCGCTGGAAGGGCTGGCGCCGCGCGGCGTGCGGTGCGATAACCCGCCCTCCGGCCCGCGACGGCGCTCACCGCCCGCGCCGGGGAGACCCATGGGAAGAATCTTCGAGACGCGCAAGGCGACGATGTTCGCCCGGTGGAACCGGATGGCGAAGGTCTTCACGCGCATCGCCAAGGACATCGCCATCGCGGTGAAGGCCGGCGGCCCGAGCCCGGACGTCAACCCCGCGCTCCGCCGCGCCCTCCAGAACGCGCGCGGCGCGAACATGCCCAAGGACAAGGTCGAGGCCGCCATCAAGCGGGCCAGCGGCCAGGACCAGAAGGCGTACGAGCTGGTGCTGTACGAGGGCTACGGGCCGCACGGCATCGCCATGATGGTCGAGACCGCGACCGACAACGTGGTGCGCACCGTCGCGAACGTGCGGATGCACTTCAAGGACCACGGCGGGAGCCTCGCCACCACCGGCAGCGTCGCCTTCCAGTTCCAGCGCATGGGCGTGTTCCGGCTGGCGCCGGAGGGGCTCGACCTCGACGCGCTGGAGCTCGACCTCATCGACCACGGCCTCGAGGAGATGGGCGAGGGGCAGGGCGAGAAGGGCGAGAAGCAGATCGTGATCCGGTGCGCCTTCGCGAGCTTCGGGCAGCTCCAGGCGGCGATCGAGGCGCGGAAGCTCCCCCTCGTCTCCGCCGACTCGGAGTACGTCGCCCAGACGCCCGTCGAGCTGCCCGAGGCCCAGGCGAACGAGGTGCTGAAGCTCGTGGACGCGCTGGAGCAGGACGAGGACGTCCAGAAGGTCTTCCACAACCTCGCCTGACGGGCAGCGAGGGCGAGCGCCGCGGGCCCGGTTCCTGCTAGGTTGTCCCCGCGTCCCGGGCCTCCCGGGAGCCGAGGAGCCACCACATGCCAGTCAGCAAGAAGCGGAAGAAGGACGGGAAGCCGGTCCGGCGCGAGCAGCCCGCGCCGCACGCCGCCGAGGGCCACCCGGAGTCGCACGCCACGCCGCAGGAGCTGCGCGTGGGTCAACCGAAGAACCCGTTCGTCACCGCGCAGCAGCAGATGAAGCGCGGCGCCCAGCGCGGGCGCTGAGCCTCGCACCGGCCGTCACACCGGGCAGACGAGCTCCTCGGCGGGGCGGGTCCGGAGCACCGCGTCCGGCTGGACGGCCACGCGCGCCTGGCCGAGCCGGCCGGGCGGCGGCTGCCGGTCCGGATGGAGCCAGGCCGGCGCAGTACCCGGCTGCGCGCGCCCAGGCGGGCCACCTCGTGATAGAGGTCCGTCGCGGCGGCGGCATGCCGTGCGCTCCCGATTCGGCGCGCTGGGTCATCGGGGCGCGAGGAGGCGAGCGTGGACGACCGGGTCGGCCTGGGCCGGGTGGCGGTGCTCGATCGCGGCGAGGGGGCCCGGCGCGTGCTCCGGTCGGTGCGCGAGCTGGTGCGGGCCGGGCTGGCCGGGGCGGCCGTCGCGGTGCACCCGCGCCGCGACCGGCAGGCGCGGTACGTCCGAGAGGCCGACGACGCCGTCGAGGTGGAGGGGTCGCCCGAGCTGGTGCTCGGCCTCGCCCGGGCGCACGCCGCGTGGCTCGGTCCCGCCTCGCCGGAGCACCGGGCCGCATTCGCCGACGCCTGCCGCGACATCGGCGTGCTCCACCTCGGACCGTCCGCCGGGGCGCTGCGATCCGCGTCCGGCCCGGAGGCGCGGGCGCGCCTCGCCGCCGCGGCGCAGGTCCCCGCCGCGCCGCCCACCCCCGACCCCCGCGCCCGCGTGGTCGAGGTGGTGGTGGCGCGCGACCGCCGCGGCGAGGCCGCGGCGCTCGGCGTGGGGGACGCCTCCATCCGGGTGGGCGGACGCGCGGTGCTGGTCGAGGCCCCCTCGCCGGCGCTGTCGCCGCAGGCCGAGGAAGAGGCCACCGCCGCGGCCCTGCGCATCGCCGCGGCCGCGCGCTGGGTGGGGGTCTGCACGGTCCGGTTCGTGGTCGCGCCCGGCGGCGCGCCCGCGCTCGCCGGCGTCGATCACCTGCCGGAGTCCGCGCTGGCCGTGGAGGCCGCCACCGGCGTCGATCTGGTGAGGCTCGCCATCCACCTCGCCGGAGGCCACGAGCTGGCCGCGCCGGCCGCGCCGCGCCGCGGCCACGCCTTCGCCGCGCACATCGCCGCCGGCGAGCCGGGGGGCCGCCCGCCGGAGGCGCCCGGCCGCGTGGAGCTGCTGCGCCTCCCCACCGGCCCGGACCTGCGCGCCGAGGCGGCCGTCGAGGTGGGCGACGAGCCCGCCGGCGACGAGGGGGTGCTCGCCACCCTCATCGCCCGCGGCGACGACCGCGGAGCGGCGCTGGGGCGGCTGGAGCAGGCCCTCGCCGACGCCGACGTCCTGCTGCGCCGCTCCCCGACCTCGAAGGCCTGGCTGCTCGCGCTCTGCGGCCGTCCCGAGGTGCGCTCCGGCGAGGCGGGCGTCGGATTCGCGCAGGAGGCGGTCGCCTCCGCGGCACCCACCGCACGCGACGAGCCGGCCCTGCTCGCGACCGCCCTCGACGCCTACGAGGCGGAGCAGGACCTGGAGCGGGCGAGGTTCCTCTCGGAGGCGCGGCGCGGCCGCCCCCGGGTCGGGCCCTCGTCGGGCCGCAGCGTCACGCTGCGCCTGGGCGGGAAGCGGCACCGGCTCGAGGTGCGGCAGACGGGGCCGGAAGCGTACCGGGTCGCGTTCTTCGGCGGAGCGCCGATCGACGTGCGGGTGCAGCGGCTCGGCCGCCACGAGCGGCGCATCGCCTGGGCTGGCGAGCGGGCGCGCGTCCTGTCCGTCGCGGACGGCGGGCACCACCTGGTGGAGGTGGACGGCGCGCCGCACCGGGTCGAGGTCGAGCCGGCGGGGATCGTCGCCTCGCCCATGCCCGCGGTGGTCGTCTCCATTCCGGTCGTCCCCGGACAGGAGGTGGCGAAGGGCGATCCGGTGGCGCGCGTCGAGTCGATGAAGGTGGAGATGGCGGTGGTGGCGCCCGAGGCCGGGGTGGTCCGTGAGATCCTCACCGTCCCGAACGCGCAGGTGGACGCGGGGGCGCCGCTCCTCCGCATCGAGCCGCTCGGGGAGGCGCCGCCCGACGCCGCCGCGCCGCCACCGCACCCGGACGAGGCGGCCCTGCCGCGCTCGCCGCACGACCGTTACCTCGAGGCGCTGGACGAGCTGCGCCGGCTGATCCTCGGCTTCGACCTGTCGGACGCGGAGGCGAGGAGGCTCGGCGCCCGCTGGCGCGAGGCCGCGGCCGGCGTCCCGCCGGAGGACGCGGAGGTGCTGCGGGTCGAGGAGGAGGTCCTGGGCGCCTTCGCCGACGTGCAGTCGCTGTTCGAGCGGACGCGGCCTCCGGACGCCGGCGCCGACGCGCGGCCGCCGCACGAGGAGCTGTGGCACTACCTCCACGCGCCGGAGCACCGTGGCGCGGGGCTGGGCGCCTGGTTCGTGGCGCGGCTGGAGCGCGCCCTGGCGCACTACGGGCTCGGGCTCGACGAGCCCGGGCGCGCGCTGGAGCTGGCGCTGCTGCGCATGCAGAAGGCGTACCTTCGCGCGTCGGCGCCGGTGGCGCCCCTGACCGGGATCCTGGAGCGCAGGCTGGAGGGCGGAGCCGCGCCGCCCGGCCTCGACGCGCCCGGCGCGCGGGAGCTGCTGGGTCAGCTCGCCGAGGTGACCCAGGAGCGGTTCCCGGCCGCGGCCGACCTGGCGCGCGAGGTCCGGTACCGGCGCTTCGATCGACCGGACCTGGAGCGGATCCGCACCGCCGCGTACGCCCAGGCCGAGTCGGACCTGGCCCGCCTCGCCTCCGCGGAGGGCGTCGAGCGCGAGGCGACGGCCTGGCGGCTGGTCGAGTGCACGCAGCCGCTCGCCACCCTCCTCGCCTCGCGCATGGCCGACGCGCCGCCGGCGCTCCGCGCCCGGCTCGTCGAGACCCTGATGCGCCGCTACTATCGCGGCCGCGATCTCGGCTCCGCCAACGCCCTGGAGCGGGACGGGATCGCCTGCGCCTGGGCCGACTACCGGCGCGGCGAGCGCCGGCTGCGGGTCCTCGCCTGCTTCGCGCCTGCTGCCGACGCCGCCAGCGGCGCCCGCGCCCTGGCGCGGCTCGCGGCGGAGGTGCCCCCCGAGCGGGAGCTGGTGTTCGAGCTGTACCTGTGGCGGGCGGGCGCACCGGAGCCGGAGGACGCGGTCGCCGAGGCGCTCCTGGGCGCGCTGCGCGCCGCGGGGTTCCCCCGCCCCGCGACGCGCCTCGCCGCGGCCGTCTTCTTCCCGGAGCGGGGATTCGGCCGGCAGGCCAGCCAGCAGCACTTCACCTTCCGCGGAGGGCCGGCCGACTGGGCCGAGGACCGGCGCCACCGCGGGGTCCACCCCATGCTCTTCGAGCGGATGCAGATCGGCCGGCTCGCCCGGTTCGACCTGGAGCGGCTCCCGTCGGTCGAGGACGTGTTCCTCTACCGGGGAGTGGCGCAGGCGAACCCCAAGGACGAGCGCCTCATCGCCGTCGCCGAGGTGCGGGACCTCACCCCGGTGCGCGACGGGCGCGGGCGGGTGGTGCAGCTCCCGCACCTGGAGCGCATGCTGCACGAGGCGCTGGCGGGCATGCGGCGCTTCCAGGCGCGCCGCCCGCCCCAGCAGCGCATCGAGTGGAACCGGGTGCTCCTCACCGTGGGGCCGCCGCTCCTGCTCGGCCCCGAGGAGCTGCGCGCCCTGGCGGAGCGGCTCGCGCCCGCCACCGCCGGGCTGGGGCTGGAGATGGTGCTCATCGACGCCCGCATCCCCGACCCGCAGACCGGCGCCCTGCAGGACACCCTGCTGCGCATCATGGTCTCGGAGCGCACCGGGCTGACGCTCCGCTACGACGTCCCCACCGACCGGCCGCTGGAGCCGCTGGGCGAGTACCAGCAGCGCGTCGTCGCGCTGCGGCGGCGGGGCCTCACCCACCCCTTCGAGATCGTGCGCATGCTCGCGCCGCCGCGGGAGGCGCGCACCGAGATCCCGCCCGGCGAGTTCGTCGAGCACGACCTCGATCCCTCCGGGGCGCTCGCGCCCGTGGAGCGCGGCCCGGGCCGCAACTCCGCCAACGTGGTGGTGGGCGTGGTTCGCACCTTCACGGACCGTCACCCGGAGGGGATGGGCCGGGTGGTGCTGCTGGGGGATCCCAGCCGGTCGATGGGCTCGCTCGCCGAGCCGGAGTGCCGGCGCATCGAGGCGGCCCTGGAGCTGGCCGAGCGGCTGGGGGTGCCGCTGGAGTGGTTCGCGGTGTCGGCCGGCGCCAAGATCTCGATGGAGAGCGGCACCGAGAACATGGACTGGATCTCGCGGGTGCTGCGGCGCATCGTCGAGTTCACCCAGCGCGGCGGAGAGATCAACGTGGTGGTCACCGGCATCAACGTCGGCGCCCAGCCGTACTGGAACGCCGAGGCCACCATGCTCATGCACACCCGGGGCATCCTGGTGATGATGCCGGGCTCGGCGATGGTGCTCACCGGGAAGGAGGCGCTCGAGTACTCGGGGAGCGTCTCGGCCGAGGACAACCAGGGGATCGGCGGCTACGACCGGATCATGGGTCCGAACGGCCAGGCGCAGTACCGCGCCGGGAGCCTGCTGGAGGCCATCCAGATCCTGCTCCAGCACTACGACCACGCCTACGTCGCGCCCGGGGAGCGGTTTCCGCGGCGCGCCGCCACCACCGATCCGCGCGACCGCGACGTGCGCTCCTTCCCGCACGGGCCGGAGGGCGGCGCCGGGTTCGAGACGGTGGGAGACGTCTTCAGCGCGGACAGGAACCCGGAGCGCAAGAAGCCGTTCGCCATCCGCCGCATCCTCTCCGCGGTGATCGACCAGGACCACGCCCCGCTGGAGCGGTGGCGGGACCTGCGCGGCGGCGAGACCGCGGTGGTGTGGGACGCGCACCTGGGCGGCTGGCCGGTCTGCCTCCTCGGCATCGAGTCGCAGCCGCTCCAGCGCCAGGAGTTCGTGCCGGCCGACGGCCCGGACCAGTGGTCGGCGGGGACCCTCTTCCCGCAGTCCTCGAAGAAGATCGCGCGCGCCCTCAACTCCGCGAGCGGGCGCCGGCCGGCGGTGGTGCTGGCCAACCTCTCCGGGTTCGACGGGTCCCCCGAGTCGATGCGGCGGCTGCAGCTCGAGTACGGCGCGGAGATCGGCCGCGCGGTGGTCAACTTCGACGGCCCCATCGTCTTCTGCGTGGTCTCCCGCTACCACGGCGGAGCGTTCGTGGTCTTCTCCAAGACGCTGCGGGACGACATCGAGGTGGTGGCGGTGGAGGGCGCCCGCGCCTCGGTCATCGGGGGCGCCCCGGCGGCGGCCGTGGTGTTCGCGCGCGAGGTCGAGACGCGTGCCCGCAAGGACCCCCGCGCCCTGGAGGCGGAGAAGGCGGCCGGGAAGGTCCTCACCGCGGTCCGCTCCGAGAAGGTGGGCGAGGTGGCCGAGGAGTTCGACCGGGTCCACACGGTGGAGCGCGCGCTCCAGGTCGGGTCGCTCGACCGCATCATCGCGCCCCGCGACCTGCGCCCCTACCTCGTCGACGCGGTGGAGCGCGGGATGGCGCGCACCGCGCGGAGGTGAGGGTCCTCAGTTGCCGATCTGCACCGTGACCACCGCGGCGCCGACCCCGCCCCTCCCGTCGGTCACCACGTAGCTGAACGCGTCGGTGGCGTTGCGCAGCCCGGGCGGCGTGTAGGTCACCACCGCGCCGGCGAGCGTCACCGTCCCGCCCAGCACGCTCGACCCGGAGGGGAGCGCAAAGGACAGGGGGTCGGCGTCCTGGTCGCGCACCAGCGTGGCGAGGTCCACGCGCCTGGGCGTGCCCGCGGCGGTGGGCACCGTCACGTAGGCCGCCTCCGGCCGGGCGTCGCCCGCCAGGGCGGCCACCTGCCCGTCGAGCCAGGCGGCGATGCGGCCCATGGCGGCCGGCTCGATGCCGAGGTAGCCGTGGTAGTCGAACGCGCCGCAGACGTCGGGCGTCACGTTGCTCCCCGCCACCGTGACCCGCAGCCCCCCCGTCACGGTGTCGGGCGAGGTCGGGGTCGTGAGCGACAGGCTCGCGGCGAGCGCCTGCGCGCCGGCCGGGGTGGAGACGTTGCACAGGTCGCTCGTGTTCCAGAGGACGTGCGCCGGGCGCTGGACGTAGGCGGGGAGGAGGTTCGGGACGCCCGGCTGCCCGACGTGCAGGTAGGTGAGGCCGCTCGTCACCGGGCTCGAGACGGAGATGCCGGCGGCCACGAGGTTCAGGGCGACCGCCGAGAGCGCCCCCTTGCTCGTGCCGGCGATGAACACGTGCCGGTTCTCGGTGTTGACGTGCTTCAGCACCTGGAGGACGTCCACGGCGTGGCGCGCGGAGATGCGGTACTGGTCCGCGTCGGCGGTGGTGTCGGTGGCGCCCGGCGAGGGAAGGTCCGAGGGGCGGTCGACGGCGATGGTCGCGTAGCCGGCGTCGGCGAGGAGCTGCGCGGCGCGGACGAGGAAGTTGCCGCCGCCCGTCGCCGCGGCGACGCCGGTGGAGGCGGTCCCGCCGATCCCCGCGTCGAAGTCCCCGCCCGGGATGAGGACCACGATCGCCTTCGGGTTCCCGGTCGAGGGGCGGCTGGCGAAGTAGTCCATGGTCACCTGGGCGCCGGCCGCGGTGAGCCGGGTGGGCGCCACGGCGTAGAAGGCGCAGCCGTTGGCGTGGATCGCGGTGGCCAGGGTCCCGTCGGGATTGACCGTGCTCGCGGTGGTGCAGGCCGAGAGCGCCGCGGCGTCGTAGACGCGGAGGGCGGCTGTTCCGGGGTGCGACAGGCCCCCGGCGTCGGTCAGCTCGTAGGTGAACAGGTCCGTCCCGCTGGCGAAGGCCGCGTCCGGCGTGTAGGTCCAGCGGTTCCCGGAGGTGGTGACCGTTCCGCTCGCGGGGGGCGTGAGGACGGAGACCGTGAACGTGTCCCAGAGGTCCGGGTCGTCCACCCACGGGATCCGCGAGGTGCTCTGCCCGGCGAGGAGGACGCGCCCTCCGCCGGTCGCGGTCGGCGCGTGGTTCGCGGCCGTGACGCTCACGGTGGCGGTGCCGTCCACCGACAGGCCGCCCGAATCGGTGGCGCGGAAGGTGAACTGGTCCGCGCCGGAAAAGGCCGGATCCGGCGTGTACACGAGCTGGCCGGCCGTGACGGCGGCCAGGCCGCGTCCGGGCTGCGTGACGATGGAGAAGGTGAAGGTGTCGCCCGGGTCGGGGTCGGAGACCGTGGGCGTGACCGGGGCGCTGGGCGTGTCGGCCGCGGTGGCGAGGGTGGCGCTCGCGGAGGTGGGCGCATGATCCGGGCTGGCCGCCTTCCCGCCGCTGCAGGCGACGGCGAGGCATGCCACGGCGAGGCACGCGGACACGAGCAAGGGGGGCGTCCGGCGCGGGATCGGCGGGCGGGTGCGGGCCGCGGACATCGGGAGCGTCCTTTCGACGGCGGGTGGACCGCGCGTAACATGCTCCCGGCGAGCGCTTCAACGCCCGGGAGGGGCCCGGGCGGGGAGGATGCTCGCCATGTGACGGACGCGTCACGCCGGGTGCGCCGGCGGCCGCCCCCGCCGCAGCGGGCTGGGCGGCGGTCCTGCCGCCGCATAGGATGCGGGGCGGCGCGCCACCGGAGGGAAGATCGCCCGATGCGCGAGTACAACTTCGACGGCCTGGTCGGCCCGACGCACAACTACGGAGGCCTCTCGCCGGGGAACGTCGCCTCCCTCGCGCACGGCGGCGAGGCGTCGAACCCGAGGGCCGCCGCGCTGCAGGGGCTCGCCAAGATGCAGCTGGTCCACGGCCTGGGCGCCGGCCAGGCCGTGCTGCCGCCGCAGCCGCGCCCCAGCCTCGGCACGCTCCGGCGCCTCGGCTTCCACGGGACGGACGAGGAGGTGATCGCGCGCGCGGCGAGCGGCGGGGAGCACCTGCTGCGCCTGTGCTCGAGCGCCTCGGCGATGTGGGCGGCGAACGCCGCCACGGTGGCGCCCTCGGCCGACGCCTCGGACGGGCGGCTGCACCTCACCCCGGCGAATCTCACCTCCATGTTCCACCGCGCCATCGAGGCGGACACCACCTGCGCCGTGCTGCGGGCCATCTTCGCCGACGAGCGGCGGTTCGTGGTCCACGCGCCCCTCCCCGGCGGCGCCCACCTCGCCGACGAGGGGGCCGCGAACCACACCCGCCTCTTCGGGCGGCGGGGCCCGGTCCACCTCTTCGCCTGGGGGCGGAGCGGGTGGGGTGGCGACGGGCCCACCCGGTTCCCGGCGCGGCAGACGCTGGAGGCGAGCCAGGCGGTGGCGCGCCTGCACCGGCTCGCTCCGGACCGAGTCCTGTTCCCGCGGCAGGACCCGGCCGGCATCGACGCGGGCGCGTTCCACACCGACGTGCTCGCGGTCGGCCACGGCCCGTTCCTGATGCTGCACGAGCGGGCCTTCGCCGACGGGAGCGGGCTGCTCGCGACGCTCCGCGCCCTCCTGGGGGAAGAGCTCCGCGCGCTCGTCGCCACCGAGGCGGAGCTGCCGGCCGCGGACGCGGTGGCGGCCTACCCGTTCAACTCGCAGCTCCTCGAGCTGCCGGGCGGCGGCCTCGTCGTCCTCGCGCCCGAGGAGAGCCGCGAGAACCCCCGCGCGCGCGCCTTCCTGGAGCGCGTCGTCGCGGAGGAGAACCCGGTGGTGCGCGTGGAGTACCGCGACGTCCGCCAGTCGATGAACAACGGCGGAGGGCCCGCCTGCCTGCGGCTGCGCGTCCCCCTCACCGGCGACGAGGTCCGCGCCCTGGGTGCGGACGTCCTCTTCTCGCCCGCCCTCCACGCCCGCCTGGTGGAATGGGTCGAGCGCCGCTACCGCGATCGGCTCATGCCGGACGACCTGCGCGATCCGGCCCTGGCGCGGGAGGGCATGGTGGCGCTCGACGAGTTGACGCGCATCCTCGGGCTGGGGAGCGTCTACGACTTCCAGCGCGAACGCTAGGCCGCCCGGCGGGGGGAAGCCGCCTCGCGCACGCTCAGGGTGGAGGGGGCGAGCGCCCACGCCACCACCAGGCCGGGCTCGGAGACGAGCAGCTCCATGCCGGCGTCGAGGACGTGGTCCTCGAGATCACCCTCGCGGGTGACGAGCACCACGCCCCGCTCGACCCGGATGAGCGCCATC
>DATIWK010000016.1:0-11604 GCA_035519395.1 Anaeromyxobacteraceae bacterium | reverse complement strand
CCCAGAAGCGCGGGTGGCGAGGGGAGAAGGCCAGGTCGGCGATCCGCTCCAGCGGCCGCCCGTCCTGCGAGACCGTCAGCTCGAAGGAGATCACCCGGGCGCGGAGCGGCGAGCCCGGGGGAAGCGCCGCCACCGCTGCCGCGGCCGCCCCGGGGTCGAGCAGGTCGATCTCCGGGGTGCGGTCCACCGGATCGCCCGGCGGCGGCGAGCCGCCGGCGGGGTACGCCACCCAGAAGCGGCCGGGCGCGGTGGAGAGCCCGACGCCGCGGCGGATGGCGGTGGCCTGGTCCACCTCGAGCCAGAACAGGAGCCCCGCGCCGGCGGCCTCCACCTCGACGAGATCGGCGGCGCCGATGGCCCCCGCCGGCGCGGCCACCTCGAGGGAGAGCGCGGGTGGGGTCCCCGCCGCGGCCAGGGCGCCGGCGGATCCGACCGGGCGGCGGAGGAGCGTGGCGGAGACGGCGAGGGTGCGAGACCAGGAACCGGGGGCGCGCGCCCGCGCCAGGAGCGGCGCCGGGAGCGAGCCGCCCGCGGCGGCGAGCCCCGGCACGGGGAACAGGTGCGTCCAGGGATCGCCGGGGCGGGGGGCGTCGCCGGGCGCCGGGCCCGAGCCCCCCGCGACGCGCACCACGAAGCAGCGCCGGCCGCCGTTCTGGAAGAACGCCTCGACCGCGGGGCCGAGCAGCCCGAAGGCGGAGCGGCCGCTCGCGGCGTCCCAGGCGAGCGGCGGGTCCTCCCCGAAGACGTCCCGGAAGCGGAGCACGTCCTCCACCGGCACCGGCACGTCCAGGGGCCCGCTCGAGGCGAGCCCGACGAAGGCGGCCACGTCCATCCGCGGCAGCGTGTCGGGCTGCGCGGGGGCGACCGTCTCGAACGAGATGCCGGGGAGCGGGCGCACGCCGGGCCTCAGGGCTTCTTGAGGGTGACGTTCTCCGCCGAGAGGACCAGCTCCTCGATGGCGACGTCGCTCGACTTCCCGTTGAGCGCGGGGCCCGTGTACTTCATGGGCCGCGCGTTCTGGAGCGTCCACTCGAGCACCGCGGTGGTGCGGTCCTCGGCCATGAGCTTGATGACGACGTTGCGGAAGAAGTTGTCCTTCGACCGGTCGCCGTTGCGGACCGCCTCCATCCAGACGAAGAGGTCGAGCGACCCGACCACGCCGCGCTTCAAGGTGACGTCGGGCGTCTTGCCGAGCCCCATCACCTTGGTCGGGACGTTCTCCTTCTTGTTCCCGGGGCGGTACTCGGTGACCGCGGTCTCGGCCCCGAGGCCGCTCACCTCCTGGAACCCGGCGAGGATGTCGTTCTCGTCGTTGTTCCCGATCTTCACGCGGAAGGCGAAGTTCGGGTACGGGAACTCGCGTGCGTCTGCCATGGCTCAGGTCCTCCTCGCGCCCGGGATCAGGCCGCCTTGAAGTCCAGCGTCTTCTGGCCGATCCGGAAGATGACGAACTCGGCCGGGCGGAGGAGCGCGACGCCGACGAGGCAGATCAGCCGCCCGTTGTCGATGTCACTCTGGGTCATGGTGGTCCGGTCGCAGCGGACGAAGTACGCCTCGTCCGTCGAGACGCCCATGAGGCGCCCGCTCTTCCACTCGTTGAAGAGGAAGTCCTCGACGGCGCGGCGGACGTTCCCCCACAGCTCCTCGGCGTTGGGCTCGAACACCGCCCACTGCGTGCCCAGCTCGATCGACCGGCCCAGGTAGCACCAGTTCCTGCGCAGGTTCACGTATTTCCACTCCGAGTCCGAGGTGACGGTCCGCGCCCCCCACACCCGGAAGCCGCGCCCCTCGAACCAGCGCAGGCAGTTCACGCCCAGCGGGTTGAGCGCCTCCTGCTGGGAGCGGTTGATGGCCAGCTCCAGGTCGTTGGCGAGCCGCACCACCTCGTTGGCGGGCGCCTTGTGGACGCCCCGCTCGATGTCGCTGCGCGCGTAGATCCCGGTGACGAAGCCGCTCGGCGGCATCGCGACGTTGGTCTCGGTGATGGGGTCGTAGGCGAGGACCCACGGGTAGTAGAGCGCCCCGTACTTGGAGTCGAGCTTGGCCCGCAGGTCGCGGATCTCGCCCGGCAGGACGCCGTCGGGCGAGTCGAGCACCGCGACGCGGTACTTCATCCGCTCGCAGTGCGAGAGCACGAAGCCGGTGATGGCGCGCATGTCGGTGGCGTACCCGTTCGCGCCCCCGGCCGTGCTCCCCGGCACGCCCACGATGGAGATGTCCTCCAGGTCCTCGAAGGCGAGGAGGGCCGACTTGTTGCCCCAGGCGTCCTCGTACCCGGGGTACGACGCAGCGGTCGGGCGCTGCCCGTCGTTGCCGCCGCGCAGCTCGAGGACGGTGCTGAGCGCCGCGGCCGACACCGGCTCGAACCTCGGCGGGCTGTCGGTGTTGGGACGGCCGCCCAGCACCTCGTCGGCGAGGGCGTCGAGCACGGTCCCGCTCCCGTCCGCGCTGTCGCGGCCCGCCAGCAGCTCCGCCACCTCGACGCCGTTCACGAGGCTGCCGGTCGAGACGGCGATCGGGGCGTAGAGCTCCACCCGCTGCGGCGCGGGCGGCTCGGCCAGCTCGTCGAACAGCGAGTGGGGGGTGGCCGGCGCGAGGGGCGCGGGGTGGAAGGTGAGCCGCTCGAACGTCTTCGGCAGCTCGAACCGGCCCTTGTAGAGGCCGCGGCCGATCGACTCCACCGAGACCGTCACCGGCCGCGCCAGCGCCAGGGTCGAGAGATCGGTGATCCAGGAGGGGCCCGGGGCGGTGGTGGAGGGGTCGTCCCGGCGCAGCCGGTAGGCCTGCCGCCCCTGCGCGTCGAAGTAGAGGTCCACCCAGTACATCCGGCCCGCTCTCGGCGGCGACGCCGCGGCCTCCGCCTGCGTCTGGACCCAGACCACCTGGAGCCGGTCCATGCCCTTGAGCTGGATGGGGTCTGAGGAGTGGTCGATCACGTCCGCGTCCAGGTAGAAGCGGAAGGTGACGAGCCGGTTCCCCGCCGCCCCGGGGTAGCGCGCGCGGAGCTTGAGCGCGTCGGGCGCGGAGGTGGGCTGGCTGGCCGCGTCGTCGCCCACCTGCCAGCGCGCGATCCCGTCGGACCACTCGACGCCCACCAGCGCCGGAGGATCGTCGAGGCCGCCCGAGAGGGGCTTGAACACGCGGGCCACGTAGAGCCGCTTGCCGCCCTCCTCGAAGAAGGCGCGCACCGCCTGCGCCAGGTAGTTGGTGGAGGGCTCCCACTGCAGCGGGTCCATCCCGCCGTAGACGTCGGAGAACTCCTGGAAGCTGGTGAGGAGCGGCGGCTCCAGGAAGACGGGGCCGTCGCGCGTCGGCCCGATGAAGCCGGTGGTGGTGGTGCTCACCCCCTCGATCGGCTTCGCGCGGAAGCTCGTCTCCTCCACGTAGACGCCGGGGGCCAGGTACTCGGGCATGGTCGTTCCTCCGTCCTTCCGTCAGGGTGAGGCGGGCGCCGCGGACACCAGCTGCACGGAGCGCCCCCCCGTGCGCAGGATCAGCTCCTCGCCGAAGTCGAGGTGGAGCGCGAGGGAGTCCCCGGGGGAGCCGCCCGCGGAGGACGGCTCGGCCCAGAGCGAGCCGGCGCGCTGGTCCAGGATCGAGCGGTACTCGGGCACGTCGGCGCGCGGCAGCGAGGTGAGCCGGCCCGGCTCGTACTGCACCTGCACCGAGACGTCCCAGCCCCGCTCGCCGAGCGGCACGCCGTCGCCGAGCCCGGCGGGCGATCCGCCGAAGCCCTCGACGAGCGGCGGCGGGGGGAACACGACGGCGAAGCGGCCGCCGGCGTCTGCCATGCCGTGGAAGGTGCGCCCGTGCGGCGCGTCCACGCGCACCAGCGCCCACGAGGCGGGGGCGCCGCTGTCGGCGTCCTGGAGCGTCCCGCGCACGGCGGTGAGCCGCTCGTCGGCGCGGCGCGTCGGCGCCGAGAAGAGCGGGACGCCGGCGACGGGCTGCGGGGGACTTCCGTCCGCCCCGCCGGCCAGGAACACCCCGCGGTAGGGGAGCGGGAGCTGCACCTCGAACGCCACCGGAAGGAACCGCTCCAGCGTGTCGCTCACCGCCACCACGAACGGGCGCCGGCGCGGGGGGCTCGCATCGGAGAAGTCCGGATCGGGCAGCACGTGCTCCACCGCGCGCATCCCGGGCAGCCAGCGGAAGACCCAGACGTCGGCGCGCGTCCGCAGCGCGGTCGCGGGCGCGCGCGGGCCGCGCGGGGGCGTCGCCTCCACCACCAGCCCGTCCACCACCGAGCGCTCCAGCACCGGGTCCCAGAAGCGGATCCCGAGCGGAGTGAAGACCTCCAGCTCCTCGAGGACGCGGACGCTCACGGCGGCCCTCCGGCCGGCGCGAGCGCGCCCTCCCGGAACGTCCGGTCCTGCACGGGCGGCCCCTCCGTGGACGGCACGCGCTCCACCGACTCCACCGCGACCACGCGCGCGAGGTACGGGATGGACAGGCGGTACGGGCTCGGGCCGAGCACCTCCCAGATCCGGAACAGGTCCTCGGTCCGCATCTCGGCGAGCGACAGCTCGACGGCCTCGTCCGGCCGGAAGGTGGTCCGGCCGCCCGCGTCGAGCACGCCCGAGCCGAGCAGCGCGTTGTCCTCGAGCGTCCGCATCGTCCAGGCCGCGAGCGAGTGCTGCAGGGTGTACTGCTTCGCCCAGATGGTGACGAGGTAGTGCAGCTCGAGGGGGAGCCGCGGCCGGCGGCGCCGGCCGTCGAGCCCGATGCGGCCGGGCGGGATGCGGTTGGAGCCGGCGATGTAGATCCGGTAGAGGAAGAGCGTGACGCCGTTGTCGATGGTGCGCGTGGTGAAGTCGGCGGTCGTGTAGATCTCGAACTCCAGCTCGGTGCCGTCGAAGTCCTCGCGCCGGTAGCTGGAGCGCAGGACGCCCCGGACGGCCTCGCTCACGGCGGTGATGGCGCGGTGGTCGGCCACGGTCGTCCGCTCACCGTCCGCCCGCGCCGCCGAACAGCAGGCTGCCGTCGGGGAGCAGGCGCGCCACGAGCGTCCCGCGCGCGACGAGCTGCCCCAGCGCGGCCTCCACCTCGGCCGACGTCGCCTTCCCGCCGAGCCACACGTCGCGGATCCCGTCGGCGGTGTCGGCGGCGGCTGGATGGGCTGCGAGGTACTCCACGATCGACTCCATCACGGAGGCGACGCGATCCCGCGTGGGCGAGGTGGACACGCGCCGGCTCCCTGCTCGAGACGGGCAGCGCCCTCGCAACGGGCGTGCCGGTCCGGCGGGCAGCGGCGAACCGCGCGACGTCGCGCGGTTGCGCGCGGCGCGGCGCGGCGGCCCGGGACGATCCGTCCCGGGGCCGCGTCCGCGAACGCGCGGGATCGAGCCTGCGCGCCGCGATCTCGGAGGCCGGGTGAAAGGGTCCCGGGGTGGGACCGCCGCGCCCGGCTCCGGAGCGTCACTCTCCGTGGAGGCGCCCCGGGGGGCGCTGCGCTCCGGCCGGTACCAGACGTGGAGTGAAATGATCCGTGGAGCGGTGGCGGCCCCGATCGCGCGCCGCCCTAGGCGTCGCGGTACGCGGCCGGGTCGATCCGGTAGCGCTTCAGGAGCCGCCCGAGCATGCGCCGGTCGGCTCCGCAGAGGCGGGCCGCCGAGCTGAGGTTCCCGCCGGAGGCACGGATGAGCTCCGACAGGAACCGGCGGTGGAACGCCTCCATCGCCTCGGACTTCGCGGAGCGGTACTGGGTCGAGCTCGCGGCCGGACTCGCCGTGGCGGCGTGGTCGGAGACCAGGTCACCGACGCCGATGGCGGGGCCCTCGCACAGGAGGACCGCGCGGTGGACGACGTTCTCGAGCTCGCGGACGTTGCCCGGCCACTCCTGGCGCTCGAGCCATGCCGTGGCCGCGAGATCGAGCCGCTTGGGGGGGATCGCGTACCAGCGGCTGCACTCCGAGAGGAAGTGCTCGGCGAGGAGCGGGACGTCGCCCTCGCGGGCACGCAGCCGCGGCATCTCCACGTACAGGAGCTTGATCCGGAAGAGCAGGTCCCGGCGGAACCCGCCCCGGTCCGCGAGCGGCTCGAGGCTGACGTTCGACGCGGCCACGATCCGCACGTCGGCGCGGCACTCGGTGCGCCCTCCGAGGGGGCGGTAGGTCCGGTCCTGGAGGAAGCGCAGGAGCGACACCTGCCCCTTCGGCGAGAGCGAGTCGATCTCGTCAAGGAAGAGCGTGCCGCCGTGCGCGAGCGCGACGCACCCCGGGCTCTCGCCGCGCGCGTCGGTGAACGCGCCGCGCTCGTGGCCGAAGAGCTCGTTCTCCGCGAGCGCGTCGGGGATGGCGCCGCAGTTGATCGGCACGAACGGGCCGGCGCGCCGCGCGCCGCCGTAGTGCACGTGCCGCGCGGCCAGCTCCTTCCCCGTGCCGGTCTCGCCCTCGATCAGCACGGGCGCGTCGCACGCCGCGAACCGATCGAGCATCCTCACGGCCCGGACGAAGGCGGGGGAACGGCCGATCATCATCGCTGTGCTCCGCCTCGGGCCCGGGCGCGAGCGCCCGACGGCGGGCCGATCGTGCGGGACGGCATGATCATTCCGAGCTGAGACGTTGGGTCAAGCATGGACCGGTACGCCTGGTGGGTTGCCGATCTCGGGCGACGGGCGAGGCGCCGGCGTGGTCGCGGCTCGACCTCATGGACAGCGCGCGCATCGCGACGTGACGCTCCCGCCCCCGCTGTCCGCGTGTCCCACGATCCTGGGAGTCAGCGCGCGTTTCGTGGGCGGGGCCGTCCGACCTCCGCTGGACCGTCAACGCCGGTTGCCCCGAGTCGCGCGCGTGCCCGGCCGTGCGGCGGCGGCGATCCTGCACGGCGTCCGGCGAGCGGCCCCATTCGAGCGCGCACGGACCGCTTGACTCGACGTGGAGGCCGCGGAATGAGGGCGCCGGCGCGTCTCCCTCGACGCGGCGTGCCTGCGCCATGGTGCTCCTCACAGGGTTCTACGTGGACGCCGATCCGGGCCGGACGGCCGAGCTGGTCGAGGCGCTCCGGCGAAACGCCGCGAACGACCGCATCGAGGAGATCCACGTCTTCTGCGAGGAGCGCGGCGACACCGGCGTGCTCGCCGGGGCGTATCCCCCGCTCGCCTCCTCCAAGGTGCGGCTCGTCCCCCATGGCCGGCGGGTCGCGTACCGGGATCTCTTCGCCCACGCGCGGGCACGGCTCCCGGGGCGGCAGGTCGCGATCGCGAACGCCGACGTCTGGTTCGACGCGACGCTCGCCCGCCTCGACGGCGCAGACCTCGACCGGCGCCTGCTCTGCCTGTCACGCTGGGAGCCGGAGCCGGACGGGGGCGCGCGGCTCTTCGAGCACCCCTTCAGCCAGGACGCATGGATCTTCCGCGCGCCGCTCCCGGACTTTCCATGCGACTTCCCGCTGGGCGTGCCGGCCTGCGACAACCGGCTCGCCTGGGAGGCCCATGCCGCGGGGCTGAGCGTCTCCAACCCGGCGCGCTCCATCCGGGCGCACCACCTCCATCGGAGCGGGGTCCGGCGCTACGCCTCGCGCGACAGGCTCCCCGGGCCCACCCTGGGAGTGCCGGCCTCTTTCCTCGGGACGCCGTGGGTGTGGTTCGTCGTGCCGTCGCGGGGCGGGGGCGACGCGCGGGCGGCCGTCGGCGCGCTCGGGTCGCAGCCGAGCTCGACCTGCATCGCGGTCACCCCCGAGCCGGCGGAGGCGGCGTGGCTCCGGGCGCACCACCCCTCGGTGACGGTGGTGCCGTCCGACAGAGCCCGACGCGGGGGTGGCTCGGCGGCCCGGAACACCGGAGCCGCTGCCGCCGACGGCGACGCCCTCCTCTGCTTCCTGGATCCGGACGTCATCGCCTCGCAGGAGCTGTCGCGGGAGCTGCTCGCGCGCTTCGACCCCGGCGGGTTCCTCGTGCCCGATGGGGCCGGTCCGGGGCTCGACGGCGCGGTCGCGTGCTCGCGCGAGGCCCTCGTCGCGGCCGGTGGTTTCGACGAGGCGCTCCGCGGGTTCGGCGAGGAGGTCCCGGAGCTCCGCGCGCGCCTGGAGGCCCGCGGCCTGGCGCGCCGGACCTTCCCGGCCTCGCTCCTCTCGGGGCCGGCCGGCGTTCCAGGCGCGTCCGACGCGGCCGTTCGCGACGTCCACCGCGCGTACCGGCGGGCCCTGGAGGCCCTTCGCGGCGAGGCCGCCGGCGTCGAGGTCCCTCCGGCCGCGCGCGCGGCGATCCACGACGCGATCGAGCGAGCCCGGCGTCGCGCCCGTGTCCGCGCCGCCGCTCCCGGTCCCGCCTCCGTCGCCTTCCGCGAGGCGATGGGCTACCGGGTCGCCCCGCTCTCGCCCGGCACCTCCTCGCATGTCAACGACGCCCGTCCGATCGAGCGGGTGCCCCGGCCGCTCGCCGGGCTGGTCTGTACGCAGGTGGTCGCCGGCAACGCGTCGCCAGTCGAGGTGGAGTTCCTGACCGCGGGAACGCTCTACGTCCTCGTCGGCACCGACTGGGACGGCCACCGCGTCGCGTCGCGCTGGCTCGAGGAGGCGGGCGCGCGGGAGCCGCTCCCGCCGGTGCGGACCGCGCGGGGGACCGCGTTCGAGATCTGGTCGCTGGTGGGCGAGGCGGGGGAGCGGGCCGTGTTGCCCACGCAGGTGATGCTGGTCGCGGCGTCGCTCGAGCGCCGGTGAGGACGCCGTGGCGGTCGAGCGCATCCATGCCCTGACGTCGCTCGTCCCGGGCCCGCAGGCGGTCGCCACCCAGCGGGAGGCGATCCAATCGTGGCGCGACGCGGGGCTCGAGGTGGTCTCGTTCAACGACCCGTCGGAGGTCGCGGCCGTGGCGGCCGCGCACGAGGTGCGCGTCGTCCCGGTGGCGCGCACCTCGGCCAGCGTGTTCGGCCGCCCCTACGTGCCCATCGGCGCGATGCTCGACTGGGCCGAGGCGGCGGGGACCGCGGCGCTGGTGGTGAACGCCGACATCGTGCTGCGCCTCGCCGCCTGGGAGCTGAAGCGGCTGCGGTGGCTCGCCGACGGCGGCCTCTGCTGGCTGGTGCGTCACAACCACGACGGCGACCCGTCCCGGGCCCGCCGTGAGCCGAGCGGCATCGACGCGTTCCTCCTCCACGGGCGAGACCGGAAGGTGCTCGGCGAGTCCTTCCTGAGCATGGGCCAGCCGTTCTGGGACTGGTGGCTCCCCCTGGCCTTCGCCGCGGCGGGGCGGCCGCTCCACGCCGTGGAATTCCCCGCCGCCTTCCACCGGTGCCACCCGCAGCGCTGGTCGTGGGACGGCTGGGTGCGCTGCGCCCTCGAGTTCGACCGGCTCACCGGCGCGCTGGGGGCCCGCGGCTCGCCGGAGCGCTGCTTCGCGAACGCGGGGCAGGTGCGCCGCGCCATCGACGCGCGGAGGAAGCTCGTACCCCCTCGGCCGCCTCCCATCCGTGGTCTCGTGGAGCGGACGTTCGGCTCGCGGGCCTCGAGGACCTTCCTCGAGCTCGGCGCGCACGACGGCAGCGACACGGCGTGGCTCGCCGCGGTGCCGGGCGCCACGGTCCACGCCTTCGAGCCCGACCCGCGAAACCACCCGCCGCCCCGCCCGAACGTGGTGCTGAACCGCGCCGCCGTGTGGGATCGGGACGGGCGGGCGCCGCTCGTGCTCAGCAAGGAGGGATGGGGCGTGGAGTGGACCCACTCCTCGTCCCTGCGCCGCCCGAAGGAGCACCTGCGCCGCTACCCCGTGACCTTCGGCGAGTCCGTCGAGGTCGAGACCGTCGCGCTCGACACCTACCGCGCGCGGGCCGGGCTGGACGTGGTCGACCTCGTGTGGGCCAGCCTCCAGGGCGCGGAGGCGGACATGATCCGCGGCGGGCGCGCGACGCTGGCCCGGACCCGCTACCTCTACACCGAGTGGGCCGACGAGGAGATGTACGAGGGCCAGGCGACGCTCGCGGAGATCCTGGCGCTCCTGCCCGGCTTCCGCGTGGTGGAGATGTGGGACGCGGACGTGCTGCTGGAGAACCGGGCGCTGCGGTCCTGGCGGAGCGGCGAGGAGGGGGCCGGCGCCGTCAGCTCTCGAGATCCCCTGGCGGACGCGCGCCCGGCCTGATCGGCCGGTAGGCCGGGTCGCGGAGGGGGCCGTCGATCGCCACGTAGCCCTGCGTCACGAGCCACTCGAGCAGCTCCGTCTCGACCTTCAGCTCCTGGCCGAGCACCGATCCGTCCTGCGCACGGCGGGTGACGTCGCAGTCGTAGCGGCCCCCGTGTCCGTCGTCGGCCCACCTGGCCCGGGCGTGCTCGTCCTCGAGCAAGGCGTCGAGGACGCGCCGGATCTTCTTCCTGTCTGGAATCATCGTGCACTCCGGCGAGCGACGCTCCATGCCGCCGTCGATCGCCCAGTCAGCTTGCGCCCCGGTGCACCGCCACGCCGCCTCCACGGGGGGCGGGCCGATGGGGGCGACCCTTCAGCGAGGGCACGGCCGCGCCGGCGCCGGCCTTGGCGGATCGCTTGCGGCCGGTGGGCGCGGCGGCGCCGTAGAGCGGCGGCAGTCCCTGCTTCAGGTAGGCGGGCAGGTTGTGCTCGCCGGCGATCACCTGCCAGTAGTCGGCGTGGTCGGTGATGCTCGGCGGATCGAGGTGGATGGCCACCGTGGGGAGGCTGGCCCCGGCCTTCGCCGGCGCCGGCGTCGCGCCGCGGACCGGCGCGGTCCCCCCGGGGAAGGAAGGGCGCAGCGCGTACCCGGTCGGCTCGATCTCGTCGAGCGCGAGCGACCAGCCCGGCTCGGGCGGCGGCGGGCGCGCGGCGAGGAAGCGGGTGAGGTGCGTGGACCGCTGCTGCTCGAGCTCGGGGAGATGCTGCAGGGCGTCGGAGAGCGTCGCCTGCGCCTCCGCGAAGCGGATCGTCGGTACGCGCGGGTCCGTCGCCTCGAGGTCGATCGTCCTCAGCTCTCCGGCGACCGAGGCGTCCTCCAGGTCCTTGCCGGGCGCGACGAGCGCGCGCATGAGGTCCGGGTGGCCGTAACGCGGCGTCCCGCCGATCACGACCAGGCGAACGTCGCGCTCGGTCGCCTGGAGCGCGTTCTGGTACGGGTCCTTCGCGCCGGAGGAGAGCAGGGTGAGGTCCGCGATCTTGCCCGGTTCCACGGTGCCGAGCCGGCCGTCCCAGCGGACGATCTCGGCGGCGGTCCTCGTCACCATCGCCACGATCTCCTCGGGGCTCATGAGGTTCCCGTGGGCCCGCGAGTAGAGCCAGGCCACCTTCATCTCGCCGAGAAGGTTCTTGGAGCCGGACGGCGACCAGTCGCAGCCCAGCGCGATGCGGAGCCCCGCCTTCCTCGCCGCCGCGATGTCGGCCGTGGTCCCGTACAGCAGCAGGTTGCTCATCGGCGACCAGACCATGGACCCGCCGTTGGCCCCGAGGGTCGCGAAGTCGGCCGGCTGGAGCGCGACGCAGTGGATGCCGGCGAGCGCCCGGTCGATGGCCCACGCGCCGTTCGAGAGCTGAAGCGCCGTGAAGTGGGCGCGCGCCGCGGCGTCGTCGCCCTCGGAGAGGTGGAGGAGGTACGCGGCGCCGCGGCCGTCGTACGCCTGGATGGTCTTCCAGAACCGGGTCACGTCCTTCGCCGCAACGTCCGGCATCCG
>DATIWK010000015.1:0-5954 GCA_035519395.1 Anaeromyxobacteraceae bacterium | reverse complement strand
GCAAGTGGTTTATATAAATCCTCATGAAGCCTGCCAAGCCCGCCCGCGCCAAGGTCCGGAGCTTCTCGGCCACGGACGTGGACATCGCCATGCTCGACGCGGTGGCGCGCTACCACGGCTTCACCAAGTCCGCCACGCTCGTCGGCCTGGTCCGCCGCGAGTTCTGGCGGCTCTTCCCCGCCGGCACGGAGGCCATCCGGCCGGCGCGGGGCGCGAGGGTGAAAGCATGAGCCTGCCGGTCGTCCCCATCCACGATCCCGTCGCCAACCCCGAGGCGGGGAGCGATCTCCCGGCCGCGGAGGTGGCCGCGCTGGAGGAGGAGATCCGCGCCCTCGCGCGCGAGCGGGACGCCGTCCTGCTCGCCCACAACTACCAGCTCCCCGAGGTGCAGAGGATCGCCGATCACGTCGGCGACTCGCTCCAGCTCGCCGTCATCGGGAAGAAGGTCCCCCAGTCCACCATCGTCTTCTGCGGCGTCCACTTCATGGCCGAGTCGGCGAAGGTCCTCGCGCCGGAGAAGCGGGTCCTGCTCCCCAACCTCTCCGCCGGCTGCTCGCTGGCGGACTCCATCACCGCCGAGTCGCTGGAGGACTGGAAGGCGCGCTACCCGGACCACGCGGTGGTGACCTACGTGAACTCCTCCGCCGAGGTGAAGGCGCTCTCGGACATCTGCTGCACGAGCGCCAACGCCGCCTCGGTGGTCCGCTCCCTGCCGCAGCGGAAGATCCTCTTCACCCCCGACCGGAACCTGGGCGCCTGGGTGAAGTCGAAGGTCCCGGAGAAGGAGATCGTGGTCTACGACGGCGTCTGCCCGGTGCACGACGTGCTCCGCAGCGCCAGCGTCAACCGCGTCAAGCAGGCGAGGCCGGACGCGGTCGTCATCGCCCACCCCGAGTGCCGCGCCGACGTCCTCGCGATCGCCGACGAGATCTGCTCGACCACCGCCATGCTCGGCGCCGTCGAGCGGCACCGCGAGGCGCGGACCTTCATCGTCGCGACCGAGCACGGCATCGTCTACCAGATGAAGCAGCGCTTCCCGGACAAGGAGTTCGTCATCGCCGACGGCTGCATCGGCTGCCGCATGCACTGTCCGTACATGAAGATGATCGACCTGGTCATGGTCCGGGACGCCCTCCGCCGCGAGAAGCACGAGGTCCGCGTGCCGGAGGACGTCGCCGCCGGCGCGCGGCGCGCCCTGGAGCGGATGATCGCGGTGCCGCGGGACGCGTAGCCCCGCTACCGGGCCTCGGCCTGCACCGCCGCCGGCGCCGCCGCCCAGTAGAGCCGCGCGTTCCGGGCGGCGAGGAACAGGCGCGCGCCCCAGTTCGACGCGAAGAGCGCGTGGCAGAACGAGCCGGGCGGCACGGGCGGCAGCGCCTCGCGCTCGCGCCGCGTCGCCGGACGCGAGGAGGCGATGCGCGCCTCGCCCGCGAACGCCTCGCGCTGGGTGGCGGGCGGCTCCACCACCACGAACACGACGTCGGAGAGCACGAGATGGGCGGGCCGCCAGGCCTCGCGCTCGGCGATGCCGTCGGCCTCCCGATCCCCGCCGTCCACCACCAGATCGAGGCGTGCGGTCCGCTCGACGTAGTCGATCTCGATCCGGCGGAGACGCGCGTCCAGGAAGCCGGCCGGCAGCATCGACTCGAGCTCGGCGATGGTCACGGGGCGATGGTGGCCACCTTCGCCGCGGGTGCGTAGACCCCGCTCGGGCGCGCGCCATGCGGGCGCACCCATCCCGGGCGGGAACCACCGTCGGGGATCCCGACCCCACCCGGACCGCGCCGGGATGGGCGGCGCGGGCGGCTCGGGGAGCCGCCCGCGCGATCCGCCGCCGCGTTCACTTCTTCTTCGGCGTCACCGCGGAGGCGGCGGCGGGCGTGGCGGACGGCGCCCCCGCCCCGCGCAGCTCGTCGACGATGCGGCGCGCCCCGTAGACCTTGTCGAGCGCCTCGGTGATGGCGACCGCGCTCACCGCCACGGCGCGGTTGGCGGACTCGTCGAACCCGTAGTCGCCGCCCAGCGACTCGATGTTCCCGTCGAAGATGAGCCCGACCACCCGCAGGTCCCTGTCGAACACCGGCGAGCCGGAGTTCCCGCCGATGATGTCGTTGGTGGTGGCGAAGTCGAACGGTGTCGCGGGGTCGAGCCGGTCCTTCGCGGCCAGCCAGGAGTCGGGGAGCTTGAACGGATCGCGGCCGGTGGCGCGCTCCCACACCCCGGCGAACCGCGTGAAGGGCTCGACGGAGACGCCGTCGGCCCGCGTCCAGCCCTTCACCTGCCCGTAGTTGAGGCGCAGCGTGAAGGTGGCGTCGGGGTAGGTGGAGCGGCCCTCCGTGGCGAAGCGCGCCTCGGCGATCCGCTCCGAGTTCTTCTGGACCACCGACTCGACCTCGTCCTCGAAGACCTTGCGCACGGCACGCGCGTCCGGGTCGACCAGCCGGGCGATGGCGATGACCGGGTCGTCGCTCGCGGCGACGGCCTTTGCGCCGCCTTCCCACAGCTGCTTGCGGACGGCGGGATCGAAGAGCTTGCTGCCCGCCACCGCCGCGTCCGCGACCTCCTGCGGAGACCGGGCGCCGAGGAGGCGCTTCACCGCCGGATCGTCGGGGCCGAGCACCTCGCGCAGCTTGGTGAGCGAGAACCCGAGGAGCAGCTTCTCGAGCTGGGGGTAGATGGGCGCCGGGCTGAAGAGCGCCTGGGTCAGCTCCGGGATGGCCGACTCGCGGTACTCGCGAAGCCGCTTCTCGTTCGGCTTCTGCCGCTCCTCGGCGCCGCGCAGCAGGTGACGCGCGTGGTGGAACAGCTCACCCTGGAATCCGGCGCCGTACTCGAGGTAGGCGTGGACCTTGCGGATCTGGCGGTAGCGGTCCTCCGCCCGGGCGATGGCGTCGAAGGCGGGCAGGTACTTCGCGGCGTTCTCCGGGGACCTCGCCAGCGCCGCCTTGAGGGCCTGCTCGCCGGCGACCAGCGAGGCGAAGAACTTGGCGTCGCGGAGCGCGTCCCAGCGGCCGCGGCGCGCCTTGAGGCCGTTCTCGTAGGCGAAGAGCAGCTCGGTGGAGATGCGCTTCTCCTCCGGGCCCCGCTCGCCGAAGGCGGTGAGCAGGCCGCGCAGCTCCGAGTAGCGGATGAGCGTCTCGGGCATGGACACGTCCCGCTGGTACTCGAGCTGCGCCACGGTGAGCGCGCGGCTGGTGCCGCCCGGGTGGCCCGACACGAAGGTCAGCTCGCCCTGCTCCGGCGCCTTGGCCGACCAGGTGAAGTGGTCCTTCGTCCGCACCGGCCTCCCGTTCTCGTAGACGCGGAGGAACGCGACGTCGAGGTCGTAGCGCGGGAACATGAAGTTGTCGGGGTCGCCGCCGAAGAAGGCGATGCGGAACTCCGGCGCGAACACCAGCCGCACGTCCTGGTAGCGGCGGTACCGGTACAGGTCGTAGACGCCGCCGTGGTAGAGCGACACCACCTCGCAGCGCAGGTCGGGCGAGGTCTGGCACTCCTTCTCGATGGTCGCCATCTCGGCGCGCAGCGCCTGGAGGTAGTCCTTGCCCTCGAGGTTGGCGGTCGCCTTGCGGACGCGAGGCGTCACGTCGGAGATCTGCACCAACTGGTTCACCTCGACGTCGGGGCAACGCGGCTCCTCGGCCTGCGTCTTGGCGTAGAACCCCTCGGCCACGTGGTCCTTCTGTGCCGTGGAGAGCCCCTGGACGCAGTCGTGGGCGCAGTGGTGGTTGGTGGCCACCAACCCCTGATCCGAGACGAAGCTCGCCGAGCAGCCGCGGGCGAGGCGGGCCGAGGAGAGGCGCGCCTTCTCGAGCCAGGCGTCGGTCGGCTTGAAGCCGTGGGCCTTCTCGAGCTTCTCCCTGGGGAAGGCGTCGTAGGTCCACATGCCCTCGTCCGCCCGGGAGAGGAGCGGGAGGAGAACGAGGCCGGCAGCGAGGAGTCTCTTCATGGCGTCTCCGGAGTGGTGCGGGCGGCGTCGACGGGTCGCGGAACCGCGCCCTCATAGGCCCGGCCGATTCGCGAGTCAAGCGCACCGTCGCGCCCCCTCGCCCGCCGCCTGGCGGCGGGGACCCCTTTCAGAGAGGCGCGCCGGGGCGGGACGTGACGTGACGCGCGCCGGGCGAGCCGCCCCGCGGCGCATCGGCTACGATCGCCGGCGTGCTCTCCCGCCGGACCGCGTGGGACCTCGCCGCGAACGCGCTCGCCACGCGGGTCGACGCGGCGCGCGCCGCCGGCGGCGCCCTCCTCGATCTGGCCGAGTGGAATCCCACCCGCGCCGGGCTGGTCTGGGACGCGGCGGAGCTGTCGGCGCTCCTCGCCGATCCCCGGCTCGCCGCCTACCGGCCGTCGCCACGCGGGCCGCCCGAGGCGCGCGCCGCGGTCGCCGCCTACCTCGCCGACCGCGGGGCGCAGGTCCCTCCGGAGCGGGTGCTGCTCACCGCGTCGACGAGCGAGGCCTACGCCTTCCTCTTCAAGCTCCTCTGCGATCCGGGCGACGAGGTGCTCGTCCCGGCGCCGAGCTATCCGCTCCTCGACCTCCTCGCCGGGCTCGAGTCCGTCCGGCTGGCCCGCTACCCGCTCCGCTTCGACGGGGAGTGGCACCTCGACGCCGGCGCGGTCCGCGCCGCGGCCGGCGAGCGAACGCGGGCGGTGGTGGTGATCTCCCCCGGGAACCCCACCGGCGCGCTGCTCGCGCCCGCGGAGCTCGAGGCGCTCGACGCGCTCTGCGCCGAGCGCGGCCTCGCGCTGGTGGGCGACGAGGTGTTCGCCGACTCCGCGCTGCGCCCGTTCCCCTCCGTGCTCCGCGCCCGGCGGGCGCTCGCGTTCCAGCTGTCGGGCCTCTCCAAGGTCTGCGGGCTGCCCCAGATCAAGGCCGGCTGGCTCGCCGCGGGGGGGCCGGAGCAGGCGGTCGCGCCCGCGCTGGAGCGGCTCGAGGTGATCGCGGACGCGTACCTGTCGGTGTCCGCCTCCGCGCAGCTCGCCCTCCCGCGCCTCCTCGGACGGCGCGAGGCCTTCCTCGCCCCGCTCCGGGCGCGGCTCGCCGAGAACCGCGCGGCCCTCGCGGACCTCCCGCGCGGCGCGCCGCTCGGGCCCCTGCCGGGCGGAGGCGGGTGGAGCGCGGTGCTCCGCGTCGGCGAGACGCTCGACGAGGAGGCCCTGTGCCTCGCGCTGCTCGGCGACGGCGTGGTGGTGGAGCCGGGGTTCTTCTACGACTTCGAGCGGCCCGGCCACCTCGTCGTCTCGCTGCTGCCGGAGCCGCGCGCCTTCCGCGAGGGGCTGGCGCGGATCGCGGTGCGCGCCGGCCGCATTGACTATTCGTGAAGTCGGCCGCGGGCGGCCGCCCCGGCGGTGCAAGCGGGTTTTCCCGTGTCGGTCCGCGGGGCTGCGGGCGTAAGGCCGCACGGTCGCAGGTTTGACACCCCACCGGACGCCCCGTATAAGCGGGGCATGAACCGGGTCAAGCTCTGGCTCTACATGGTGCTCGTCCTGGGCGCCGGGATCGCGGGGGTCGCGGCCCTTTCGGCCGAGCAGGTCCAGCGCGACGTGCGCCAGGTGGACGGCGAGCTGGCCGCCGCGGCGGCGCAGCTCCGGATCACCAGCCGTTCCATGTCCGCCGAGGCGGCGGCCATCGTGGGGCTCGCGTCGCGCGATCAGGAATTCCTGCAGGCGCTCTACGCCGCCGCCGAGCCGGCGCCGCCCCCGACGCGCGGCCGCAAGGCCAAGCTGCCGCCGAAGGTCGATCCCGAGGCCGAGGCCGCCGCGCGGCAGGCGCGCGTCGAGCGCGCCGCGAAGACCGCCGTGGAGGGCGCGGCCGCCGCGCTGGGGCTGGAGATCCCGAACGGCGCCTGGTGGGTCGCGGCGAGCCCCGAGTGGATCGAGAAGAAGCTGCCGCAGGCGTCGGAGGGGCCGCAGCGCGAGGCGGCGGCCTTCCTGAAGGACGCCGCGGGCGGCAA
>DATIWK010000014.1:0-5280 GCA_035519395.1 Anaeromyxobacteraceae bacterium | reverse complement strand
TGGGAGGAGGAGACGGTCCCGAAGTTCACCGGCGAGTGGAAGCACGCGCAGCCGGCGCCGGACCGGTACAGCTGGGTGAAGGCGCCGCGCCTCGAGGGCAAGGCCATGCAGGTCGGCCCGCTCGCGCAGGTGCTGGTCGGGTTCCTGGGCGGCCACGAGCCGACCATCCGCTGGGTGAAGGTGGCCCAGGAGGCCGTGAAGAACATCCACGGCATCGACCTCAAGCCCGAGCACCTCCACTCCACGCTCGGCCGCCACGCCGCCCGCGCCATCCGCTGCGCGATGATGAGCGACCTCGCGCTGAAGCAGTGGAAGCTCCTCGTCGACAACATCGGCAAGGGCGACGTCGCCATCTTCACGCCGGTGGAGGAGAAGCTGAAGAGCGGCACCTACAAGGGCGTCGGCTTCCACGAGGCGCCGCGCGGCACGCTCTCGCACTGGTGCGTCATCGAGAACGGCAAGCTCAAGAACTACCAGGCGGTGGTCCCGTCCACCTGGAACGCCGGCCCCCGCGACGGCTCCGGGAGTCCGGGCCCCTACGAGGCCTCGCTGGTCGGCAACCCCATCGCCGACCCGCAGCGGCCGCTCGAGGTCCTCCGCACCATCCACTCCTTCGACCCCTGCCTCGCCTGCGCCATCCACACCACGGACGCCGAGGGCCAGGAGCTGTCGCACGTGAGGGTGCTGGGCGCGTAGGCGTGCCCTGGCGCCTCAGTCCGCGTAGGATCGGATCCCGCTTCCCGGAGCGCCGGGGAGCGGGATTCGCCCTTTCTCGACTCCGCAAGGAAGGTCGCCGTGACGCGCATCGCCGTGATCGGCATCGGGAACGTGCTCACCGGCGACGACGCCGTCGGGCCGACCGTGGTGCGCCTCCTCGAGGCGCAGTACGAGGTCCCCGCCGGCGTGCAGGTCTACGACGCCGGCACGCCCGGGCTCGACCTCACCGCCTACCTGGCCGGGCTGCACGCGGTGATCCTGGTGGACTCCGTCCGGGCCAAGGGCGCGCCGGGCGAGCTGCGGCTCTACTCGAAGGAGCAGCTCCTCAAGAAGGCGCCGGTCCAGGCGGTGAGCCCGCACGAGCCCGGCGTCCGCGAGGCGCTCATGCACGCCGACTTCCAGGGCGTCGCGCCGGCGGTGGCGCGGCTGGTCGGCGTCATCCCCGCGGGCACCGAGACCGGCATCGGCCTGTCCGACCCCGTCCGCGCCGCGCTCCCCGCGGCCGTCGAGGCCGTGGTCGTCGAGCTGCAGAAGCTCGGCGCTCCGCCGCGCAGGCGCGAGCCGCCGGGTGCGCCCGACCTGTGGTGGGAGAAGAAGCCGGGGGCGTAGCGGGCGGACCGGTTGCCGCGCCGCGGCGCGAACCGGTTGGGCTGCGCGACACCCGAGCCTTGACGGCGCGGGGCGGCCTCCGAGATGGAGGACGCCGCGCGGAGGCCGCATGGGCGACGCCCTGTTCCTTCACCGGCTCCACTTCGGGTTCACCATCACGTTCCACTACCTGTTCCCGCAGCTCACCATGGGGCTGGCGCTCCTCGTCGCCGTGCTGGAGGTGACCTCGCTGGCCCGACGCGACGACCGGCTCCACCAGGCGGCGCGCTTCTGGACGCGGATCTTCGGCGTCAACTTCCTCTTCGGCGTGGTCACCGGGATCCCGATGGAATTCCAGTTCGGGACCAGCTGGGCCGGCTTCTCGCGCTACGCCGGCGGGGTCATCGGGCAGACCCTGGCCCTGGAGGGCGTCTTCGCCTTCTTCCTCGAGTCGTCGTTCCTGGGGCTCGTCCTCTACGGCGAGGGGCGCATCGGCCGGCGCGGCGTCACGGCGGCGGCGGTGCTCCTGTTCCTGGGGTCGTGGCTCTCGGGCTTCTTCATCGTCGCGACCCACGCATTCATGGAGCACCCCGTCGGCTACCGGATCTCGCCCGACGGCACGCTGGCGCTCGCCAGCCTCTGGCAGGTGCTCTCGAACCCGTGGCTGCGGTGGGAGTTCCCCCACGTCATGATGGGCGCGGTGCAGACCGGCGCCTTCGCCATGGCGGGCACGGGCGCGTTCTACCTGCTCCTGGGCCGCCACCTCGAGCAGGCGCGCATCTTCGTGCGCACCGGCGTCGTGGCCGGCGCGGTGGCGAGCGTGCTCCAGATCGCGCCGACCGGCGACGTGCAGGGCCGGCTCGTCGCCGAGCACCAGCCCGTCGCGCTCGCCGCGCTGGAGGGGCTGTTCGAGAGCGGCCCGGGCGCGCCGCTCGCCCTGGTGGGCCAGCCGGACGTGGAGCGGCGCCGGCTCGACAACCCCATCCTCGTCCCGTACGCGCTCTCGTTCCTCACCTACCGGCGGTGGATGGCGGAGGTGAAGGGGCTCGACGCGTTCCCGGTGGAGGAGTGGCCGTCGAGCGTGCCCCTCGTCTACTACGCGTACCACGTGATGGTGGGGCTGGGGACGCTCTTCATCGCCGTCATGCTCTCCGCCGCCTGGCTGCTCGCGCGCGGCGCGCTCTTCCGCTCCCGCGCCATGCTGTGGGTCCTGCTCCTCGCCGTGCCGTTCCCGTACGTCGCGAACACCGCCGGCTGGTTCGCGGCGGAGGCGGGCCGCCAGCGCTGGCTCGTCTACGGCCTGTTCCGCACGGCGGACGGCGTCTCCCGCCAGGTGTCGAGCGGGAACGCGCTCTTCACGCTCCTCGGCTTCATGGGGATGTACGCCCTGCTCGCGATCGTCTTCCTGTTCGTGGTGGGGCGGGAGATCGCGCATGGTCCGGCGCCCGAGCCGCCTGCGCCGGCGGCCGCGACGAGGTGACGCGTGGGCACCCTGTTCTTCTGCTTCGTGGCGCTGCTGCTCGCCGGCTACGTGGCGCTCGACGGCTACGACCTCGGCGCCGGGATCCTGCACCTGCGCGTCGCGCGCGACGACGCGGAGCGGCGGCAGGTGCTCGCCACCATCGGTCCGCTCTGGGACGGGAACGAGGTCTACCTCGTCGCCGCCGGAGGGACGCTGTTCTTCGCGTTTCCCCTGCTCTACGCCGTCTCGTTCAGCGGGTTCTACCTGCCGCTCATGATCGCCCTGTGGCTCCTCATGGGCCGTGGCGTCGCCATCGAGCTGCGGAACCACCTCGAGGCGGCGCCCTGGCGGCAGTTCTTCGACGCCGTGTTCTCCCTCTCGAGCGGGCTCCTCGGCTTCTTCCTCGGGGTCGCGCTCGGGAACGTGGTGCGCGGCGTGCCGCTCGGGTCCGATCGCGTGTTCCTGCAGCCGCTCTGGAGCGGGGTCGGCGCCGGCCAGGCAGCCGGCGGCGCGGCCGGCGTCATCGACCCCTACACCGCGCTGGTGGGCGCCACGGCGTTCGCGGTCCTGGCAGAGCACGGCGCGCTCTGGATCGCCCATCGCACCGAGGGGCCCGTCCGGGAGCGCGCCCGGGCCCTCGCGCCGCGGCTCTGGGCCATCTCCCTCGCCCTCACGGTCGGCACCAGCGTCGCCACGTTCTTCGTCCAGCCGCACATCCCGCAGGCCATGGCGGCCGGGCCCTGGCGCGCTGCCTTCCCGGCGGCTGCGGTTCTGGCATGCCTCGGCGCGCCGCTGCTCCACCTCCGCGGGCGCGACGGCGCCGCGTTTGCGGCGTGGAGCGCGTTCCTGGCGCTCCTGCTCGCCACGGCGGCGTTCGGGCTCTACCCGTGGGTCCTGCCCTCGAGCATCGACCCGGCGCTCTCGCTCACGGTCGAGCAAGCGCAGGCGGCCGACGCGTCGCTGCGGACGGGCGCGGCCTGGTGGGTGCCCGGCGTGGCGCTCGGGATCGGGTACACCGTGTACGTGCACCGGTGCTTCTCGGGGCGGGTGCCTCGCGGGTGACCTGGGGCGCATGTGGTGGTTCGGCAGCTTCCCCGCGGCCTCGCCGACGATCTCGATGTGCGCTCAGCCCTGGGCGACATCGACCGCCTCGCGCTCGACGATGGGGCGCATCCGCGGCTTCAGGGCGTCCGGCGTGACGAGGTCCACCTTGCGCCCGAGGTGGTCCTCGAGGAACGCTTTGAGGCCCATGAACGAGAGGAACGTAGGGTCCTTCTCGAAGTCGACGAGGATGTCGAGGTCGCTGTCCTCGCGAGCGTCGCCGCGCGCGGTGGACCCGAACAGGGCGATACGCCGCACGCCGAAGTCGTGCCGGATCGCCGGCAGGTAGCCGCGCAGGGCTGCGATGGCTTCTTCACGACGCATCGGCAGGATCATAGGGGCGCGACCGAGCGGTGCCTATTTGACGTCCCAGTACCCCGCGCAAGGCGGCGTCCGGCTCACGCTCGAGACGAACGGGTGAAGCGGCCTGTGCGGCTTCCCGAGCCCCCTCCCCGCGACGCGGGGAAGGGGTCCGGTTCCAGCCGCTGCGAAGCCTACGTCCTCGCCTCCTGCTGCCGCGCGGCGGGGGCCACCACGCCCAGCAGCTCCGCCATCACCAGCTCCAGCTCGCGGAGGTCCACGGGCTTGGTGAGGATGCGGTGCTGCCGCTTGGCCGCGAAGGCGCGGGCGCGCTCGGTGTACGCGCCGCCGGTCATGAAGACCGTCCGCTTCGCCTGCTCCGGGAACTGCGCCACCAGCTTCTCGAACAGCTCCATCCCGGTCATCTCGGGCATGAGCAGGTCGCAGAGCACCACGTCGAAGCGAGCGCCCGCCCCGAGGAGCGTGAGCGCCTGCGTCGCCCGCGTCGTCACCACCACCTCGTGCCTCGACCCGAGCAGCCGCTGCAGCACCGCCCCGACCAGCGGCTCGTCGTCCACGACCAGGACGCGCGCGCGGGGCAGCGACGGCCGGACGGTCTCTCCCGCCGCCACGGGGGCCGCCGCCACGGCAGGCAGCACCACGCGGAAGGTCGCCCCTTCGCCGCGGGCGCTCTCCAGCCGGATCTCGCCGCCCAGCGAGGCGACGATGCTGTGGCAGATGGAGAGGCCGAGGCCCGTGCCGACGCCCACCGGCTTGGTGGTGTAGAACGGGTCGAAGATCCGGCGCTGCTCCTCGGGCGGGATGCCGACGCCGGTGTCCTGCACCTCGATGATCACGCTCTCCGCGTCCACGTCGAAGCGCGTCGCGACGCGCACCTCGTTGCGGGCCGGGTCGCCCTCGGGGATCGCCTGGGCCGCGTTGATGACCAGGTTCAGGAACACCTGGCCGAGGCGCGACTCGGGCGCCGCCACGCGCGGGATGTCGCCGAGCCGCTTCACCAGCCGCGCGCGGTGGCGCAGCTGGGGCTCGGCCATCTTGAGCGTGAACTCCAGCACCGCGTTGACGTCGACGTCGGAGACCGCCTCCGCCTC
>DATIWK010000013.1:0-2603 GCA_035519395.1 Anaeromyxobacteraceae bacterium | reverse complement strand
CGTCCGTCCGACGTCGCTCTCCACCCACCGCGCCACGCTGGAGGACGTCTTCGTGGTCCTCACCGGGCGCCACCTCCGCGACTAGGATCGGCATGCGCGCGCTCGAATCCTCTCCGCTCTGGCAGCTCACGCTCGCCCGGCTCCGCCTCTTCTTCCGCGAGCCGTCGACGCTGTTCTGGTCCTTCGCCTTCCCGATCCTGCTCACCATCGCGCTCGGGGTGGCCTTCCGCGCCAGGCCGCCCGAGCCGATCGCGATCGCGGTGGAGGCGGGTCCCGGCGCCGGCGCGGCGCGGGCGGCGCTGGGGCGCCGGCCGGACGTGCGGGTGGAGGTGCTCGCGCCGGACGACGCCCGGGCGGCGCTCCGCGCCGGGAAGGTGTCGCTGGTGGTGGTGGCGGGCGACCCGCCCGCGCTGCGCTTCGACCCCACCCGCCCCGAGAGCCGCCTGGCGCGCGCCGTCGCCGGCGACCTCCTCGAGCGCGCCGCCGGGCGGAGGGACGTCCTCTCGCCGCCCGAGCAGGCGGTCACCGAGCCGGGCTCGCGCTACGTGGACTTCCTGGTGCCCGGGCTGGTGGGCATGAACGTCATGTCCACCGGGATGTGGGGCATCGGCTACGTCATCGTGGAGGGGCGCTCGAAGAAGCTCCTCAAGCGGATGGTGGCGACGCCCATGCGGCGGACCGACTTCCTCTTCTCCTTCGTCGTGGTGCGCCTCCTCTTCCTCCTCATCGAGGTCCCGCTCCTGATCGGCTTCGGCGTGCTGGCCTTCGGGGTGCCGCTGCGCGGCTCGCTCGCGCTCCTGGCCGCGGTCAACGTGCTCGGCGCGCTGGCCTTCGCCGGCCTCGGCCTCCTCTGCGCGGCGCGCGCCCAGAACACGGCGACCGTCTCGGGCCTCATCAACCTCGTCATGCTGCCCATGTTCGTCCTCTCCGGCGTCTTCTTCTCCGCCCAGAACTTCCCGGCCGCCATTCAGCCGGTGATCCGGGCCCTGCCCCTCACCGCGCTCAACGACGCCATGCGCGCCGTCATGAACGAGGGCGCGGGGCTCGCGGCCGTCGCCCCGCAGCTCGCGCTGCTCGCCGCGGTCGCCGCGGCGGCGTTCGGGGTGGCGCTGCGCGCCTTCCGCTGGACCTGAGTTGCCGCGGCGGCGCGTCCGGGCGCGGCTTGGCCAGCTCCTCGTACAGGTAGACCGCGGAGAGGATGCCCTTCTCGTAGTTCTCGAGATCGAGCCGCTCGTTGGGCGCGTGGCTGTTCTCGTCGGGGAGGCCGAAGCCCATCAGGATGACGGGGCAGCGGAGCGCCTCCTGGATGGTCGCGGTGAAGGGGATCGACCCGCCCTCGCGGGTCAGCACCGGCTTCACGCCGAACGCGCGCTCCAGCGCGCGCTCCGTCGCCTGGAAGGCGGGGTCGTCCACGGGCGAGAGGAACGCCGAGCCGCCGTGGAGGGAGCGGATCGAGACCTTCACCTCGCGCGGCGCGATCTTCCTCACCCAGGAGGTGAACTTCCTCTCGATCTCCTCGGGCGTCTGGTCCGGCACCAGGCGCATCGAGATCTTGGCGCCGGCCTTCGCCGGGATGATCGTCTTCGCGCCCTCGCCCTGGTAGCCGCCCCAGATCCCGTTCACGTCGAGCGTCGGCCGGGCCCAGATCCGCTCCAGCACGTGGAACTGCTTCTCGCCCCAGGCGGCCGGCGGGGAGGCCGCCGAGGCGAGCCACTCCTTCGCCTTGAAGGGGAGTCGCCGGGTGTTGGCGCGCTCGCGGGCGGTGAGGGGGCGGACGCGGTCGTAGAAGCCCGGGATCCTCACCCGGCCGCTCGCGTCCTGGAGCTCGGCGATGATCCGCGCCAGCGCGTTGGCCGGGTTCAGCACCGCGCCCCCGAAGGAGCCGGAGTGGAGGTCCTGCCCGGGCCCCTCCACGTCGAGCTGCAGGTAGGCGAGGCCGCGCAGCCCGTAGCAGATCGACGGCACTCCCTTCGCGAACATCGGGGAGTCGGAGACCACCACCGCGTCCGCCGAGAGCCGCCCGCGCTCGCGGTCCAGGAAGGCGCCGAGGTGGACCGAGCCCACCTCCTCCTCGCCCTCGAAGATGAACTTCACGTTCACGGGCGGTCCGCCCGCTGCGCGCCACGCCTCGAAGGCCTTGAGGTGGAGCCAGACCTGGCCCTTGTCGTCCACGGCGCCGCGCGCGTAGAGGCAGCCCTCGCGAACCTGGGGCTCGAACGGCGGCGTGGTCCAGAGGGCGAGCGGGTCCACCGGCTGGACGTCGTAGTGGCCGTAGACCAGGATGGTGGGCCGCTCCGCGCCGGCGCCCATCCACTCTCCGTAGACGACCGGGTGCCCCTCGGTCCGGACCACCTCGGAGGCGATGCCGAGGCGGACCATCTCCGCCCTCAGGAACTCCGCGGCGCGTTCCACCTCCCCGCCGTGGGCGGACGAGGAGCTGATCGACGGGATTCGAAGGAACTGGACGAGCTCGTCGAGGTGCCGCTGCCGGTGCTCGGCCAGGTGACGGGTGGGATCCATGGTGCGAAGGCTACACCGCACGGCGCCAGCCGGGTGGACTTCGGTATCCGCGACCCCGACCGCGACACCGACCGCGACCGCGA
>DATIWK010000012.1:0-54616 GCA_035519395.1 Anaeromyxobacteraceae bacterium | reverse complement strand
CCTGGTGGACCAACCGCAAGGACCCGGCGGGGAAGAACGTCTTCGAGGGCGGCTTCCTCGGGCTCGACAACATCGGCGTCTTCGACCGCAGCGCGCCCCTGCCCACCGGCGGGAGCCTGGAGCAGGCCGACGGCACCGCCTGGATGGCGTTCTACAGCCAGAACATGCTCTCGCTCGCGCTGGAGATCGCGGTGCACGACCCGTCGTTCGAGGACATGGCGCTCAAGTTCCTCGGCCACTTCATCTGGATCGCCGGCGCCATGCACCAGACGGGCGGCGACGAGGGGCTCTGGGACGAGGAGGACGGCTTCTTCTACGACGTCCTCCGGCTTCCGGACGGGAGCGCGCGGCGCATCAAGGTGCGGTCGATGGTGGGGCTGCTCCCGCTCTGTGCGGCGACGGTGGTGCCGCCCGAGGTCACGACGCGCTTCCCGCGCTTCGCCGACCGCGCCCAGGACCTGGTCCGGGCGAACCTGGACCTGCTGGGGGACATCGCCCCCCTGGGCAGGACGGGCCTCGCCGGCCGGCGGCTGCTGGCGGTGCTCGACGAGGCCAAGCTCCGGCGCGTGCTGAAGCGGATGCTCGACGAGGAGGAGTTCCTCTCGCCGCACGGGATCCGCGCGCTCTCGCGCTGGCACAGGGACCACCCCTACGTCTTCCAGGTGGCGGGGCAGGACTACCGCGTGGCCTACCTGCCGGCAGAGTCCGACACCGGCATGTTCGGCGGGAACTCCAACTGGCGAGGGCCGATCTGGTTCCCGGTGAACTTCCTCATCGTCCGCGCGCTGCTCACCTACTACGCCTACTACGGCGACCAGTTCCGGGTGGAATGCCCCACCGGCTCGGGGAAGCTCATGACGCTCTTCGAGGTGGCGAAGGAGCTGTCGCGGCGCCTCACCGCCATCTTCCTCCGGGACGCCGGTGGGCGCCGGCCGGTGTACGGGTCGTCGGAGAGGTTCCAGCGCGATCCGCACTGGCGGGACCTCGTCCTGTTCTACGAGTACTTCCACGGCGACGAGGGGGCCGGGATCGGCGCGAGCCACCAGACCGGCTGGACGGGCGGCGTGGCGAAGCTGATGCAGCTCTTCGCGACGATCGAGCCCGCCACCTTCCTCGGCACGGGCGGCGTGCGGGCGGCGCGAAGGCGCTACCGCCGCGAGGACGCGCCGGCGCCGGCCGGCGGCGGGCCGGTCAGCTCCGCTCCCGCTCCCACAGCTTCACCCCGCCCAGGAGGCCAGCGACGTTCTCGATGAGCTTGACGTTGCGGGGCAGCTTGACGGTGACGTTGGCGGCGTTCCCGCCGCCCACGTAGAGGATGCGGTAGTTGAAGGTGCGATCGAGCAGATCCACCGCGCGGGCCAGCGTCCGGTTCCACCTGCGCTTCCCGTCCCGCTCGAAGGCCTTCAGGCCGAGCGCGTCCTCGTACGTCTTCCCCTTGCGGAACGGGTGGTGCCCCATCTCGACGTTGGGCACGTAGCGGCCGTCCACGAACAGCGAGAAGCCGAACCCGGTGCCGAGCGTGATGCACAGCTCGACCCCCTTGCCCACGATGGCGCCGAACCCCTGGACGCCGGCGTCGTTGAGGGCGCGGGCGGGCCTGCGGAAGATCCGCTCGATCGCGGCCTGGAGGTCGAACCCTGCCCAGGAGGGGTGCAGGTTGGGCGCGGTCCGGACCACGCCGTCCATCACCACGCCGGGGAACCCGACCGACACCCGGTCGAAGGGGCCGGCGTCCGCGGCGAGCTGCTTCAGCGCGCCGAGGATGGCGGCGGGCTTGCCGGGCCGAGGGGTCTTGGTGCGCAGGCGCTCCGAGGCGGGGTCCCCATCCGCCGAGAGCCGCATCACCTTGAGTCCGGTTCCGCCGATGTCGATGGCCAGGGTGAACGGGCGCCGCTGCGCCAGCTTGAGGGCGGGCATGGAAGGGGCTTAGCCTGGAACGGCGCGCCGCGCCGCGGGGTAGGACCCGTCGCGTTCCGCCGGGCGCCGACGGCTAGAACTGGACGGCGAGCGTCGCCAGGAACTGCGGATCCGACCGCGTGAGGCCGTAGGCGTAGAAGCTCAGCGACCACCCGGGGGATCCGGGCTTGCCGAACCCCACCATCGGTCCGACGTCCACCTCGGTTGGGCTCTTCACGACCTTGAGCCGCTCGAGCGAGCCGCCGATCCAGAGCCAGTCGAGCACGTTGAAGTAGAGCTCCGACCAGGTGTACAGGTAGTTGCTGGACGAGTCCTTGAAGTCGAAGACGTACTCCGACTCGAGCCAGTAGGTGAGGCGCTTCCAGCGCGCGTCCACCTCCAGCCCGGGCGCCACCCCGTTCACGTTCCCGAAGAGGCCTCCCACCATCGGCCTGAGCGTGAGGTAGTTCTCCTCGCCGCCGAACGAGAAGCCGTAGCCGACGAAGAGGGAGGCCGTGTCGAAGTCCTCGTAGTTGTAGCGGGCCTCCAGGTGCCACGGCTCCCGATCCAGGAAGACCGTGGGGACCAGGTAGCCCGAGGTCCCCGACTGGTAGTAGGCGTCGAGGTAGGCCGCCGGCTTCCAGGCGCCCGAGGCCTTCGCGTCGGGTGGCTCGCCCCTCGCGGCTGCGGGAAGGAGGGTGAGCATCGCCGCCAGCGGTCGCGTGAACCGTCCCATGAGCGTCATCCGCCGAGCGCCACGATGATCGCGACGAGCCCCGCGCCCAGGGCCACCATCGCGAGGCCGACCAGCCAGGGGCGCGCCCCCGTCTTCCGCGCCGCCGCCCAGCCGAGCACGAAGAGCATGGCGATGGCGATCGCGTTGGACGTCCGGAGGGCCCGCAGCGCGTCGTGCATGAAGACGAACGGCACCACCACCGGGAAGGTGGACGCGAAGACGAGCAGGCAGGCCCCGAGCGCGGCAAGGAAGTCGTCGCCGGTCATGGGCGGCCGTGCGGGCGGCTCGGGAGCGGCGGCGAGCCGCTTCCGGATCGCCTCCAGCTCCGCCGGCCCGAGGGCGGCCGCGACGACCGGCGGCACCGCGTCCGCGATGATGGCGTGGGCCTGCCGCGGGTCCGCGGCGCCGCGGAGGGCGCGGAGGGCGAGGATTCCCCGCCCGCGCATGAAGAAGGTGGTGAGCAGGTACATGACCCCGTCGGCGATCCCCCAGGCCAGGTTGCAGCCGACGGCGCCTCGGAGCATGGCGCCGACCTCCTGCTGCCCCGCCGAGGCGACGCTGATGGTGCCGGTGATGGTGACGACCATGATGAGGCCGAACAGGATCTCGGCGAAGCGCTCCTCCGGATCGAGGAGCCGCCGGGAGGGGCTCCAGGCGGCCGCGCCCGGGGCGTCGCCCTTCGCTCCGCCGGCCTGCTTCGCTGCCGGGCTCGACATGTCGTCCTCCTAGGCTGCGCCGCGCGCGCGGTACCGCTCCACCGCCTGCTCCAGGTTGAAGCACATCCGGCCTGGCCCCAGCGTCTTGCCCAGCGGCGCCCGCTCCACGACGCGCAGCACGTCGGGGTTCACCGCCGCCAGCCACAGCTCGGCTCCGTGCTCGCGGACGCGCACCTCGGCCTCGGCGAGCATCTTCAGCGCCGAGTACTCGAGGTCGAAGACGGCGCCGCAGTCGAGCACGATCACCTTCGGGCTGGCGGCGAGCACGATCGGCGCCAGGAGGTCGAGCACGCGCTGCGCGTTGCCGAAGTAGATCCGCCCCTCCACCTTCACCAGGACGAGGCCGGGGGTGGTCTCGTCGCCCGGATGCTCGTCCGAGCGCCGGCGGAACACGTTGGTCCCGGGCTTGCGCGCCACCTCGTAGACGGGTGGGTTGTTGGCCTGGTGAGCCAGGGAGACGACCGACGTGATCACCGCGACGACGATCCCGCGGAGGGTCCCGAGGAGGACCACCCCGGCGAAGGCGGTGAGCGCCCAGAGGAACTCGGTGCGCCGCACCGCCACGATGGCCCGGAAGTCGCGCAGGCTGACCAGCTCGACCGAGTAGATCACCACGATGGTCGCGAGCGTCGCCTCGGGCATGAGCGACAGGGCGGGCGCGAGGAAGAGGAGGGTGGCGAGCGCGGTGAGCCCCGTGACCAGGCCGGCGAGCTGGGTGCGCGCGCCGACGCGGCGGTTCACGGCGGTCTGGGTGGTCCCGCCCCCCGGGGGCATCGCGCCGAGCAGCCCGCCGGCCGCGGCGGCGAGGCCCGTCGCCAGGAGCTCGCGGTTCGCGGCGGGCCGCGGCTCGCCCGGCGCGGCGAAGGCGCGCCCGGCGGCGATGCTCTCGGTGAAGCTCATGAGCGCGATGCCCACCGCCCCGGCCCAGAGCGAGCCCAGCAGGCTCGGGTCGGGCAGGGTGGGGGAGGGAAGGCCGCCTGGGATGGCGCCCACGGTCTGGACGCCGAGCGCGGGCAGGTGGAGCAGGGCGCTCGCGGCGATGGCGACCGCGACGGCCACCAGCGGAGCCGGCACCCGGGGCGTCCAGCGCCTCATCGCGAGGATGAGAGCCCCCAGCGCCACCGACACGAGCAGCGTCGGCAGCGAGGTCTCGCGCGCGCCCATGACGACGTGGAGGACGTCCCGGAAGAAGCCGGCCTTGTGGATGTGGATGCCGAGCAGCTTGGGCACCTGGTCCACGATGACGACGAGGCCGATGGCCGCCTTGAACCCGCCCAGCACCGGCTCGGAGATGAAGTTCGCGACGAAGCCGAGGCGGAGGACGGCGGCGCCCACCAGGATGGCCCCGACCAGCACCGTCAGCGTCGCGGCCGCCGTCAGGAGCTGCCCCGGGCCCGCCCCGGGGACGGCCTCGCCCAGGGCGGCGGCGGTCAGGATGCCGAGGGTCGCCGTGGAGCTGACGCTCAGGACGCGGGACCCGCCCAGCAGCGCATAGACGACCGCGGGCACGAAGACGGTGTAGAGGCCGACCTGCACCGGGAGGCCCGCCACCGTGGCGTAGGCCATGGCCTTCGGGATCACCACCGCCGCCGCGGTGAGCCCGGCGACGAGATCGGGCGTGAGCCAGCCGCGATCGTAGCCGCCCAGCCACTCCAGGAACGGCACCCGGAAGCGGCGCCCCGCGGTGAAGGCGGGGCGGGCGGTGGCGGGCGCGGGCGACGTCACGGCGTCAGCGCCTCACGGCGCGCCCCCGCGGTCGCGCGCCAGCGTGAACGCGTCCCCCAGCCGCCGCATCCGGGCGGCGAGCGAACGCGCCACGGCGCGGAAGAGCACGTGCCCGGCCTCGTGGTTCCCGGCGAGCTTCCCGGCCAGCTTCGCCGGACGGAGCGCGATGGCGTCCACCCGCTCGACCGCGGCGAGCGTCATCCCGATGGGCCCGCCGTCGAGGATCGAGACCTGGCCGAACGACTCGCCGGTGCCGAAGACCATCGGGGCCTTCACGTTCACGTTCGTCCCCCGGACCGTGCCGCTCCGGATCAGGTAGAGGGCCTTGGCCGGCTCCCCCTCCGCGGCGATGGGTTCGCCCGGCGTGAAGGTGACCTCCTCCGCGACCTCGGCGACGAGCTTCAGGACGTCGTCCGGGACGTCCTTGAAGAGGAAGATCTGCTTCAGCTCCTGGACGGTCACCATCGTCTGCTCCTCCGTTCGTGGTCGGGTCAAGGCGCCGGCTGTGTCGGCGGGACGGGCGCCGGTCCGCCGGCGGGCGCGGCCGCCGCGACCGGCTCCACCTGCTGCCAGCCGCCGCCCAGGGCGCGGTAGAGCTGGACCACCGAGGTCAGCTCGTCGCGCTGCGCGTTGGTCAGGTTGAGCTGCGAGTCGAAGAGCTGCCGCTGCGCGTCGAGCACCTCGAGGTAGCTCGACACGCCGCCCTGGTACCGGGCCAGGGCCAGCCTCGCGGCGGCGGTCGTCGCCTTCACCTGCATCTGCAGCGCGGCACGCACGTCGCGCAGCTTGATCACCCCCGCGGACGCGTCGGCCACGTCGCGGAGGGCGGCCTCGACCGCCTTGCGATAGGCCGCGATCGACTGGTCGAGGCGGGCACGCGCCGCCTCCTCCTCCGACTTGAGCCGGCCGCCCTGGAAGATGGGGGCGAGCAGCCCCGCGCCCGCGTTCCAGGCGAACGCGCCGGGCGTGAAGACGTCCGGGACGGTCCGCGCGTCGAGACCGATGATCCCGGTGAGGGAGAGCGTGGGGAGCCGGTTCGCCACCGCCACGCCGACGCGCTTGCCGGCGGCGACGACGCCCTGCTCCGCCGCGAGCACGTCCGGGCGGCGCTCCAGGAGGTGGGCCGGGACGCCGGAGGGCAGCTCGGGCACCACCGGCGTGTCGTCGAGCGCGACGCCGCGCGGGATGGGGCCGGGCGCCCGGCCGAGCAGCACGCAGAGCTCGTGCTCCTTCTGCCAGATCTGCATCTCGGTCTGGGGGATCGCCGCCAGGGTGACCGCGAGGTCCGAGCGGGCCTGGTTCACCTCCAGGTCGGAGGCCACCCCGCCGCGCGCCCGGGCCTCGAAGAGGTTCAGCGTCCCGCGGCGCGTGTCGGCGTTGGACTTCGCGATCTGGAGCTGGAGGTCGAGGGCCCGCAACTCCAGATAGGCCTGCGCCACGCCCGACACCAGCGAGAGCACCACCGCGTTCCGGCCGTCGTCGGTGGCGAGGAGGTCGGCGTACGCCGCGTCGCGGGAGTTGCGCACCCGGCCCCAGAGGTCCAGCTCCCAGGAGGCGCCGGCCTCCGCCGTGTACCGCGCCTGGGCCTTGCCGCCGGGGAGGATCTTGTCGGAGATGAGCTGCCCGTAGCCGCCGTTCACGCTGGCGGAGATCTGCGGGAAGAAGTCGGCCTTGGCGATCCCCACGTTGGCGCGCGCCTCGTCCACGCGGGCGGCGGCGAGCGCCAGGTCCTGGTTGGCGGCGAGCGCCTCGCGGATGAGCCCCTGGAGCGTGGGATCCTTGAAGACCTGCCACCAGGGGAGGTCGGCGACGGAGGCGGCCTCGCCGGGCCTCGCGAAGCGGAAGTCCTGGGGGACGCCGGCGTCCGGGCGCCGGTAGGCGGGGGCGAAGGAGCAGGCCGCGGCCGAGAGCGCCGCGGCGGCGAGGAGGGAGCGGTTCACGCGTGGCCTCCAGTCGCGGTCTGGTGCGGGCCGGGCTCCTCGGGCGTCGCGTGGCCCGCCGGTTTGCCGGCGCCGCCGGAGAGCCGCTCCACCGCCACGAACAGCACCGGGACGAGGACGACGGCCAGGATGGTGGCGACCAGCATGCCGGAGAACACCGTCATGCCCATCACCTTGCGCCCCTCCGCGCCCGCGCCGGCGGCCCGCACCAGCGGGACGACGCCGAGGATGAAGGCGAAGGCGGTCATGAGGATGGGGCGGAGGCGCAGCTTGGCGGCCGACATGGCAGCCTCCACGAACCCGAGCCCCTCCTTCTCGTGCGCCTCCTTCGCGAACTCCACGATGAGGATCGCGTTCTTCGCCGCGAGGCCGACCAGCATGACCAGGCCGATCTGGGCGAAGACGTTGAGCACGTAGGACGGGCTCGAGAGCCGGGCCAGGAAGAGGCCCAGGAACGCGCCGAAGGCGGCGAAGGGCGTGCCGAGCAGGACGCTCATCGGGAGCGACCAGCTCTCGTACTGGGCCGCCAGGACCAGGAACACCAGCACGATGGCGAAGACGAAGACGATGCCTGCGGTCCCCTCCGCCTGCTTCTCCTGGTAGGAGACGTTCGACCACTCGTACCCCATCTCCTTGGGCAGGACCTGCTTCGCCGTCTCCTCGAGCGCCGCGAGCGCCTGGGACGAGCTGTACCCGGGCGCCGGCTGGCCGGTGATCTCGGCGGAGCGGTAGAGGTTGAAGCGGTTGGTGAACTCCGGGCCCGCCGAGGACTTGGTGGAGAGGAGGGTGTCGAGCGGGACGGTGCCACCCAGGGCGGTGCGGACCGCGAAGAGGCCGAGCTTCTTCACGTCGTCGCGGTACTGGGGCTCCGCCTGCAGGTACACCTTGTAGGTCCGGCCGAACCGGTTGAAGTCGTTCACGTAGGTGCCGCCCAGCAGCGCGCCGAGCGTGGTGTTCACGTCGGTCACCGGCACGCCGAGCTTCGTCACCTTGTCGCGGTCGATGTCGGCGAAGATCTGCGGGACGCCGGCCCGGTAGACGGTGCGCGCCGATCCGATCTCCGGCCGCTTGCGGACCGCCTCCATGAACTTCGCCGCGTTCTCGGCGAGGAACTGGGGCGTCCCGCCGCTCCGGTCCTGCAGCATGATGGTGTAGCCCGAGCCGGAGCCGAGGCCGGTGATGGGCGGCGGTCCGAAGGTGACCGCCACTGCCCCGGGAACCGCGGCCGCGAGCTTCTTGTTGAGGGACTCGGTCAGCGCGAAGGCGTGCTCCTCCTTGGCCTTGCGCTCCTCCCACGGCTTCAGCGACACGAAGAGGAAGGCGGTGTTCGAGGCGTACGCGCCCGACACCAGCGAGTACCCGGTGATGGTGGTGACGTAGTCGACGCCGGGCGTCTGCCCGATGATCGCCTCCACCTTCTTCGCGACGGCGTCGGTCCGCTCCAGCGAGGAAGCGTCGGGGAGCTGGATGTTCGCGAAGAAGTAGCCGTTGTCCTCGTCCGGGACGAAGCCCCCGGGGATCTTCCGGACGACGAGCACCGCGAGCAGGGCGACGACGGCGACGATGAGGGCGCTCCGGAACGCCTTGCGGACCAGGATCCCGGTGAGCGAGAGATAGCCGTCGGTGAACTTGCCGAAGACCCTGTTGAACCAGTCGTAGAAAGGCTGGAGCAGCGACCGCTTGCCGCCCTTCGGCTTCAGGAGGAGCGACGCCAGCGCGGGCGACAGCGAGAGCGCGTTGATCGCCGAGAAGACCACGGAGATCGCGATGGTGATCGCGAACTGCTGGTAGAGGCGGCCGCTGATCCCGCTGATGAAGGCGACGGGCACGAACACCGCCGAGAGCACCAGCGCGATGGCGATGACCGGCCCCGACACCTGCCGCATGGCCTCGGCGGCCGCCTCCTTCGGCGTCTTCCCCTGCTCGATGTGGTGCATCACCGCCTCGACCACCACGATCGCGTCGTCCACCACGATGCCGATGGCGAGGACGAGCCCGAGGAGCGAGAGGGTGTTCACGGAGAAGCCGAGGAGCGGGAACACCATGAAGGTGCCGAGCAAGGACACCGGGACGGTCAGGAGCGGGATGAGGGTGGCGCGCCAGTTCTGGAGGAAGACGAACACGACGATGATGACCAGCACCACCGCCTCGAAGAGCGTCGTGACGATCTCGTCGATGCCGGCGGTGATGGCGGCCGTCGTGTCGAGGGTCATCTCCTGCTTGATCCCCGGCGGGAAGCGGGTCTCGACCTCCTTCATCGTCCTCTCGACGGCCTTCTTGACCTCGAGCGCGTTGGACCCGGGGATCTGGTAGATGGCGATGACGGCGGCGGACTTTCCGTTCAGGCGGCCGACCGCGTTGTAGAGCACCGAGCCGAGCTCGAGGCGCGCCACGTCGCCGAGGCGCACCACCGAGCCGTCGGGGTTCGCGCGGACGATGATCTTCGAGAACTCCTCGGACGTCAGCAGGCGTCCCTGCGTGCGGACGACGTAGGTGAACTCGGTCCCCCTGGGCGCGGGCGGGCCGCCGATCTGCCCCGACGGCTGGAGCTGGTTCTGCGCCTTCACCGCGTTCACGAGGTCGATGACGGTGAGCCCCAGCGACTGGAGCCTGTCCGGCCGGACCCAGATCCGCATCGCGTAGTCGGAGCCGCCGAAGAGGGTCACCTGGCCCACGCCGCCGATCCGGGCCAGCTGGTCGTTGATGTTGATGAGGGCGTAGTTGGAGAGGAAGTTCGAGTCGTACGCGCCCGACGGAGAGGTGAGCGTCACGAGCAGCAGCGGGAAATTGAGCGACTTCTTCACGCTCACGCCGTAGTTCTTGACGTCGGTGGGGAGCGACGGGGTCGCCTGCGAGACCCGGTTCTGGGTGAGGACGTTGTCGATGTCGAGGTCGGAGCCCACCTCGAACGACACCTCGATCTTGAGGGTGCCGTCGTTGGCGTTGGTGGACTTCAGGTAGATGGACCGCTCCACCCCGTTCACCTGCTGCTCGATCGGCGTCGCCACCGACTGCTCGACGTCGAGCGCGCTCGCGCCGATGTAGGTGGTGGTGACCTGGATGACGGGCGGCGTGATCTCGGGGTACTGCGCGATGGGCAGGCGCGAGAGCGAGACCAGCCCGACGATCACCGTGACGATGGAGATCACCATCGCCACGATCGGGCGGCGGATGAAGAAGTTGCCCATGGCTACCTCGCGGGCGCGGCGGGGGCCGGCGCCGGAGCGGAGCCGGTGGACGGGGGGGCGGGCGCTGCCCCCGCGGCCGCCTCACCCGGCTGCGCGGCGCCGGCGGCCTGCGCGCCGGCGGGCGGCGTCTCGGCCGGAACGACCGTCGCCTTCACGGGCATCCCGTCGCGGACCCTGAGCGCGCCCTCGACGATGACCTTCTCGCCGGGCTTCACGCCCTCGTCCAGGATCCAGAGGCTGCCCACGCGCGGGCCCACCTTCACCTTGCGGCTCTCGGCCTTCCCCTCCGCGTTCACCGTCACGACCGAGTACTGGCCCTGCAGCTCGGCGACCGCGCGCTGCGGGACGAGCAGCGCCCCGTGGCGGAGCTCCTCGCGGTACAGCACCTTCCCGTAGAGGCCGGGGCGGAGGAGCTTCTTGGGGTTCTTGAAGGCCAGGTCGGCGTGGAGGGTCCCGGTCATCGGATCGACGGCGCGGTCCACCAGGACGAGCTGGCCGCGCTCGGGGTACACGGTCCCGTCGCCGAGGACCAGCTCCGCGCCGGGGCGATCGGCGCTGGGCGCCGCCGCCGCGGCGGCGCCCGTCTGCTGAAAAGAGCTCGCGTAGCGGAGGTACAGCGCCTCCGGGATGTTCACGCTCACCTTGATCGGGTCGATCGAGGAGACGGTGGTGAGGAGCGTGGGCTCCGCCTTGCCCACCAGGTCCCCCACCTTGCGCTGCGCCTGGCCGGCGAGGCCGTCGATCGGCGAGAAGAGCCGCGTGTAGCCGACGTTGAGCGCGGCGTTGTCCACGTTGGCCCTGGCCGCGTCCACCTGGGCCTGGGCCGATCGCTGCAGGGCGATGGCGTTGTCGAGCTCGGCCTGGCTGATGGCGCGCTCCGCGGCGAGCGGCGTGTACCGGTTCACGTCGAGGTCCGCCTTGGAGAGCGTGGACTCGGCGCGGGCGAGGTCGCCCTTCGCCTCCGCCAGCTTGGCGCGGTACGGCTGATCGTCGATGGTGAAGAGGAGCTGTCCCTTCTTCACCTCGGAGCCTTCCTTGTAGTCGACGGACCTGAGGAAGCCCTCGACCCGCGCCCGGATCTCGATGTCCTCGTACCCCTTGAGCGTACCGGTCAGCTCGGCGCCGATGGGCACGTCGCGCTGGATGACCTCGGCGACCGAGACCTCCGGGACGGGCGGCGGCGCCGGCTGCTCCTTGGCGCAGGCGGCGACGATCAGGCCGGCTGCGGCCGCAGCCGCGGCCCGCCGAGCGAACGACGGCGCCGCTGGGGGCGCAGGGCGACGGATCGGAAGAGGCATGGCTTCCTCGCGAGGATGAGAGTCGGGAGTGTAATCGAGTGTCCCTCTGGGGCCTCCGCCGTTCGAGCGGACCTTGGTCCTATAGACCCGCCCGAGGGGCGCGCCATGTCAGCGCATGGCGAAGAGGTGGTATCGGCCGGCCTCCAGCTCGACGTACAGGCCCGGCCCGGCCAGGTCGTCGCCGGCGCGCTCGTAGCGGGTCCCGTCGAGCGTGTCATCGAGGCGCCAGGTCCGTCCGGCGACGTCGGCCCATGGCACCCGCACCCGGGCCTGCGCCCGCTCCGCCCCGAGGTTCACGGCCACCAGGCGCCGCTCGTCCCCGAGCCGCCAGCACCACGCCACGATCTCCTCGGAGCGCAGGCTCCCCTCCCAGCCCGTGCGCTCGCAGAGCGCGAACGTCCCGTCGCGGTAGACGGGCCCGGCGGCCTCGGCCAGCAGCTTCCGGTAGAAGGCACGCAGCCCGGTGTCGTCGGGCTCCTGGGGGCGCCGGCCGAGGAACACGGGAAGCCGGACCTTGCGCCCCTCGAACTGACCCTCGTGGAAGAGCCGCGCGCCGGGGAGCGTCGCCACCGCCACGGCGCCGGCCCGGGCCCTCGGCCCCAGGGCCGCGGCGGCCCGCGGCTCGTCGTGGTTCTCGACGAAGCGGACCAGCCGCTCCTGGTAGTCGAGCCCGGCGCAAAGGTGCTGCCTCACCGCCTCGCCCTGCCCGTGCTCGATCCGGTCGTAGAGCCGCTTGTCGTAGCAGAAGTCGAAGCCGAGCTGCTGCAGCTCCCACTCCATCTCCCAGTAGGCCTCGGCGAGGACGAGGAAGCCGGGGTGCCTGGGCTTCACCTCGGAGAGGACCTCCTCCCACAGCTCGCGCGCCGGCCGCGGCCCGGCCCGCTCGCCCCAGGTCCGCGTGAAGACGCGGTTCACGAGGAGCATGGCCATGTCGGTCCGCACCGCGTCGCACTGGGCGGCGATGGAGGTGAGCGTGTCCGCCAGCGCCCGGCGATATCCCGGGGAGAAGGCGTTCAGCTGGAGCACGTCGGGCCAGGGCGGGAAGTAGGGATCGCGGCCGCGCGCGAACACCGCGCCGCCGACCTGCAGGAACGCCTCCGGCGAGCGCTTCGCCTCCTCGACCGTCCCGCGGACGAAGAACTCCGGCGCCTCGCGCGCCCAGGGGTGATCCGGCGCGACGTGGTTCGGCACGAGGTCGAGGACCAGGCGGATGCCGCGCCTGGCGAGCTGGGCCCGCGCCTTCGCCAGCCCCTGAGGGCCCCCGAGCCGCGCGTCCACCACGTACCGCCGGATGCAGTAGGGCGAGCCGGCGACGTCCTCGTCGGGCCGCAGGTCGGGGAGCGCCTCCCGGAACGAGCGGACCAGCTCGGCGTTCGCGAGCGCGATGCGGCGGCCTTCCGGGCTCCGCTCCCAGACGCCCATGAGCCAGACCGCGTCCGGCCTCCAGGCGGCGAGCGCGTCCCACTCCTCCTCCGGCACCGCGCCGAGCCCCACCGGCTTGCCGGCGCGCGCGCCGACCTCCTCGAGCCAGGTCCAGGCGTTGACCTCGTAGATGATCGGGTGACGCGGCCACGACTCTCCGAGCGCCACGGGTCTCTCCCTCCTCGCCGCGAGACACCCCAGCCGCGACCGCGGAGCACCGGCTCGCCCGGAGGCCTCGCCAGCCTCCCCCATGGCGCGCGCGACGGAGGGTGTCCATGGGACGAACGTCCAATGCCGGCCGCGCCGGATTCCGCCGCGGCCGGTCCGGGCCGATTCCGATAGAGTGGGGTGGCTTCCGATGAGCCCTCCGCGGACCCAGGCCGGCGGCGCAGGAGCCCGCTCCTCCAGGGCGGCGCGTTCCCGCCGCGGAGCGCTCGCGTCGCTCGCCGTGGCCCTGGCCGCGGCGGGGTGCCAGCGGCCCCCCGCGGACGCGGCGGCGGGGGCGCCCGCACCGGGCGAGTGGCGCTCGTTCGAGGGCTCCTGGTCGGCGACGGGCGAGCGCCACACCCTCCAGCTCGGGCCGGGGCACCGCGCGGCGGTCCTCAGCGTCTCCGGCTCGATGCTGCTCCGGGGCGAGCGCGGCCTGGGCGTCGGGTTCCAGGTCCGCGCCATCGCCTTCACGGACGACGCGACGGGCATGCTGGGCCGCGCCGTCTGGACGGACGAGCACGGCGACCAGATCTTCAGCGAGCTCCGGGGCGATCCCGTGGCGAGCGGCCGCCGGATCCTCGGCACCATCACCGGCGGGACCGGCCGATGGGTGGGCATCGGCGGCGAGTACCAGTTCGACTGGACGTACGTGCTCGAGGCGGAGGAGGGGCGCGTCCAGGGGCGGGCCGAGGACCTCCGCGGGCGGGCGCGGATCGCACCGTCCACGCCCGCGGCGGAGGTGCCCCGGTGAGCGCGCCCGGCCGTGTGCGCCGCGTCCTCCTCGGCCCGGCGATGCCGTTCGCCCTGGCGCTCGCGATCTGGGCCGTGCCGGTCCCGGCCGGCCTCACGCCGCAGGCCTGGCACCTCTTCGCCATCTTCGCGGCCGCGATCGCCTCCGTCATCGCCGGCGCGCTGCCGCTCCTCACCTCCGCGGTCCTGGCCGGCGCCGCCGCGGTCCTCTCCGGCACGCTGCCCCCGGCCAAGGCCTTCGCCGGCTTCAGCAACGGGAGCGTGCTCCTCGTCGTCGTCGCGTTCGTGGTGGCGCGGAGCGTGGTGAAGTCGGGCCTGGGGCGCCGGCTCAGCCTCCTGGTGGTGAGCGCGTTCGGCCGTTCCACGCTCGGGCTCGCCTACAGCGTCTTCCTCACCGACGCGCTCATCGCGCCCGCGTTCCCGAGCAACACGGCGCGCGGCGGGGTGCTCTACCCCGTCGTGCTCTCGCTCGCCGAGGGCGTCGGCTCGAGGCCGGACGACCCGGGGCGCCGCCGGACCGGCGGCTTCCTCATGTTCTGCGGGATGGCGAGCCTCTCCGTCTCGTCGGCGCTCTGGCTGACCGCCACCTCGGCCAACCCCATCGGCGCGCAGATCGCCGAGCGCCTGGGCATCCGGATCACCTTCGGGTCCTGGCTCCTCGCCGCCTGCGTCCCGGCGCTGGCCGCCATCGCCGCGCTGCCGCCGATCCTCGCCTGGCTCCACCCGCCGGAGCAGAAGGCGACGCCGGACGCGCTCACCGCGGCGCGGAAGGCGCTCGGCGAGATGGGGCCGCTCTGCCGCGACGAGAAGCTGGTGGCGGTGGCGTTCGTCCTCATGGTCGCCGGCTGGGTGCTGGGCCCGGGGCTGAAGCTCGACGGCACGGCGGTGGCCTTCGCCGGCCTGGGCGGGCTCCTCGCCGCCCGCGTCCTCACGCTGGACGACGTCGCGCAGGAGGGAGGCACCCTCGTCACCTTCCTCTGGCTCGCCGTGCTCTTCGCGATGAGCGCGCAGCTCAACGAGCTGGGCTTCATGGGATACATGGGAGAGCGGCTCGCCCGCGGGCTCTCCGGCCTCCCGTGGCCGGCCGCCTTCGTCGCCCTCGCCGCCCTGTACGTCCTCATGCACTACCTGTTCGTGAGCCAGTCGGCGCAGGTGCTCGCGCTCTTCGGCGTCTTCACGGAGGTGGGGGTGCGGTCCGGCGTCCCGGCGCCGCTCATGGCCTACACCCTCCTCTTCGCGAGCAGCTACTTCTCCACCATCACGCCGCAGGGAGGGACGCAGAACGTCATCTTCGTGGGGAGCGGGTACCTGACGCAGCGCGAGCTGTACCGGCTCGGCGCGCTCACCACCGCGATCTGCCTCGTCATCTTCCTCGCCGTGGGGACGCCCTGGCTCCTGCTCGTGGCCCGATGACGCCCTGCCGGGCGCGGTGGATGCTCCTCGCCGGCGCGCTGGCCGCGGCGCCGGCGGGCGCGCGCGCCGCGGGCGACCTGTTCACCGACCCGGTGGACGGGGCCTTCGACGTCGACCGGTTCCTCGCCTCGCGCTACGGCTTCGTCCCGGTGGTGGTGCCCATCACCGAGCCCGCCGTCGGGTACGGCGCGGCGGCGGGCCTCGTGTTCCTCCACGGCCGGCTGGGAGGAGAGGAGGCCGAGCCGGGCGCGCGGCGGGTACCGCCGAGCCTGTCGGCGGCCGTCGGGATGTACACCAGCAACGGGAGCTGGGGCGCCGCCGCCGCCCACCTCGGCCACTGGAACGGCGGCGACGTCCGCTACCTGGGCGCCGCGGCCTACACCTCGCTCGAGCTGTCGGCCTATCCCGGCGGCCAGAAGGTCCGCTTCCGGCTCGAGGCCGTGCCCGTCGTCCAGGACCTGACCTTCCGCCTCTTCGGCTCGGACCTCTCCGCTGGGGCCCGCTACACCTTCGCGGGCACGCAGATGAACGTGGAGCAGGGCGCCGAGGCGGTCGAGAGCCGCGACCTGAAGGTGGTGCTGAGCGGCCTCGGACCGGTCCTGCGCTGGGACGGCCGCGACAGCATCTTCTCGCCGAACCGCGGCGTGCGGGCCGAGGCCGCCGTCACCTGGTACGCGCCCTGGCTCGGGAGCGATCGCGACGGCTGGAAGGCGCGCGTCTCCGAGGTCTCGTACGGCTCGCTGCTTCCCTGGCTCGTCGCCGCGCTCCGGCTGGATCTCCAGCTCTCGGGCGGCGACCTGCCCTTCTGGTTCCGGCCGTACGTCGGCCTGCGCGGCGTGCCCGCCCTCCGCTACCAGGGGCAGCACGTGTTCGTGGCGGAGACCGAGGAGCGGATCGACTTCACGGCGCGCTGGAGCGCGGTGCTGTTCGGCGGCGTGGGCGCCGCGACCGCCGTGCCGACCCCCACGCTGGCATGGGGGCTGGGCACGGGCTTTCGCTACCTCCTGGCGCGCCAGTTCGGCCTGCGGATGGGCCTCGACGTCGCGCGCGGCCCGGAGGACTGGGCCGTCTACGTCATCTTCGGGAACGCCTGGAACTGACGGTCAAGACAGGCGGCGTGGTGGGCGAGCGAGGCGCGGCGCGGATCACGCCCGCTCGACGAGGACCTCGAGCTTCTTGCTGCGGGCCGCCTTCTTCAGGGTCTCGTGGTCGCGCTCGGTCTGGTCCGCGTACGCCACGGAGAAGTCCGCGATCGCCTCGTCGAAGACATCGCTGCCGCCGAGATAACCGGCGATCGCCACGGGGTCGCCGGAGCGCGCGTGGGCGCGCGCCAGCGTGTGGCCGCACCACTCGCCGAACCCGAGCATGTGGGCCGAGCCGAAGGTCTCGACGGCGAACTTGATCTTCACGTCGCGGAGCTGGCGGAAGTAGAAGTGGCGGCCGCGCGCGCCATCCGTCCAGCCCAGGAACATGTCGCTCGCCGACTGCACGAGGTGGTGGCCGTTCACCACCCGCTGCCCGTGGTTGCGGAAGGCGCTCCTGCCGGCGTACGCCTCCAGGACCGAGGCGCGCGCCTCCTTGGCCTGCAGGAAGAGCGGGTCCCCGTCCCCCGCCATGAGCAGGATCACGGCGCACACCGTCCCGACGCTCCCGACGCCCACCACCTTGATCGCGACGTCGCGGAGATCGAACCGGTCCAGGACGGAGCGGCGGGCCGGCGTCAGCGTCTTCTCGTATCGGTGGAACGCGTCGTGGAACGTCTCCTCCATCCGGCGCAGGTGGTAGATGGTCGGCGGGGTGTCCTTGATGAGCGGGACCCCGTTCCGGACCTGCGCGAGCCTGGGGAAGTCGTGCTCGGCGGCGCTGCGCGCCAGCTCGTCCCCGAGCCGTCTTTGGGCGCGCGCGCGGGTCTCGGCGTCCTCGAGCGACCGGAGCAGCTCCTCGGCGACGATGCTGGCGTACCAGACGTCGAGCACGTGCATGCCGGCGTACTGGGCCATGTGCTCGCGGTACGAGCGCGCGCAGGCGAGGGCCGCGTCGCGGGCGCGCCCCTCGCCGATGCCGTTGTTCCGGGACGCGACCACGAAGCTCGCGGCGAGGCGCTTCAGGTCCCACTCCCACGGCGCCGGGAGCGTCTCGTCCAGATCGTGGATGTCGAAGATCGCGCGCCGCTCCGAGGTCGCGAAGACGCGAAAGTTCACCAGGTGGGCGTCGCCGCAGGCCTGCACGCGCAGCCCGGTGGCCGGGGTGGTGGCGAGGTCCGCGGCCATGTGGAGCGCCGCCCCCCGGTAGAAGGTGAACGGCGACCGGAGCATGCGCCCGTGGCGGAGCGGGACGAGCTCGGGGATGCGGCCGGCGTCGCCCACCTCGACCAGGCGGACGGGATCCGCCCGGTTCGCCGGCGGCTTCCAGGCGGCGTGCGATTTGCGCGGGCAGCGCTCCCGCAGCGACTTCCCCATCGCGCGGCGCTCGGCGCGCGAGGGGCGAGCGGCATTGGCCATGGGTTCACCCCTCTCCTAGCGCGCGGCGCCCCCGAGGTCCGCCACGAGGCGCGCGAACCCGGGCGACGCGCGGAGGATCTTCCCGGCTGCCTCGCGGAGCCGGTCCACCTGCTCCGGCTTCAGGGCGAAGCTGGTGGGGACGCCGCGGAAGTACTTCCGGTCGGCGGGATCCGGCAGCCGATCGAAGCTCACCTCCGCGAAGTACGCGCTCCGGCCCGGGGCCGCGGCCGCCCAGCGGGTCACCTGGTCGTGCGCCGCCTCGACCGCCTCCGCCGAGTAGCGGTCCACCGGGATGGACCACATCTGGTCCTCGAGGTCGCCCTTCCCCGGCGGCTCGGGCGAGCGGTCCCAGTCGCGCTCGGGATCGCGGTGCGCGTTCACGACGATGACCACCAGCTTCTTCGCGGCGCGGAGGCGGTCCAGCGCGGGGGACGGGTCCCTCGACGCGACGAGGTCGAGCGCCTCGATGACGGACCGGAGCCCCAGGTTCTCCGCGAGCCCGCCGTCGAAGAGGTGCAGGTAGGGTCGGGCCGCCGCGTCCGCGTAGGAGAGGAGCTCGCGGCCCCGGAGCCCGGCACGGCCGAGCACGTCGCCCCGGGGCGTCTCCGGGGCCCAGGCCGGTGGCGTCCACCCGCAGGTCCCCGCCCGGTTCTGGAGCGTGATGGGCGTGAGCAGGGGCGGGAGCGCCGAGGAGGTGGCCACCGCACGCGCCACCGGGACCGCCGTCAGGTCGGAGCAGATCGCGTCGAACTGGTCCTGCGTGAACGGGAAGCGGGCGCCGGTGGTCACGTCGGCCCCGTTCACGATCACGAACGGCCCGCCGCCGCGGAGGAGGTCCGCGTAGGTCGCGCGGTCGAAGACGGTCTCGTCGTACAGCTCGGCCGCGACGTCCGAGCGGGAGAAGGTCCCGGACGGCAGCCGGAACCAGTTCCCGGGCGAGAGGATGCGCCAGGTGAGGTCGTGCTCCACGTCGCGCTTCAGGAACTTGCCCTCGAACTCCTGGAAGATCCGGTCGCCGCGGAGCGCGTAGTAGGTCGCGGTGAACGTGCCGCCCGACACCGCCGAGATGACGTCCACCTCGTCGAGGAGGCGGCGCCGCTCGCCGCCGACCGTCACCTCGGTGCGGGCCAGCTCCTCGAGGACGCCGTAGGAGAGCGCGGCGGCGCGCGTCCCGCCCCCGGAGAAGGCGAGGAAGACGAGCAGCTCCTCCGACTGGCCCGGGCGGCGGACGTTGGCGAGCCGGTACCCGGCGGCCGGATCCGCCTTCTCGAGGGGCGCGTTCACCGGCCAGTGGGCGCAGCCCGCCGAGAGGGCCGCCACCGCGGTCACCGCCATCGCGAGGGTGCGCATCGCGCTCCTCTCTCAGAAGGGCCACTGCACGCCGACGCCGGGGGCGATGGCCCACTGGGTCTTCTCGCCGCGCGCCGCCGGGAAGTACAGGTTCCCGGTCAGCTGGAGCCGGGCCAGCTCCAGGATCGACGCCGAGACGCCGAACTGCATCGCCGGGCGCGAGCAGTAGCCGATGGTGTCGTTGGTCACGTCGGGGCACGCGCTGAACCCGCCGCCGTCCTTCGCCGCGAACATCCAGCCGCCGCGGAGGAGGAGGCTCGGCTGGAACCGCGTGGTGGCCCACCAGGACGGCAGGTACTCCGCGCCGAGGAGCACCGTGTAGGCGGAGTCGCCGCTCTCCGAGGAGAACGCGTTCTGGATGCCGACGAACTGCACCGCGGCGGTGACGCGGACGGGCGAGACGAACACGCGCCGCATCCGGAACCCCATGCTCGCGCCGATCTCCGGATCGCGCCCGTAGGTGAGCCATCCCGTGAAGCGTGGCGGCACGTACGCCACCTCGTCCGCCGCCATCTTCACGGCGGTGGTGAGGACGAGCGCGTCGCCGAGCGGCTGGGTGTCGGCGATCGAGTCCCCGACCTGGAGGAGGCGCGCCCGGAGCGCGGCCGGCGCGCGGTCCGCCTCCTCGCGGGAGAGCCCGAGGTCCTTGAAGTGGAAGCCGTGCGCGGCGAGGACGCGCATGGCGTACGCCGCCGTGCCCTCTTCGCCACGGAAGCGCCACGCGTCGCCCGCCAGGGGGCCGACCAGCGGCACGGCCAGGGGCGGCTCGCCGCGGCGCGCGCGGCGGCAGAGCGGATCCGCGTCGAAGGTGGCGACGTCTCCGAGGCGCGAGCAGACGTCCCACATCGCCTCGATCGTCGTCTGCATCACGATCCGGAAGTCGCGGAGCTCCTCGCCGCGGCATGACTCCTCGGCCCCCGCGCGGCCGTCCACCACGGCCGCGAGGCAGCGGTAGGGCCGCCACGACGCGGCGGCCCTGGCCGCGCCCGGCGTGTCCTCGGGGTAACGCACCGGCCCGAGCCCTGCCCGCGCCATCCGCTGCGCGAGCCGGGTCTCCGCGAGCTTGCGGGCGTCGTACATGCCCAGGGCGAAGTCGAACCGGCGCAGCTCGCCCTCGAAGAAGCCGAAGAAGGCGCCGAAGGGCGCGCTCGCGGCCGGCAGGTGGCGCTCGGGCACGAGCAGGCGCTCGAAGACGTCGGGCGAGTCCTCCTGGACGTAGACGAGGTTCTTCGCGCGCGCGGTCGCGTAGAACGACCCCCCGACCTGCGCCGCCACGCCGAGGAGCGTCTCGTACGCGTGCGGCTTCGGCTGCTCGGACACGGCCGGGAACGTGCTCGCCTCGGTCGAGACGTAGGCGACGACCAGCGACTCCGGGACCCGCCGGGCACGGAGGTCGGGCCGGTCCAGCCACCGCGCCTGGCCGCTCTCGTCCACGCGCAGCCCCGCTGCGGCGTAGCGGAGCGCGAGCCGCACCGGCGTGTTGTCGAACACGCCGCCGTCCACGAAGAGGTCCGTCCGCGCCTGCTCGACGGGACAGGCGACGGCCGGGGCCCCCTCGCTCACGATGCAGTGCCGGACCGGCTGCGGGGGGAACGCGCCCGGGAAAGCGGTGGACGCGAAGAGCGCGTCCACCAGCACCGGGAAGACCACCTCGCCGTCCTTCTCGGCGAGGAGCGCCTGCTCGCCTTTCCAGGCCGGGTCGACGTAGTTGGTGAGCCGCGGCGGCTTGCCCGCGCCCCGGCCCCTCACGCGCAGCACGAAGTGCTCCTCGACGCGCGGCAGCCGCAGCTTGACCTCCTCGAACGCGATGGTCCGCGGGACGAGCCGCGTGACCGAGAGGCCGAAGACCACGTCGCAGGACTCGGGCAGCCCGGCCTCCCAGGCCTTCACGATGAGGTCGAGCGGCGCCTTGAACGCCGCGCGGGAGAAGGCGCTCGTCTTCTCCTTCGCCTTCGGATCGTAGAGCTTCTCCAGGCCGAGCGGGATCCACGCGTTCCAGAACAGGCCGGCCGTGGGATCGTCCACCGGGGACCCGCACGACTGGAGGATGCTCATGAACCCGTTCACCGAGCCCGCGGAGGCGCCGGTGACGATCCGCGGCGTCGCCGCGGCGGCGTTGAGGCGCATGGCCTCGATCGCGTAGTGCAGCAGGCCGGCCTCGTACGAGCCGAGGCTCACGCCACCCGAGATGGTGACGGAGGCGGGCGCGTTCGCCCGCGCGGTGGCGCAGGCGAGGAGGGCGATCGCGGCTGCTTGGGACCGGGTGGTCATGGCTCGCTCGCGCTCCCGCGACGCTCGCGCAGGAGCTGGAGAAAAAGGATACCCCGAGCGACGGGCGCGCTCCCCGTGGACCAAGGTCCTATGGAGGCGGGCCGGGGGGTCGAGCACCGTGGCCGGATGACGCCCCTCCCCGCGCTCGCGGTCGCGCTCGCCGCGCTCGGCGAGGCGGCGGATCCGGCGGTGGCCGCCACGGCCGACGAGGCCCCCGCGTGCTCGACGAGCGCCGGTTGCGCGCGGACGTTCGGGTACGGCCACGTCTGCGCCGACGGGCGCTGCAGTCCGTACCTCGACGGCCGGGACCTGCTCGAGATGATCCGGCTGAAGAAGAGCCGCGGGGTCGTCGAGCCGTTCGTGCTCTACCCCTCGATCATCCCCTCGATCGGCTACACGCCGCAGAACGGCGTCGTCTTCGGCGTCACGACGCTCGCCGGCATCTACCTCGGCGACCCGCGGACGACGACCATCTCCAGCCTCGGACTCGTCGCGCTCTACACCTCCAAGAGCCAGGTCATCCTGATGGCGCGCGAGAACGCGCTGCTCGCCGACAACGCCTGGCAGCTCCAGGGGGACTACCGGCTGCTCCTCACCAACCAGCCCACCTACGGCCTCGGGTCGTCGTCGAGCGCCGAGGGGACCGAGACCTCGGTGGGTGGCCTCGGCGGCACGACCACGGTGTCGGGGGCGCAGCCGATGGACTTCGACCTGATCCGTCTCCACCAGACCGTGCTCCGGCGCGTGGCGGGCGCCTTCTACGCGGGCGCGAGCTACCGGCTCGACCGGTACTACGGGATCGCGGACGGGAAGCTCGACCTCGCGGCCAGCCCGCCGGCGGTGACGAGCCACTACGCCTACAGCGCGCAGTTCGGCTTCAGCCCGAAGGCCTACGGCGCGTCGGGCGTCGCGGCCGAGCTCCTGTACGACAGCCGCGACTCCACCATCAGCGCCTACCGCGGATGGTACCTCTCCGGCTCGTTCCGCGCGTTCCCCACGTGGCTGGGGAGCAGCAAGGACGCGACCGCGGTCCACGGCGAGGTGCGGACCTACCTCGGGCTCTCCGAGGAGGTGCCGCGGAACGTCCTCGCCTTCTGGCTCATGGGGGCCGCGGTGACGAGCGGCCACCTCCCGTACCTGGCGCTGCCGTCGATCGGCTGGGACTACGGAAACCGCAGCGGCCGCGGGTACGTGCAGGGGCGCTTCCGCGGCCACGCCGAGGTCTACGGCGAGGTGGAGTGGCGGTTCCGCCTCACCTCCGACGGCTTCCTGGGCGGGACCGTCTTCGCGAACGCGTCCACCTTCTCCCGGCCCGCCGTGAGCGTGCCGGGCTTCTCGCAGGGGAGCGAGGCGCTCTTCTCGACGGTGCGGCCCGCCGGTGGCGTCGGGCTCCGGTTCATGATGAACCGCGAGGCGCGGAACGCGGTGACGCTCGACTTCGCGGGCGGCCAGGACTCGTTCGCGGTGTACTTCGGGGCGGGCGAGGTGTTCTGATGCGAGCAGTCGCGGCGGCGGCCTTGCTCGCGGCCTGCGCCGGGGCGCGGCCCGCGCCGGAGCCACCCACCGCCGACGCCCGCCTCGTCGCGGCGCTCCGCTCCAAGGTGGCGCTCGACCCGCCGGCGCTGGACGGCGATCCCTACCAGGCCTGGCGCGGCCGCGCGCCGCCCGCCGCGCCCGCCGGGACGGTGTGCGGCGTCCGGTTCGAGCCGGACGGCACGCGCTACCGGCTCGCCACCTTCGGGGACGAGGCGGCGTCCCGCGCCGCGGGCTTCGCCGTCACCCACACCGGCGCGTGCGGCACCTGCTCGACGCTCCAGGATCTCGCCGTGTACCTCGAGAGGCCGGACCTCACCGCGCCGGTGCGCCGCTGCGGGATCGACCTGAGCGACTCGGGGAGCCTCGCCTGCATCGAGGCGCTCGGGTTCAGCGGCCCCTGCGCGCGGACCTGGTTCTTCAACGCGCGGAACACCCGGCGGGAGTGCTTCGGCGTCTGTGTGCTGAGCTGGATCGAGGCGGAGGCGCCGACGCGGCCCGACGGGCGGCTCAACGCGTGCCTGCAGTGCGACGAGGACCGCTCCGGGCCGGTCTTCAAGGCGGTGGCGGGGCGCACCCGCCGGAACTCCGGGATCCGCTCGTCGATCCCGCGGCCCGAGGAGGAGGTCGCGCGCGTCGTGCACGACTACGTGCCCGGCGCGCCGGCGCGCGAGGCGCCCTAAAGGCCCCCTAGAGGATGTCGAACCGGTACTCGGTCCCGAGGAGGAACGAGGTCCGACCGCCCAGGAACGTGGTCTCGACGCGGAAGTGCCAGAACCTGTCCAGCGCGAACTGCGTGCCGAGGATCATGTTCCAGACGTGGAGCGGCTTCTTGTCGAGGGAGTAGGTGACCGTGGCGTTGGGGTCCGAGATCGCCTGCACCAGCGCGGTGCAGAGCGTCCGCTGCGCCGGCGGGAGGGTGCTGCACCTGTCACCCGACGGCGGCGGAAGCACCTCGGCGAGACGCACCGTGCCCTCGGTCGCGACGTCGATGACCTGGCCTGCCGTCCCGGCCCAGAGCGCGATCCCGCGGCCGTCGTCGTTCAGGCGGTGGTTGTAGCCGAGGCGGAACGAGAGCATGTTCGCCCCGACGGCGTCGGCGAGCCGCTCCACGTCCGACACCGAGCCGTTGAAGTCCGCGACGCCGAAGAACCCCTTGTAGCCCATCTGGAAGGTCCCGCCGAGCGACAGCACCTGCGCGCCGCTCTTGGCGAGCGTCGTGAAGTCCACCGGCTCGGCGACGTGGACGTTCGTCTGCGTCGCGCCGCTGGAGAACACGGCGTAGACGGAGAAGAAGGGGAGGACCATCAGGCTCGGCCGGACCGTGAGGGCGCTGGCCTTCGTCCTCGCGTCCGGGATCTTGATGAAGTCCACCGGCTGCAGGGCGCCGCCGTTCAACCCGAGCTTCAGGTTCGAGATCGTGATGTCGGACTTCTGGTAGTAGTAGTTCACCATCACGCCGAACGGGTTGGGGAGGTCGAACCCCTTGGCGCGCACCTTGTCGCCCCAGAGCGGGAAGAGGCCGTGGGCGGGCTTGGCCTGCGAGGTCACCTGGGCGGCGGCGGGAGGCGCGGCGGCGGGCGCCAGCGATGGCTCGGCCGCGAGCACCGGCGGCGGCGGCCGAAGATCGGGCGGTTTCGACTCCGCGGCGGCAGCCGGCTCCGCCGGCACCTGTGGCCGGGCCTGCGGGGGCACGAGGAGGAGCGCCGCTGCGAGCAGGAAGGGCGTCCGTTTCACGAAGGATCTCCCTGACTGCGGGGGCCGGCCGGGGTCGATCATGCGACGCCCAGGATACCCCGTGCCCGGGGCGTCCTGGGCGTCGACGGCGGTGTCGCCGGCCCGTCCATCAGTACTGGTCGAAGAGCTGCTGGACCGCGGCGGCGTCCTTCGTCTTGGTGAGCGCGAGCTGCAGCAGCACCCGCGCCTTCTGGGGGTTGAGCTCCTGCGCCGCGACGAACCCGAGCTTGTCGTCGTCGAGCTCGACGTTCCGGGCCACCGCGCCGGAGTTGGTCCGCGAGCTGCGGACCACCACCACGCCCTTCTTCACGGCCGCGGCGAGGGCGTCCACCAGCGCCTGGGTGCCGTTCCCATCGCCGACGCCGGCCAGGACCAGGCCCTTCGCCCCCGCGGCGATCGCGGCGTTGGCCAGCTCCGGGCCGACGTTGGCGTAGGCGTAGACGATGTCCACGCGCGGCAGCGCGTCCGGGATGGCGCCCGCGAAGGCGCTCTCGCTGGTGTGCTTCCAGGTGGGCTTGGAGAACCAGCGCGGCTTGCCGAACAGGACGAACCCCGCCGGGCCGCGGTTGGGCGAGGCGAAGGTCTGGAGCGAGGTGGTGTTGGTCTTGGTGGTCTCGCGGGCGTAGTGGACGACGTCGTTCAGCACCACCATCACGCCGCGCCCGCGGGCGGCCGGGTCCACCGCCACCGAGACGGCGTTGAAGAGGTTCATGGGGCCGTCGGCGCTGATCGCCGTGGCGGGGCGCATCGAGCCGACCAGCACCACCGGCTTGTCGCTCTTGGTGACGAGGTTCAGGAAGAAGCCGGTCTCCTCCATGGTGTCGGTGCCGTGGGTGACGACGACGCCCGAGATGGCGGGATCGGCCAGCACCTCGTTCACGCGGCGCGCGAGCTTGATCCAGACCGCGTCGTTCATGTCCTGGCTGCCGATGCTGGCGATCTGCTCGCCGGTCACCTCGGCGACGTCGCCGAGCCCGGGCACCGCCTTGATGAGCACGTCCACGTTGTAGGCGCCGGCCTTGTAGCCGACCTCGCCGGGCTTGGGCTGCGCGCCGGCGATGGTGCCGCCGGTCGCGAGGATCTTCACGGTGGGCTTCCCCGCGGCCCATGCGGGGAGCGCCAGCGCGATCGCGAAGATCGCCGCCACCGCCATCGAGGTCCGAGTTCTCGTCCAGTGCATGGTCTTCCCCCTTCTAGTGCTTCTTCTCCTCGTCCGTGTCCTTCCAGACGTGGTCGTGCTTCATCTGCTTCGCCCCGGCGATGCCCGGCTTCGTCATCTCGAACGGGTCGAGGATGGCGTCGAGCTGCTCCTTGGTCAGCACCTTGTCGCGCAGGATCAGCTCGCGCACCGGCTTGCCGCTCACGTTCGCCTCGCGGGCGATGCGCGCCGCGGTCTCGTAGCCGACGTGCGGGTTGATGGCGGTGATGACGCCGACGCTGTTGTCCACGTAGGCCTTCATCCGCTCGGCGTTGGCGGTGAGCCCCTCGACGCAGAAGGTGCGGAAGACGCGGAAGGCGTTGGTCATGATGCTGATGGACTGGAGCAGGTTGAACGCCAGCACCGGCTCCATCACGTTCAGCTCGAACTGGCCCGCCTCGCTCGCCAGGCAGACGGTGGTGTCGTTCCCGATCACCTGGAAAACGACCTGGTTGATGACCTCCGCCATCACCGGGTTCACCTTGCCGGGCATGATCGAGGAGCCGGGCTGGCGGGCCGGCAGGTTGAGCTCGCCCAGGCCGCACCGCGGCCCGGACGCCATGAGGCGCAGGTCGTTGGCGATCTTGGAGAGGTTCATCATGCAGACCTTGAGCGCCGCCGACACCTCCGTGTAGGCATCGGTGTTCTGCGTGGCGTCGACGAGGTCCGGCGCGCTCACGATCGGCCAGCCGCTGAACTCGGCGAGGTGCTTCACGACCGCCTTGATGTAGTCCGGGTCGGCGTTGAGCCCCGTGCCGACCGCGGTGGCCCCCATGTTCACCTCGACCAGCGTCTTCCCGGTATTCCGGATGCGCTCGATGTCGCGACCGATCACCCGGCGGTACGCGCCGAACTCCTGGCCGAGCCGGACGGGCACCGCGTCCTGGATGTGGGTGCGGCCCATCTTGATGATGCCGGCGAACTCCTTCTCCTTCTTGGCGAACGCCTGGTGCAGCAGCTCGAGCTCCGCCACCAGCTTCTTGCCGAGGTCGAGGGTGGCGATGTGGATGCCGGTCGGGAACGAGTCGTTCGTGGACTGCGCCATGTTGACGTGCGAGTTCGGGCTCACCACCGTGTACGTGCCCTTGGGGTGCCCGAGCAGCTCGAGGGCGCGGTTCGCGATCACCTCGTTGGTGTTCATGTTGATCGAGGTGCCGGCGCCGCCCTGGATCGGATCGACGATGAACCACTGGTCGAGCTTGCCGGCGATGACGTCGTCCGCCGCCTGGGCGATGGCGTTCGCGATCTTGGCGTCGAGGTGGCCGGTGTCCCGGTTCGCGAGCGCCGCCGCCTTCTTCACGATCCCCATGGCGCGGATGAGCGCCGGGTGGATCGGGAGCCCCGTGATCGGGAAGTTCTCCGAGCCGCGCAGCGTCTGGACGCCGTAGTACGCGTCCGCGGGGACCTCCCGGTCTCCGAGGAAGTCGTGCTCCGTCCGGACCTTCGCTGCCGTGACCGTTGCCATGACCTGCTCCTTCCGGCGGGCCGCGCCCGCCCGTCTCTTGGCGCTACAGGAGGACTCGCCCGAGCACGAGCCCGACCGTCACCGCGACGGCGGTGGCGACGAGCCCGGGCAGCATGAAGCTGTGGTTCAGCACGTACTTCCCGATCCGCGTCGTCCCGGTGCGGTCGAAGTTGATGGCCGCCACCAGCGTCGGGTAGTTGGGGATGAAGAAGTAACCGTTCACCGCGGGGAAGGCGCCCACCAGCCCTGCGGCCGGGAGGCCGATGGAGAGCCCGAGCGGCATCAGCGTCCGGACCGTGGCCGCCTGGCTGTAGAGCAGGATCGAGAGCGCGAACAGCGCGAGCGTGAACGCCCAGGGCGCGTGGTGGACCATGGCCTCGAGCGGCCCCTGGATCTGCGCCTGGTTCGCCTTGAAGAAGGTGTCGCCCATCCAGGCGATGCCGAAGATGGCGATGACCGCCTGCATGCCGGCGCGGAAGACGGTGCCCTTCGCCGCCTCCTCGACCCCCGCCTTGCAGAACAGGATCATCAGCGCGGCGACCGTCATCATCACGACCTCGATGGCGTTGGCCATCCCCATCCGCACCAGCTTGCCGTCCACCGTCCAGGCCGGCCGCAGGCTCTCGAACGACCCGAGGAGCACGATCGCGATCGCCGCGGCGATGAAGAGGAGCACCGCGCCCTTCGCCGTGCCCGGCGCCTCGGGCTTGCCGCCGTCGGCGGCAGCGGCAGCGGCGGCCGGCGCGGCCGTCTCGAGCTCGCCGGCGGCGAGGCGCCGCTGGTACTCCGGGTCGTCCTTCAGCTCCTTGCCCATCTTGCTCGCGACGAAGGCGCCGCAGAGCACGCCGATCAGCGTCGAGGGGATGCACACCGAGAGGACCCCGGCGAGCGTGATGTTCGAGGGCGCGAGCATCGTCACCAGCGCCACCGTCGCGGCGGAGATCGGGCTCGCGGTGATGGCCTGCTGCGACGCGATGACGGAGATCGACAGCGGCCGCTCCGGACGGACCCCGGCCTCGCGCGAGACCTCGGCGATGACGGGGAGGATCGCGTAGGCCACGTGGCCGGTGCCGGCGAAGAGCGTGAAGAGCCACGCGACCACGGGCGCGACGTAGGTGATCGCGGGCGGGTACTTGCGGAGCGCCTTCTCCGCCAGCGACACGAGGTAGTCCATCCCCTTCGCCGCCTGGAGCGTCCCGGCGGCGGTGCAGACCGCCGCGATCATCAGCATCACGTCGATGGGGGGCTCGGCGGGCCGGTCGCCGCAGAAGAAGCTCAGGATCAGGACCCCCATCCCGCCCATGACGCCGAGCCCGATGCCGCCGAGCCGCGCGCCGATCACGATCATGCCGAGCACGATCGCCAGCTCTACCCAGATCATGGCTACCCCCGAGCGTGCGCGGTCTCGCCTGGCCGGCGCGCGCGCTGCGCCACCAGCACGACTACGAGGTTCCTGGGCTCACGCCTATTGGACGATCGTCCCTGCGGCCAAGGGGCGCACTCGTCGGAGGGGCGTCCGGCGACGCCCGTTCCAACTCGAACGGACCACCCGACGTCCGGCGCGTCACAGGACCGTCTCGACGCGGAGCAGCAGCCGCGACTCCGCCCGCTGCGCCACGAGATCGTTCGCTCGGCCCCACCTGGCGTGGCGCTGCCACGCTGCGCCGATCTCGACGCCGCGCCAGGCTCGCCACGCGGCTGCGACGTCCAGGTCGGCGCGCCGATCCTCGAGGCGCGCCTGGCCGTCCGATCGCTGCGTCACGTCGCCGCCCACGAGCGCCCAGAGCCGGTCGAGCCGTCCCGAGACCGACGCGGTCACCGCGCCGGCACCGAAGGCGAGGCGGGGCGCCGCCATGAACCCGAGGCCATGGTAGTAGCCCTGCAAGGCCACCACCCCCGGTACGCCGGGGAGGTCCGAGGGCAGGCCGAGCAGCGCCAGCGGCTGAACCGCGCCGAACGAGAGCGCCGCGTCGAGGCCGAGCTCGACGCTGGCCTCCCCCAGCAGCAGGCGGTGGCGGAGCGCGACGGACGGCAACCGCAGCAGCACCAGGTAGTCGTACGGGCTTCCGCCCGCGGCCGCGGCGGAGCGGCGGTCGTAGTCCCACCCCGCCTGGACGGCCGCGACGAGGTCCTGCCCGCGCCCGTCCTCGTCCACGTCGCGGAGGTAGACGCCCGCGAGCGACGCCTCGGCGAGCAGGTCCACCTCCGAGATCCCCGCGTGGCCCCAGGCCATCTGGATCCCGAGCGCGGAGACGTTGCCGTCGGTGAGCGGCTGCCACGAGCGGCCCGCCTGGCCGTAGCCGGGCACGCGGACGATCCGCGAGCCCGCCCCGAGCCGGAGCTGCGAGGCGGTGCCGCCGCTCCCCGTCACCGCGCCGCCTGCGATCGACACGGTCAGGCGATCCCATCCGCGCCGCGGGCCTTCCTCCGAGGCGGCGCCGTCGATCCGGTCGTTGAGCCACTTGGGCTGGTTCGCCACCAGCGCGAGGAAGCGGGCCACCGCTCCTCCGCGCCGCTCCAGGCAGGCGCCGAGCTGCGTGAACGCCTCCCCGAGGGCGACCCCGCCGACCGCGGTGGCGACGACGTCGTTCACCGCGGCGGGCTCGTGGTACTCGGCCAGCTCCCAGAGAAGGCCGGACCCGGCCGCGAACGCCGCCGACGGCAGCACCCCGAGCCGGTTCCCGCGGGCGATCTGGTAGTAGTACATGCCGGCCACCGGGTGGCCGACGTAGTTCGTGGGGAGGTCGTCCGCGTCGAGCGCGAACGAGCCGGGCTCGAGGCGCAGCTTGGCCGCGGCGCTGAACGGCGTCGCGTCCGGGGCCGGGAGCGGCTGCGCCGCGTAGACCGCGAACGTCGTCGCCAGGATGGCGCCCTCCTCGAGGAGCGCCCGGGCCGCGCGCGGAGGCTGCGGGGCGGCGTCGGGGAACGTCGGCGCGCGGAGCGGCATGAGCTCCCCGCCCGGAAAGGCGGTGGCGGTTGCGCCGAGAGAGGCGGCCTGCGCGGTGACCCCGGCGCGCTCGGCGGGGCGGCCGCCGTCGTCTGCGGGCGCCTTCGCCGCCGGGAGCAGCAGGGCGAGCGCGGCCACCGCCGGCGCTCGCCGCCAGCCCGAGCCGCCGGGCCTCGCCCTGTGCTCGCCTCCTCGCATCTCCGCGCCGGGCGCGGCGTCCGCACGAGGAACGCCTGCCTGGCAGATCCGATCCTGGACGCGGGTTCGCGATCCGTGATCTCGAATCGCGCCCTCGTTCAGCGCCTTCCGCCGCCGCCGCGACCTCCACCGCCGCCGCGGCCACCACCGCCGCCGCCGTGGCCTCCACCGCCGCCGCGGCTACGCGCGGCTGCGTCATTGCTCAACCCGGCGGGAGCGCCCCCGCCTCCGCCCCGCGGCGCCGCCTGCGAGTTGGAGGGGGACGGCGACGACCGCCCGCCGCCGGCGCCGCCGCCCTGGCCGCCCCGCTCCTGTGCGCCGCCGGCCTGCTGCCATCCACCCGACGTGTTCTTGTCCCAGCTGCCGCCCTGGTTCTGGCGGTACACGTTCCCGGACTTGTCGCCGTAGACGTTGTTGGGCTGGGCCGAGGCGGTGGGAGCGCGCCGGTCGGAGGTCGCGACCTGCGCGTTGCGGTTCTCGTTGCCGGGCTTCTGATAGATGTTTCCCTGGGAAGGGCGCGGTCCGCCCGCGCTGCCTTGCCCGGCGATCGGCTGCGACGCGCTCGGGCCGCGTCCCGGTCCGCCCGGTCCGCCTGGCCCTCCCGGTCCGCCCGGTCCGCCTGGCCCGCCGGGGCCTCCGACCCCTCCGACCCCGCCCGGTCCGCCGACCCCACCGGCGCCGCCCACCCCGCCAGGTCCGCCGGGCCGGTTGCCAGGGTAACCGCCGGGTGGCCGGTAGCCGGGCGGCGGCGGCCGGTAGCCGTACGGCGGCGGCCGCGGCGGGTAGTAGCCGCGCGGCCCGTAGTAGCCGCCGTAGCCGCCGAAGTGGATCCCCACCGAGAAGAAGGGCGTCCCGTAGCTGACGCCGACGCCCCAGCCGCCCCACGGGCTGTACGAGACGTGGACGCCGAAGGTGGCGGGACGCGGGTAGCAGTACACGGGCCCGATGTACGGCGGGTAGTAGTAGCCCGTCCCGTAGACGACCGTGCCGTAGTACGGGTAGACGCCCGCATAGCCGGGCAGGTACCCGACGTACACCACCTCGGGCGTGGACTGGTACACGTAGACGTATTTCACGTTGTAGACCGGCGCGCTGGGCGGGAGCTGGTCCACCGACGGCGGCCGCTTGTCGCTCACCGCCCAGGGCCCCGCCGGCGCGGCCGCCACGTACCAGACCGCCTGGTAGCAGCACCAGTACTTCCCGGAGTCCTGGAGCACCGAGTACTGCGTGTTGACGGCGTAGGCCATCTTCGTCCCCTCGATGGCCTTGAACTTCGGGTCGCCGTCGTACGTCACCACGAGCGTCTGGTCGCGCTTCACGGCCGCGGTCTGCGGGATCTGCGCGTCGGCGACGGCGTCCTCCGCCTCCGGCGTCCCCGCGACGAAGGTGCGGACGTCGGCGACCGCGGATTCGGGCGGGATCTCCTTGAAGGAGACCGGCATCTTGTCCGGCCGCACGGCCGTCCAGGGGCCCGCCAGCGAGGCCGCCTTGTACCAGCGGCCCGAGACGAGCACGAACGTCTCGTTGGTCGGCACGTACACGAGGACGTTGCCGTCGGTGTTGTCGGCATAGAGGAGCTTCCCGTCCGCGCCGAGCGGCACCCAGGACGGCTTGCCGTCGAAGACGATCAGCTCCGTCGGCTCGGTCGCGACGATGATCTTCGGGGGGACCGGCGGAGGCGCCTTCGCCGTGGCGGGCGCGGTCTCCCCCTCGGCGGGCGGCGGCGCCGGCGGCGGCGGCCTCGCGTCGAAGAACGCCTTCACCTTGGGAGTCGGCCCGGAGACCACCGCCCAGGGCCCCTTCGGATCGGCGGCCTCGTACCAGAGCGTGTCGCTCCCCAGGTAGAAGCGCGCGTTCCCGGGATCGCGCACCACGAAGAGCGGCGTGTTCACGACGCGGTCGAGGCCGGCGTCGGGGATCGCCCGGACCGCCGGCTGTCCGTCGTAGAGGAGCAGCACCGCGGGCTCGGTCGAGAAGAGCAGCTTCGGCGGCGCCGCCGCGATCCCCTTCTCGCTCTTCTTCACGCGCTCCGACGCCGCGATCGAGGCTTGCAGCTCGTCGAGCGACGGCGACAGGTCCCACTTCGGGATCTCCGCCTCGACGAGGTTCGCCACCTTCTTCTCCTGCTCCGGAGTCGCGTTCGGGAACCGGACCTTGGTGACCGAGAGCTTCTCGACGTGAACCTCTCGCTTGTCCTTGTCCACGAGCACGCGCGCGTCGAACCAGAACACGCCGAACACGGGCGCGCCCCCCTTCGCCTCCCACGAGATCGCCGAGCGCCCGGAGAGCGTCACGCCCTCGAACTTCTCGATCTGGGGCGAGTAGACGAGCAGCGTTCCCTGCTCGACGGTGATGCCGCGCGGCCAGCTCTCGGCGGAGTCCTGCGCTGCCGCTGCGCCGGCCAGGGACGCGAGTACCGCGATGGCGATGGTTCTCATGGAGATGCTGGATCGCCCGATTCGCCGCCGGGGGGAAGACGACCTTGGTCGAGCCCCATCCGGGTTCCTTCCTGGAGCCCCGGACCGCTCGCGGGGACCGTCGACGCCCTCGGCGTCGCCCTCGCCGAACCGCAGCTCGAGACCGCCGGCCGGCTCAGGCCGTGAGCATCTCTCGGCCCCACGGACCAAGGTCTGATGGCGCGGAGGTGCCACCATCGACCACCGTCCAGCGAGCCTCGCACGCATTTCGCCCGTCACCCCAGGAGGGTCCGTGTCCCAGCACCTCGCCGCCCAGCTGCGCCTCGCCGCGATCGCGGGCGCGGCGCTCGCCGCGCTCCCGGCGGCGGCCCAGCACCCCTGGTCGTACCAGGGCGAGCACGGCCCCGCGCACTGGGCCGAGGTGAACCCCGAATACGCGGTCTGCAAGTCGGGGAAGCACCAGTCGCCCATCGACATCCGCGGGGCCGCCGCCGACCTGCCGGCGATCGAGTTCAGCTACGCCCCCTCGCCGCTGCGCATCGTGGACAACGGCCACTCCATCCAGGTGGACTACGCGCCCGGGAGCTTCATCACCGTGGGCGGGAAGCGCTGGGACCTCGTCCAGTTCCACTTCCACCACCCGTCCGAGGAGCGGATCGCCGGCCAGGCGTACGCGATGGTGGCGCACCTGGTGCACCGCGACGGCGAGGGGAAGCTCGCCGTCGTCGCCGTCCTCCTGAAGAGCGGCCGGGACAACGCGTTCCTGGAAAAGCTCTGGAAGCACTTCCCGGCGGGCGAGGGGCCCGCGCACGCGCCCGCGGACGCCATCGTGGACGCCGGCCAGCTCCTGCCCGCCGACCGGGGCTACTACACGTTCACCGGCTCGCTCACCACGCCGCCGTGCAGCGAGGAGGTCACCTGGTTCGTCCTCAAGACGCCGGTGGAGGTCTCCAAGGCCGAGGAGGCCACCTTCGCGAAGAGGTACCCGAACAACGCGCGTCCCGTCCAGCCGGTGAACGACCGCGCAGTGAAGATGACGAGGTAGCCGCATTCATCGCCCCGGGCGCGCCGGTGAGGCCGGCGGCAGGAGCACCGGGATCCTTGGAGGAACCATGCACCGCTCGCTCGCAATCGCCGCCCTGCTCCTCACGATCGCCGGCGCCGCCTGGGCGCAGTCGCCGGCGCCCCCCGCGCCTCCACCTGCTTACGCGGCGCCACCCGCGGCGGCGCCAGCGGAGCCGTCCACACCACCCGCCTACGCGCCGGCGGAGCAGCCGGCTGCGGCACCCGCCGCGCCTGCGGAACAGGTTCCGCCGGCACAGACCGAGCCGGCGGCTGCGGCGCCCGCTGCGGCTGCGGCGCCCGCTGCGGCTGCGGCGCCTGCGGCGGCTGCCGCGCCCGCTGCGGCTGCCGCGCCCGCGGCGGCGGCCGCTCCGCCCCCCGCGGCTCCACCTCCCGCTGCGGCTCCGGCACCCGCGCCCCAGGCAGCGCCCGAGAAGCGGGAGCGCAAGATCTACGGGTGGGGGAGCGTCGGGACCACCTTCGCCTACGGCCAGACCTACGGCAGCCTGAACGTCGGCGTCGGTTACAAGTGGGTCGCCGGGCTCACGCCCAACGCCGAGCTGGCCTACGCCTTCGGCAACTCGCCGACCCTGTGGACCCTCAGGCCGGGTATCACCTGGTACGTCCCCATGCCGTTCCACCCCTACGTCGGCGCCTACTACACGCACTGGTTCGTGGGCGGGAGCCTGCCGGACCAGAACGGCGTCGGCGGGCGCGCGGGCTTCTCGCTGGGGCGCGTCATCTCGCTCGGGGTCACCTACGACCACGCCGCCAACTGCTCGCACAACTGCGACATCTGGACGCCGCAGGTCTCCGCGGGCGTCTCGCTGTAGCTCCCGGGGAGACAGGCTGCCCGACCGCCCTCCGCGTCACTGCAGCTCGACGTCGGGGGGCGGCGGCGGGGTCTCGACCTCGGCCGGGACCGGAGTACGGAACCGGTAGTTGAAGGCCAGCACCGGACCGAACAGGAAGTCGTACCGCGTTGCCGGGGGGCTCAGCGAGATCTGGCCGACGAGGCCGAGGGTGACGAAGAGGCCCCGCCGCGTCGTCCACGTGTAGCCGGCGAACGCCCGGAAGAAGTCGAAGGCGCGCGTGGTGTACGACGCGTCGGAGAATCGCAGCGCCAGCTCCTGGTAGAGGACGAGGGACTGGATGCGGACCGCGTCGAGGTTGAAGCCCTGCCCGACGCGGAAGCGCGGCACGTAGACGATGCGATGGGTGCCTCCCGCGTCGTCGAAGCTCCGCACGTCGAGCTGGACCAGCTCGTAGAGCGCCGCCGAGCCGCGCGGCTGCTGGAGGCGGGCCCTGGCGACGACCCGCTCCTCGTGCGAGTCCGGGATGCCCATCGCCGGGACCGCGCGGTAGAGGAACTCCTGGAACGCCGCCGAGAGGCGCAGGTTCGCCACGCCGTCGAAGTGGAGCCACGCCGACGGCGCCACCAGCGAGAGGTACGCGAAGGGGTTCTTGTCGTCGTAGGTTCCCTGGCCGAGCGCGAGCGCGCCGACCTCGCCCCGGAAGTCGCCGTGGATCGGGAACTCGACGGAGGCGTAGCCCGGGGCGACGGGAATCGAGCCCACGGCATAGGTCGGCAAGGTGGTGGCGGCCCTCGCCGCGAGAGGAATCGCGGCGAGGAGGACCGCCGCGGCCAGCATCGAGGTTCCCGGGGGACGGGCGTTCACGGGCGCAGGCTATCAGCAAACCGCCGACGAATCGTGGATGGGGCCGCGAAGGGGCGAACGGTCCCGAGGCCGGCCGAGCCGCGTCCGACCCGGGCCGCCCGGAAACCCGGGGTAGGACCTTGGTCCCGTTCCTCGCCGGAACGACCCGTGTCATGCCCGCTGGAAAGGAGGCGCCGGAGGCGGGGCAGCCCGGCCGCTGCCACCGCGCCGGCGAGCGACCGATGCCCGACACCTCTTCTCCGGCGGCCTCTCGCGACCTCACCCGCATCACGCTCTCCATCCTGGGGATCGGCCTGCTCATCGCGGGCAGCCTCTGGGTGCTGCGGCCCTTCCTCCCCGCCGTCCTCTGGGGAACGATGGTCGTCGTCTCGACCTGGCCGCTCATGATCGGCCTCCAGGCGCGCCTCGGCGGCCGGCGCGGCGCCGCGGTCGCGGTGATGACGGTGGCGCTGCTCCTCGTCCTGTTCATCCCCCTCTACCTGGCGGTGTCCACCATCGTCGAGCAGGCCGACCGGATCGCGGAGCTGGCGCGGGAGCTGCCCAATGCGAAGGTGCCGCCGCCCCCGCCCTGGGTGGAGACGGTGCCCCTCCTCGGCCAGAAGCTGGCCGAGCGGTGGCAGGCGCTGGCGGCCCTGGACCCGCACGAGCTGACCGCCCGGCTGACGCCGTACTTCAAGACGGCGGTGGGGTGGTTCGCCGCGCAGGCGGGGAGCTTCGGGGGCATGGTGGTGCACTTCCTCCTCACCGTCGTCGTCTCCGCCATCCTGTACGCGAGGGGAGAGGCCGCGGCCGAGCAGCTCCGCCGCTTCTTCCGCCGGCTCGCCGCGGAGCGCGGCGACGCGCTCGTCACGCTGGCCGGGAAGGCGATCCGCGCCGTCGCGCTCGGGATCGTGGTCACCGCGGTCGTGCAGGCGGCGATCTCGGCGATCGGGCTCGTCGTCGTCGGCTTCCCGTTCGCGGGCCTCCTCACCGCGGTCATCTTCCTGCTCTGCATCGCCCAGCTCGGTCCCCTCGTCGCGCTGGCTCCCTGCGTGATCTGGCTCTACGCCACCGGCTCGGCGGGGCGAGCGACGACGCTGCTCGTCTTCACGGTCGTGGCGGTGACCGTCGACAACGTGCTGAGGCCGGTGCTCATCAAGCGGGGCGCCGACCTGTCGCTCCTGCTCATCCTCCCCGGCGTGGTGGGCGGCCTCCTCTGGCTCGGCATCATCGGGCTCTTCATCGGGCCGGTCGTCCTGGCGGTGACCTCGACCCTGCTCGAGGGATGGATCTCCTCGGGCCTCGGCGAGGCGGCGCCCCCGGCCGCCGCGGGCGGTGGCGAGGTCTCGCACTCGCCCTGACCGCCGCCGCTGGGCGGTGGGGATGGCGGCCCGGCGTCCCGGCCGGCGAGTCCCCGACGTTGCGCTCGGCGCGCGGCGCGTGCGACGCTCCGCGCCCATGCCCCGTTCTCCGGGCGGCACCCTGCGCCGCGAGGCGATCGCGGTCGCCCTCCTCCTGGCGGGTGCCACCGCCGTCTTCTGGACGACGCGCCTCGACCTCGCCGCCGCGGACGCGTTCCGCGAGGGCTGCTGCAGCTGGCCGCTGGCGGAGCGGCCGCCGTGGAGCGCGGTCTACCGCTACGGCGTGTTCGCGGGCGTCCTGCTGGCCGCGGCCGCGCTGGGCGCGTACACGCTCTCCTACTGGTACCCGCGCGCGCTCCTCGGGTGGCGGAGGCCGGCGCTGTTCCTGGTGCTGGTCGTGGCCCTCGGACCGGGGCTCCTCGTCAACGTCGCGTTCAAGGATCACTACGGCCGGCCGCGGCCGCGCGAGGTGCAGGAGCTCGGGGGCCGCGAGCCCTTCCTCCCGGTCTGGGTGAAGGGCGACGACGCCCAGGCGAAGTCGTTCCCGTGCGGCCACTGCTCGATGGGCTTCTACCTGAGCACGCCGTACCTGGTCCTGAGGCGGCGCCGCCGGAAGACGGCGGCCGCCTTCCTGCTCGCCGGCGTCGGGTGGGGCGCCCTGCTCGGCGTCGCCCGGATGATGGCGGGAGGCCACTTCCTGAGCGACGTCGTCTGGTCCGGGGGGATGGTCTGGATCGTCGCGCTGGCGCTGTACCGTCTGCTCGACCTGGATCGGGTGCCGGAGCCGGCGGCGCCCGAGGTCCTGGCGCGGGACCGCCGGAGGGCGCGGCTCGTCACGGTGCTGGGCGGCGGCGCGCTCGCGCTGCTCACCGCGGGGGCGCTGGTCGCGACGCCCTACGTCTCGTCGAAGACGTTCTCCCGCACCGCCGCCCAGGTGGCGGCGAGCGGCGCCGCAGCCTGGGAGGTGTCGGTGGACGAGGGCACCGTGACGCTCGACGCCGGCCGCGACTTCGAGGCGTCCTACCAGGTCCGGGCCTTCGGGTTCCCGACGAGCCACCTCCAGTGGAGCTGGCGGGAGGGCGCGGACGCGGCCGTGCTGTCGATCGACCGCCTGGGGTGGTTCACCGAGCGGCGCACCGAGGTGAAGCTGCACGTCCCGCGGGACGGGTCCAAGCCGCTGCGGCTCAGGGTGGGCAAGGGCAGGCTGGACCTCGACCTGCGGGGCTTCGCGCCGGGCGCGCGGCTCGAGGTCCGGCTGGGCGAGGGCGAGGTGCGGGTGGTGGGCGCGTCGGCGCTCGCGTCGGGCAACCTGGACGTCCGGGTCGAGCACGGACGGCTCGTCGAGGAGCGCGGATGACCGGGTCGCCGGGGGTGCACCCCGGCCGTGGTCCGGGCTTCGCGAATTCGGCACCGAACCGTCACGGAATCGACGGGCCTCCGCCGGGAAGATCCCGTCGAGAGGCGAGCCATGGAGTGGCACCGGATCTGCTGTGCGGTGGAGCTGTCGGAAGCTCCGGCGGGCGTGGTGCGCCAGGCGGCGCTGCTGGCGGCTCGAACGGGCGCGCGGCTCACCATCGTACACGTGGACGAGCGGGCGCCCCACGGTCCGGAGCCGCTGTTCGCGCCGCCTGCGAAGCCGGGGCGCGCCGGGCTCGGCGCGGGCTTCCGCCTCGTCGCCTGGGCGTGCGAGGCGGAGTCGCTCGGGGCCGGCCCGGTGAGGACGTGCAGGCTGGTCGGACGCGCGGTCGACGAGATCCCGCGGTTCGTCGCGGCCGAGGGGTGCGATCTGCTGGTGGTGGGGGCGCCGGCGGGCGGCGCGCTCCGCCGCTGGCTCCGGGCGGCCAGGACGGCGTCGCTGCTCCGTCATGCGGGCTGCGAGGTGCTCGTCGTCCCCGGCGCGCCCATCCCCGCGCGCGCGGCGTGACGGCGCCCATACGCGGGTGCGCCAGACGCGGGCCGGCGGTCCCAGGCGCGCGCGATGGCCCACGCCGCGGCACCGACCAGCGCGCCGACCGCCCAGCCGGCCACCACGTCCGTGCACCAGTGGGCACCGACGTAGACGCGCGACAGGCCACCGGCGAGCGCCAGGAGCAACAGGGGCCAGGCCGCGGAGCCGCGGCGGAGCGTCGCCCAGGCGGCGAGCGCGGCGGCTGCGGCGGCGTGACCGCTCGGGAAGGCGCCGAGCCAGAGGGGCTCCAGGACGACGTGCACCCGGGCCGCGCCGAGGACCGAGACCGGCCGGGGCGTGTGCGCGAGGTGCTTCAGGACCTGCACCGCGAGCCCCGAGGCGAGGAGCGCGCCCAGCGCCGGCCCCGCCTCGCGCAGCGCGACGCGCAGATCCCGCGCGCGCCCCCAGGCGACCGCGCCGACGAGCAGCGCGAGCACCCACCCCTCGCACGCGACCGAGAGGACCGCCATCGGGAAATCCAGCCACGGCGAGGCCAGCGCGCGCTGCACCGCGAGGAAGGGATCCGACGCGTAGATCGGCGGCATGCCGAACTGGTACCGGCCCGCGGTGACGGCGCCGGGCCGGGAATGCGGCGGGTGGGTGACATGGAGCGGCCGCCTCGCTTCTGAGGGCGGTGCGCCTCTCGCGCGATCGCGTGACGGATTCGTTGCCCGGTTGTCGCTTGGGTCCCTCCGGGCGATCGTGTTTCATCGCGCGCACGACGTGAGTCTCGAGGAGTGGACGGGCGACTGCCGGGGAGCGGCGGCTGCCTGACGGGGAGCGTGTGTCCGGGGTCTGCGTCGGCGAGGGCGTCGAGCTCTGCCGCGTGAAAGGGAGGAAGGCATGAGGCGTTCATCGATTCACGTCACCGCGCTCGCGCTGGTGGCGCTGGCGTTGGCAGGCTGCAGCAGCCAGGGCCAGGGCGGCACCGGCAGCGTGAGGGTCTCGGTGGCGGCGGGCGCCCTCGGCGCCGGCGTGTCCGGCGTCTGGGTCCGGTTCACCAGCACGACCACCGCACAGGCCATCCAGGGCTGGACGACGCAGGTGAACGGCGCGTGGACCACGACGTTCCAGTCGGTGCCGGTCGGGACCTACGACGTCTACGCGAAGGCGGTGGACGCGTCGGGGACCGTCCTCTACGAGACCCCGGCGCCGTACCCCGGCGGCCCGATCACCGTGACGGCGCAGGGGGCGACCAGCGTGACGCTCGTCCTCCAGCAGAAGACCACCGCACCGCCGCCTGCGAACAACGCTCCCTACTTCGTGAGCCTGTACGCGAACCAGCAGCAGGTCGCGCCGGGCTCCGCCGTCCAGCTCGCCGCCACCGCGGCGGATCCCGACGTGGGCGACTCCTTGACCTTCGCCTGGTCGGCGCAGGGCGGCGCCGGCACGTTCGGCGCGCCCTCGTCCACCGCCACCACCAGCACCGTCACCTGGACGCCCCCCGCCGGCACCGGGGCCTTCCTTCTCACCTGCCAGGTCACCGACAGCCACGGCGCCTCCGCGCTGCTCTCCATCACCATCACCGTCTCCGCCGGGGCAGCCTCGGGCAGCGTCGCCGTCGTCGCCGTCGTCAACGCGGCCCCCGCCGTCCAGGGCATCACGCTCGCCAACGGGCCCGCCGCCGTGGGCAAGGCGCTCTCGCTCGGCGCCACCGCGACCGATGCCGACGGCGATCCGATGACGTTCGCGTGGAGCGTCGCCTCCTGCGCCGGCGCCTTCGGCGGCCAGACCGACTCGGCGGGAGCAAGCGCCGTCACCTTCACCCCGTCGTCGCAGCCCGCCGGCGGCGCCTGCGTCGTCACCGTGACCGCGAGCGACGGCCGCGGCGGCACCGGCAGCGCCAGCCTGGGCGTCACCTTCCAGGGCGGCGCCACCGGCTCGGCTCCCCAGCTCTACCTGAACGTCTCGAAGGTGGACCTCGCCAACGGCGACCGCGTCGAGATCCAGGCCGTGCCGATCGACAACGGCGCGCACCCGGGCTGGAGCTACGCCTGGAGCGACGGCCTCGCCGGCGGGGCGGGGGGAACGTTCACGGCGAAGACGGACCTCGCCACCGACGGCTCCGACCAGTGGTACGCCCCCGCCACCTGCGCCCTCCTCGGCTCGAACGAGGTGCGTGTCGCGCCGGCCGTCACGGTCACGGACGCCGCCACCGGGCTCGCCAGCTCCATCGCGGTGCCGGTCACGATCCACTGCCCGCCGCCGTGGAAGTTCGGCGTCATCTCCGACACGCAGTGGCTCTCCATGCCGTACGTCAAGCTCGACGGGACGCTGAGCACCACCAGCATCGCCGACGACGGCTGGAACCCGGGCACCTGCGCGGTGGACATCATCGACCAGGTGAACCAGCAGTTCATCGACCAGGGCGTGAAGCTGGTCGTCGCGGTCGGCGACCTGACCGACAGCGCCAGCACCTTCAACATGGACGTGCGGGCCGTCTACACGCAGGCGCTCTACGGCGCCGGGATCGGCTTCTTCCCGCTGCGCGGGAACCACGACTCGAGCGACCTGGCCGAGTTCGAGTACGTCTTCCCCCAGACCCAGAGTGGCCTCCAGAACGCGACGCCGGCCGCCGCGTTCCTGAACGGCTCCACCCACCCCGACGTGGCGAACGTGCCGGTCACCCCGGTGTCCGGGACGACCTTCACCGTCGGGCAGAGCTTCGACTCCAGCGCCGAGGCCGGCACCGTGGGGCGGACCTACTCGTTCGACTACGGAAACGCCCGGTTCGTGCTGCTCGACCAGTTCAACGGCCCGAGCAGCGGCGGCAACCTCCCCGCCTCGACGATGGCGTGGATGGCGGGCCGGCTCGGGGCGAAGCCGGCCGGCGCTCACGGCTTCGTCTTCGGCCACAAGGGCATCATCACCGAGAACCACAAGGACAACCTCTTCAGCAGCTCGTCGCCCGGGGCGAACATCCCGGACATGGACACCTTCATCGGCATCCTGGCGGGCAACGGGGTCCGCATCTACGCGGGCGGCCACGACCACATGCACGACCTGTCGAAGATCCGGAACAGCAGCGGCTCCGCCAGCGTCACCGAGCTCGTCGCCGCGTCCGACAGCTCCAAGTTCTACATCCCGCAGACCACGCCCAACGATCCGGACGGCCGGCAGACGATCCTCGCCCAGCAGCTCGACACCATCGGCTACTACGTCTACACGGTGGACGGCCCGAAGGCGACGGTCGAGTACTACGCGGCGGACATCCCGGTCATGAACGCGAGCCCGACCGAGGACATCGTCGTGATCCACGCCGCGCCGGGCGGCGGCACCCTGCGCTCCTCCGGCGGCCTGGTCTTCACCAGGCGCCAGAGGTTCGGCTACGGCCTGAACGGCAAGGAGTTCGTGGTCGCGCCGGGCGCGCCGTACACTGTCGTCCAGGATCGGTTCGCGGGCACCACGGCCGCCATCCTCGAGGGGGCGAACGGCAACAGCAGGAAGGACTTCGCGAAGCGGCCGTTCTCCAACGCCATCGACACCGGCTGGTCCGTGCGGACCGGCGCCGTCGCCAGCGACGTCTTCACGCTCTGGGGGCTCGCCACGCCCGGGATCACCAGCGACGCGGCCGACACGGTCGCGGTCTCGCTGAGCTACGACCCGGCGGCGTTCTCGGACGCCGACGTGGCGGCGCACGCCTTCGGCGTCGCCGTGAAGGACGGGTTCGGACACTGGGTGAACGCCGGGACCGGCGCCGGGACGATCGGGGCCTACGTCCCCGGCTCGGCGCTCGGCGCCTGGGGCGTCGATCCGGGCACCCACCAGGCGTGGGTGGTGGTGAACGCGGCGGCGGACTTCGCCGTGGCGCGCTTCTGAGCCCTCCCAGGTGTCTCGCGCAGCGGTCGGCCGCCGGCGGCGACACCGGCGGCCGGCGCGCTGGCGTGCCGTGACGAGGCTGGGCTGGCCGCGAGGCCAGGTTCGCGCGGATGGCCCTACCTCGCTGGTCATCGATGGCACGCCTTGCCGAGCCGGGTTCCCGCGGCGGAGCTGACTTTCCCGAGCGTGAAGGTCCCGCGCCCACACTCCCGGCCGGCCGCGGATCTTTCAGCTTGGCGTGAAGGTGCGGCGACCACATTCCCAAGCGGTCGTTTCGCTCCGCGTGAAGGTGCGGTGACCACAGGCCCACCAGGCGCCTCGATATCGCTCGCCGCGCTGCCTAGCGTTCACCCTCCCACGAACACCCGGGCGCGCCGGGCCAGCTCCGCCGGCGAGACCGGGCAGAAAGGAGGCTGCCATGTCAGGTGGCCATGTGGTGCGGGGGGGCGCAGCGCGCCGCGTCGGCGCGCGGGTGGTGTGGACGCAGATCCTGGCGCTGTTGCTGTTCCTGCCGCAGGCCGCGTGGGCGGTGACGGATCCGGGCCCGCGCGGCGGAGCGCCGGGAGCCGGGGACCCGCTCCCCGGGCTCACCGCGCCGGAGCAGGCGCTCTTCGAGGCCGGGCTGGAGGAGTTCCTCCAGGTCGCCTCGGTGCAGGGCGAGGCGGTGGTGCCGGGCACCGAGGCCGGGCTCGGGCCGCGCTTCAACGCCAACAGCTGCGCGGCCTGCCACGTCCAGCCAGCGGTGGGCGGGAGCAGCCCCGCCCAGAACCCGCAGGCCGGGATCGCCACGCTCGGCGGCGCGAGCAACCAGGTCCCCTGGTTCGTCGCGCCCGCAGGGCCGGTGCGTGAGGCGCGCTTCGTCAAGAAGCGGGACGGCACGCCCGACGGCGGCGTGACCGACCTCTTCGTCGTCGCCGGCCGCGCCGACGCCCCGGGCTGCGCCATCCAGCAGCCGGGCTTCCTCCCCGCCGGCGATCCGCTCAGCGGCCAGGGCGGCAACCCCAACCTGATCTTCCGGATCCCCACGCCGACGTTCGGCGGCGGGCTCATCGAGGCCATCCCGGACCAGGTCATCCTCGACAACAAGGCGAGCCAGCGGCTCGCCAAGGCGCTGCTGGGGATCTCGGGCCGCGAGAACCGGACCGGGAACGACGGCACCATCACCCGCTTCGGCTGGAAGGCGCAGAACAAGTCGCTGCTCCTGTTCGCGGCGGAGGCCTACAACGTGGAGCAGGGGATCACCAACGAGATCTTCGGGCAGGAGCGCGAGGAGGATCCGGGCTGCCGGTTCAACCCGCTGCCCGAGGACCGCACGGCGTTCGACGGATCCGGCGCCGACGCGCACAGCGCCATCGTCCGCTTCGCCGGCTTCATGCGCCTCCTGGCGCCGCCGGCGCCCGCGCCGGCGAGCCCCTCGACCGCCAACGGCCAGGCCCAGTTCGCCAGGGTCGGCTGCGCCCTCTGCCACACGCCCACGCTCACCACCGGCAGGGAGGCGAGCGCCGCCCTGAGCCAGCAGCGGGTGAACCTCTACTCCGACCTGCTCCTGCACGACATGGGCGACGGGCTCGCCGACGGGATCTCGCAGGGCGGAGCCGGGGGTCGCGAGTTCAGGACCGCGCCGCTGTGGGGGCTCGGGCAGCGCCTCTTCTTCCTGCACGACGGACGGACCGGCAACCTGCTCGCCGCCATCCAGGCCCACGCCAGCCAGGGCAGCGAGGCCACCCAGGTCGTGGTCCGGTTCAACCAGCTCTTCCCGGGCGACAAGCAGGACCTGATCGACTTCCTGCGGTCGCTCTGAGCCGGCGCGGAGGCCGGGCCGCCCCCGGGCGGCCCGGCCGGAGGGGGCGTCGAGGGCCCCGGCGCTCCCGGGTGGTCGGGTTCCACCCGACCGCGGGCGGTGTGGGGACGGACCCCACCTCCGCTTCGCGGAACGCCACGACTTCACGGAGCGCGACGCCGGGCGCTCCTCGCGCCTTCGGGTATCGGTCGAACGCGGGGCACGACAAAGGTCACCCGATCTGGCAGTTGAATTGGAGGCTCAGCTGCCGTGCTTCTCGGGAGGGACCATGGGAAGAGCGGGACCTGGCGTTCTGACGAAGGCGTTGCGGTCGAGGCGCGGCCGCAGGGTGACGGGCACCCTCAGCATCTTCCTCTCCCTGCAGCTCGCCGGGTCCGGCGCGCTCGCGGCGGCGAAGGAGCCGCCGGCGCAGCCGCCCGCGTCGAAGTGGGCCGAGCTCGAGGCGGTCTGGGCGAAGTCCTACCAGACCGGCTACTTCGACGGTGCCACCTGCACCTCGGCGGCGATCCTGCACGGCTGCCCGCAGCCCGCGACCTACGCGCCCGAGCTGGACGCCAGGTACCAGGCGTGCGTCGCCCAGTACCAGGCGGGATACCGCGCTGGCGAGGGCGACAAGGCTCGCAAGGAGAAGCTCGATCAGGCTTCGCGGCTCGGCGCCTGGGACTCCTCGCCGGAGCAATGCTTCCGGGCGCGGAACGCTCCGGGCCTCGATTGCCGTTCGGAGTGGGAGCGGCTCTACCGGGCCGCCTACCATCCGGACCCGTCCTGCGAGGGAAGGTGGCGGGACGCGACCGATCCGGGTCCGGGCTACGCCCCCGAGCTCCCGCTCGTCGCCGGCGAGGCTGCACAGCCCGTGGCGTCGGCGCCGTCGCAGTCGATCGACCCGCCCGTGCCCGCCGCCCCCGAGGCAGAGGCCGACGAGACCGGCCTGAAGAAGTCGTCCGGCGGTGGCGGCGGACCCGACATGAGCATGCCCCTCGTCATCCTCGGTGGCGCGGCGGCGGCGGTCGGGGCGGTCATGCTGGGCAAGAGCATCGCGGACGCGGCCAACAAGAACTGCAACTCCTGGGGCGCGGCCAACTGCAGCGGCGGCGCGGCCAAGGGCCCCGACAACCTCTGCCACTGCTGCGTCCAGATCTGCGGCGGCAGCTCGGGCTGCCACTGCATGGGCTGCAGCGGCAGCAGCTGCTCCAGCAACGGATCCTCGCAGCTCTGCATCAACGGGACCTGCTACTTCAACATCGGCGGCGCGCCTTGACGGATGGTGACTGATCGGCCGCTGCCGGGGCGGGTGTCCGGAGGCCTCGGCCTCCTCGGGCTCGCGCTCGCCCTGCTCCTCGCCCCGGCCCTTCCGGCGGGGCAGGAGCCGCTCGGCCTGGCGGACGCGATCCGGCGCGCGCTCGCCCAGAACCGCGACGTCCGGCGCTCGGCCCTGGCGGCGGACTCGGCGGCGCTCTCGGTCGGCGCCGCGCGCTCGGACTTCGACCTGGTGGTGCGCCCCGAGGGCACGCTGGGCGCGTCGCAGGGGCTCGGGAACCTCGCCTACGGGCTCACCGTCTCGAAGCGCCTGCCCTGGGGCACCGAGCTGAGCGCGGCGGGGATGGAGTCGAGCAGCGCGGCGCTGGGGACCTACCAGGACAGCGTGCAGCTCGAGCTCCGCCAGCCCATCCGGAACTTCGGCGAGCTGATGCAGGGCGCCGCGATCGCGCAGGCGAGCAGCGGGTCGCAGACGGCGCGCCGGCGCTCCGACGGGAAGCGGTCGGACACGGTGCTCCGGGTGGTGGAGGCCTACGAGGCGGTCGGGCGGGGCCGCCGCCAGCTGGCCGCGTCGCAGGCCTCGGTGCGGAGGATGGACTCGCTCCACCAGCTGACCCGGGCGAAGGAGCTCCTCGGCCGGACGACGGGGGTGGACTCGCTCCGCGTGGAGCTGCTCCGCGGCCAGGCGCTCTCGCGGCTGGAGATCGCCGCGCAGCGGCTCGCCACCGCCGGGCGGGAGCTGGCCGTGCTCCTCGGCGCGGCGCCGGACGCGGCGTTCGAGGTCGGGGTGCTCGCGGCGGTCGCGACCCCGCCGCCGGACCAGGCGCTCCGCGTCGCGCGCGAGCGCCGGCTCGACCTGGCGCAGGCCCGCCAGGACCTGGCGGACGCCGAGCGCGAGGCGGCGATCGCGCAGCGCGGGCTGTGGCCGGACCTGAGCGCCGTCGCGCAGTACCAGCGCTTCGGGACCTCGCCCAGCGTCTGGGAGGCGCGGCGCCTCCCCGAGACCATCTGGTTCGTGGGCCTCTCCGGCGCGGTGGAGCTCTCCTTCGAGCGCCGGCGCGTGGCGGTCCAGCAGGCGCGCCTCGCCGCGGAGTCCGCCGGGCAGGCGGTGGAGAGCCTCCAGATCGCCGTCGAGCAGCAGGTGCAGGAGGCGCTCCAGGCCCGGCAGCGGGCGGAGGCGGAGGCCGCCATCCGGGAGGAGAACGCGCGGCTGGCGCAGGCGCGGGCGAGGCTCGCCCACGCGCTCTTCGAGCTGGGCCGGGTGGACGCCTTCGGCGTCACCGACGCGGAGGAGTCCGACCTGCGCGCGGAGGACGAGCTGCTCGTGGCCCGGGGTGAGGCCGACCTCGCCACCTACCGCGTGCGCCACGCGCTCGGCACGCTGCTCGACGTGCCGGCGGAGCTGGACGCGGCAGGAGGGTCCCACCCGTGAGCCGCAAGGTCCTGGTCGTGGCCCTGCTGACGGTCCCGCTCCTGGCGCGCTGGCTGGGCGGCGATCCGCGGCCGCCGGGCGGCGGCGCGACGCGCTTGGCGGTGGCGACGGGGGACCTGGTGGTCTCGTCGGTCTACGACGGGAAGCTCGACACGGTGCGGGCCGCCGTGATCATGTCGCGGTTCCAGGGCAGCGCCACGGTGGTCGAGCTGGCCCCGGACGGCGCGGCGGTCCCGCGGGGCGCCGTGCTGGTCCGGTTCGACGCCTCGGCCCTCCGGCGCGAGCTGCTCAAGCTGGAGCGCGACCAGGCCCTGGCGCAGGCCGCGCTCGACGGCCTCGTCCACGCGACGCTGCCGCTCGAGCTCCACGAGCTGGAGGGCAAGCTCGCCAAGGCGCGCACCGGTCTCGGCGCCGAGGAGCGCTACCTCGAGGCGATCGCCCCCTTCGCCCGGGAGCGGGTCGTCTCCGAGCAGGAGGTCGCGCAGGAGCGGCTCAAGGTGGCGGAGATGCGGGGGGCGGTCGCCGCGCTGGAGCAGGAGGTGGACCTCACCCGCGGCTACCTCCACCCGGCGGCGGTGAAGCAGGCGCGGGCGAAGCTCGCCTCCGCGGAGCAGGAGCTGAGGCTCGCCCTCGAGCAGCTCGAGAACGCGGTGGTCCGCGCCCCCATCGACGGCGTGGTCGTGCACAGGCCCATCGCGGTGGGGAGCGAGTTCAGGACGGTGCGCGTCGGCGACACGGTCCTCCCCAGCCAGCCGTTCCTGGTCATGCCGGACATGAGGGAGCTGGTGGTCCACCTCGACGTGCCGGAGTCGGAGCTGTCGCGCGTCCGGCGCGGCGCCGAGGCATTCCTCCAGCCGCTCGCGTTCCCGGAGCTCCGCCTGCGTGGGACGGTGGCGTCGGTCGGGTCGGTGGCGCTGGCCGTGCCCGGGCAGCCCGAGTGGCAGAAGTTCTTCCACGTGGTCGTGGCTCTGAACGACCTCGACCCGCGCCTGGCGCCCGGCATGTCCGTCACCGCCGAGGTGGTGACGGAACGGCGCGCCGGCGCCGTCCTGGTGCCCAGGGCCGCGGTCCGCTGGGAGGGCGGGAGGCCCTTCGTCCGCACGCCGGCCCGGGACGTGCGCCCGCTCCGCCTCGGCACGGCCGACGCGCAGCGCTACGAGGTGCTGGAGGGGCTGCGGGCCGGCGACGAGGTCCTGGTCGGTGACTGAGCGCGCGCCGCTGCTGCGGCTGACGGAGGTGGGCCGCTCCTTCGCCGCCCCGTCCGGCCGGGTGGACGCCCTGCGGCGCGCCAGCCTGGCCCTGTCGCCCGGGGAGTTCGTGGTGGTCACCGGTCCCTCGGGGTCCGGGAAGTCCACGCTGCTGCACCTCGCGGCGCTGCTCGACCGGCCCACCGCCGGGTCGGTCGCCTTCGACGGGCGGGAGGTGTCCGCGCTGGGGGACGGCGCGCTCCGCGCGCTGCGGGCGCGGAGCGTGGGGATGGTGTTCCAGCGGCACCACCTCCTGCCGCACCGGTCCGTCCTCGAGAACGTCGCCTTCCGGTTTCGCTACCTGGACCACGGCCGCGCCGAGGCGAGGCGGCTCGCCGCGGAGGCCCTCGTGACGGTCGGGCTGGGCGGGCTGGGGGAGCGCCCGGCGCGGCTCCTCTCGGGCGGCGAGCTGCAGCGGGTGGCCGTGGCGCGGGCCATCGCGTTCCGGCCGCGCCTGCTGGTCGCGGACGAGCCGACCGGGAACCTGGACGCCGCCGCGGGTAGCCGGGTGATGGCGTGCCTCGAGGAGCTCCACCGCACGGGGATCGCCGTCCTGATGGTCACCCACGACCCGTCGATCCTCGGGGGCGGCCACCGGACGGTGGTCTGCCGCGACGGCTGCCTGGAGGGGTGAGCGCCGTGGGACTGCGGACGTCGTGGCTGGCGCGAGACGTGCTGGACGGCATGCGCGCCCGGCCGGGCCGGATCCTGCTGGCGTTCGGCGCCATCGCCGCCGGCGTCTCGGCGCTCGTCGGCGTCACCGCGGTGCTGGAGGGGCTCGGCGACCAGGCGCGGCGGATGTCGAGCGAGCTGGGCGCCGACGTGGTGGCCGTCCTCGCGCCTGCCGAGCCGGGGCGCCGCCCGGGCCGGCGGCTGGAGGAGCGGCACGCGGCGCTCCTCGCCCGGAACCTGCCCGACCACCTCGTCTCGACCGTCCGCCGCTGGGAGGTGCCGGTGCACGGCGCGGGGCGAACCCTCACCGTCGTCGCCACCGACCCGACCCTCCTGCGGGTGCGCGGATGGCGCCTCCTCGACGGCCGCTTCCTCGACGAGGGCGACCTGGAGCGGCGCGAGCGGCACGCGGTGGTGAGCCTCGCCGCGAGCGGCCTCGCGGGCGTGCGCGTGGGTGGGGTGGTCCGGCTCCGGGACGTTCCCTTCCGCGTGGTCGGGATCGTGGACGCGGGCGGCGCAGTCGATCCCGAGGCGGCGGCGGGCGTGGCGCTGGGCGATCGGGTGGTGTTCGTCCCGAGGACGGTGACGCCGACCTGGTCGGCGGGGGACGTCGCGCCCGGCACCGGCGTGGACGCCGTCTTCCTGCGCGCGCCCCCGTCGGCCGGCGCGGCCGGGACGGTGGCGCGCGGCCTGGCCCTGCTCGATCCGCCGGAGGTCCGGGTGGACGGGCTCTCCTGGGTGACGCCGGAGACGCTGGTGCGAGGGATCGAGCGGCTGCGGAGGACGCTCCAGCTCACGGTCGGCGCCATCGCCGCCTTCTGTCTGGTCCTGGGCGGGACCACGCTCATGAGCCTCATGATCGCGAGCGTCCGGGAGCGCGTCGCGGAGATCGGGCTCCGCAGCGCGCTGGGCGCGTCGCCGGCGGACGTCGTCGCGATGTTCGTCGTCGAGGGGTTCACGGTCTCGGCCGCCGCGGCGGTGACCGGCTCGGCCGGGACGCACCTCGCCCTGGCGATGGGGAGGGGCCTGCTGCCCGTGCCGCTCGGGCTCGGCTGGGCGAGCGCCACCATCCCGCTCGCCGCGGCGCTCTCGCTCGGCCTGGCCTTCTCCTGGTGGCCGGCGCGGCAGGCCGCGCGGATCGAGCCGTGCGAGGCGCTGCGGGACGGGTGACGGGCGCCCCGGTCACCGCATCCGGTACGCCTCCGGGATCTGCTCCGTGGACTCCACCACCAGGCCGAGATCGCGGAGCAGGCCGTCCGCGAGCGAGTAGATCCAGCCGTGGACGGCGAGCGGCTGCCTCCGCCGCCAGGCGTCCTGGACGATGGTCGTGTGGCAGACGTTGGCCACCTGGGCCGCCACGTTCAGCTCGCAGAGGCGGTCCTGACGCGCCGCCGGATCGGCGATGGCCTCCAGCGCGTCCCGGTTCGCCGTGAACACGTCGCGGATGTGGCGGAGCCAGTTGTCGATGAGGCCGAGCGGCTCGGGGGTCATGGCGGCGCGGACGCCGCCGCACCCGTAGTGCCCGCAGACGATGACGTGCCGCACCCGCAGCACCTCGACGCCGTACTGGAGGACGGACAGGCAGTTCAGGTCGGTGTGCACCACCACGTTGCCGACGTTGCGGTGCACGAAGATCTCGCCGGGGAGGCGGCCCACCACCTGGTCCGGGGGGAGGCGGCTGTCGGAGCACCCGATCCACAGCAGCTCGGGCGCCTGGGCGCGGACCAGGCGCTCGAAGAACGCCGGGTCCCGCTCGCGCATGCGGGCGGCCCAGGCGCGGTTCGCGTCGAAACACCCCTGGAGCGTCTTCATCTCTCGCCTCCGCGGGCGCCGGAAACGCCGCCTGGAGTCCGGGTCATACGCCGGCGCGGTCGATTCGTCACCTGCCCGTCGCGGGCCCGCCACCGCCGCCGCGCACCATCTCCCCGTGGTCCGGGTGGACCGCGGAGGTGACCCCATGGCCTCGGCCGCGCTCCTGGTGCTCCTCGTCGCCGCCGCCGGCGGCCTGGTCACCATCGCGGCGCAGCACCTCGCGCTCTGGGCCCACCTGCGCCAGGCCCCGCTCGCGCCGCGGCGGACCCCGGCCATCTCCGTCCTGAAGCCGCTCTGCGGCGTGGACGACGAGCTCGAGGCGAACCTGGCCTCGTTCGCCGAGCTCGACTACCCCGCCTACGAGGTGCTCCTGGGCGTCCGGAGCCGGCGCGACCCGGCCTGGGAGGTGGCGCGCGAGGCGGCGCGGCGCTGGCCGGGGCGCTTCCGCCCCGTCCTCCAGCGCGGCGAGCCCGGGCTGAACCCCAAGGTGAACCAGCTCGTCACGCTGGCGCGCGCCGCACGCCACGACGTCCTCGTCGTCTCGGACTCGAACGTCCGGGTGGGGCGGGGCTACCTGGCGGAGATCGCCGCGCTGCTCGAGGACGGCGCCGTCGGCCTGGTGACGCATCCCATCGCCGGGGTGGGCGAGGCGCGGCTCGGCTCGCTCCTGGACCACCTGCACCTCGCCGGCTCCGTCGCGCCGGGCGTGGTCGGGGCCAAGCGGCTGGCCGGTCGCGACATCGTGGTCGGGAAGTCGATGGCGCTGCGGCGCGCCGACCTGGAGGCCCTGGGCGGCTTCGAGGCGGTGAAGGACGTGCTCGCCGAGGACTACGTGCTCGGGCGGATGATCGGCGACGTCCTGGGGAAGCGGGTGGCGGTGGCGCACCGGCCGGTCCTGAACGTCAGCGCCGGACGGTCGCTCTCCGAGTTCGCGGCGCGCCACCGCCGCTGGGCCGTCCTCCAGCGCCAGGCCGTGGGGCGCACGGCGTACGCGTCGCTGCTCCTCCTCAACCCGGTCCTCCTCGCCGTCCTCGCCGCGGCGGTGGCCCGCACGGCGGAGGCGCTCGCCGCGCTCGCCGCGGTCTGCGTGGCCAAGGCCGCCCTCGACGGCGCGGCGGCGCGCGCGCTGCGCCCCGGCGGGTTCCGGGTCGCGCAGCTCGCGATGGTGCCGCTCAAGGACCTCGTGTTCGGGTGGGCGTGGATCTACGGGCTCCTCCGCCGCGACGTGGAGTGGCGCGGGACGCGGCTGGTCGTGACGGCCGGGACACGGATCGAGGCGCCTCGGGCCGGGTACGAGCTTCCCGGCGACGAGCACGGCGGGGCAGCGGCGCTGTCCTGAAGTTCGTCCGCGCTTCGCGCTCCCGGATCGCGCCCTCGTCCAGCCCGCTCGTCCCGAGGCTGCGCCCGAGGCCGGCTTCCGGTCACGCCGCGTGGGCGGACCGGTCGATGCCCCCCGCGCGGGCCGGCTCTTCCGCGTCGATCCAGGCCGTTCGCACCAGGCGTCCGCCCTCGTGCAGGAACAGCCGCGCCCGGCCGAGGTCCGGAGAGCAGCCCGCGTTCACGACCGCGAGCGGACGGGCATCGCCGGCGAAGGGGACGGCGAGGGCCGGGACGTGGCGGTGGCCGTGCAGCACGAGATCGCAGCGGCCTCGCGCGTGCGCGAGCAGATCCGCGCCGGCGGTCAGCTCCGCCGCGTTGGGCCAGCCGAGCCAGCCGGACAGCGTCTCGGCCAGATCCTCGGGGGGGAGCGGCAGGACGTGGTGGTGGAGCATGACGACCGAGAGCGACCCGGGGGGCGCGTCGTCGAGCGCCGCGTCGAGATCGCGGAGGTCCCGCAGGGAGAGGGCTCCGTGCGCTGCCACCAGCGAGCGGTTGTGCGGCGCGGTCGAGTCGAGCCGGACGAGGTGGACGCCCGGGAGGTCCGCGACGCCGACGCGCGCGCCGACCATGAGGCCCGCCCCGACGTCGTCCCCGGCGCGGTCGTGGTTGCCGGGGACGACCACCACGCGGCCCGCCTCGAGGAGCGGGGCGAAGGCGTCCTCGAACGCCCGCAGCTCGTCGGCGCGGCCGCGGTGGGTGAGATCGCCCGTGACGGCCACCGCCTGGACCTCGGCGGCGACGAGCGCCGCGCACAGCCGGTGGACCGCCGCGGAGGTGCGGCGGTCGCGGCCCATGTGGAGGTCCGAGACGTGCGCGAGCGACCGGATCACGCGCCGCCATCAGAGCGGCTCCCGGTGTCGCGCCGGTCACGGCGGGGTGACGTTTGCGCGAGAAGGCGGAGCTCACTCCTTCTTCTTCAGCTCCCCCTCGTGCTCCTTGATGAAGGCGCGGATGTCGTCGGCGAGCGCGAGCAGCTTCAGCCACTGCTCCTGGTAGAGCGTCACCGGAAACCGGCCGAGCCCGTACACGGACAGGCCGCCCTTCTCGCTCACCTTCATGGAGACGCTGCGTCCGCTGCGCGCCTTGAGCGCCGCGTTCTCGGCCTTGAGCCGCTCCAGCTCGGCCTTCATCTCGTCCTCGGTCGGCACGGTCGCCTCCTCCCCGGTGTGGGCTGCCATCTGATACCTCACGCCGCTGACGCGCGCTCAGCCCCCGGTAAGATCCTCGAGCTCCCCGCGGTAGGCGAGCCACCCGAGCGCGATCCCCAGGAGATCGGCGACGCCGCCCATGGTGAGGTTCATCCTCCGGTAGAGCGCGTTCCGCTCCCGGAGGAAGGGGAGGTGCTCCCCGGCGTCGGCGAGCCGCTCCAGGCGCGCGCCGTCGCGCCGGAGCCGCGCCAGGCCGGCGGCCCCGCAGCGGTGGAGCGCCGTGGTGTCCTCGACGGTCTGCATCAGGCGGGCGAGCGCGGCGAACGAGGCGCGCTCCACGCCGTCGCCGCGGCGCAGCCGCGCCCGGAGGACGGGGAGGGCGACCCGGAACACCGAGGGGAGGCCGGCGGCCGCCTCCGCCAGGACCCCTCCCACCGCGAACCGCTCGCGCACCGCCTCGCCGTGCGTCGCGCGGGGGCGCGACGAGGCCGCGACCTCGCCCGCGACCGCCGAGAGTGCCTCGCGGAGCGGCCGCTCCCCGTCGCCGCCGGCGCGGTGGCGCGCCAGGAGCAGGAGCCCGGCGAGGTAGACGGCGCCCCGGTGCGTGTTGGTCCCCGCCTCCGCCAGCATGCGCCGCTCGGCGTCGCGGCCGATGGCGATCTGGCGCTCCAGGGGCTCGCCCGACGCCGCCGACTCCGCCAGCGCGTCGAGGGCTGCGCCCACCCGCGCCACGGAGCGCTCCATGATCGGCAGCGTGAGATCCGGGTGGGACCCGCAGTCCTCGCGATCCACCAGGCCGGGCTTGGGCGTGAGCCACAGCTCGCGGAGCAGCCCGTCCGCCAGCGCGGCCGAGAGCCGCTCCAGCGGCGCGCGGGCGAGGAGCGCGGCCGCGCGCGAGGCGAGGTCGCCGGGGGCGTGGCGTGAGGCGCGGATGCACTCGCGGGCGGGCTCCCCGCAGCAGAGGCAGGGCCGCGGCGGCAGCCGGAGGGCGGCGCGATCGACCGGCGCGCCGTCGCCCGCGTACACGTCGAGGTCGACGAGCCGGGCCGCCTCGCGCCACCCCTCGATGGCGACGCAACGCTCCTTCACCGCGCGGGGATGGGCCGGG
>DATIWK010000011.1:0-13803 GCA_035519395.1 Anaeromyxobacteraceae bacterium | reverse complement strand
GAGGTCCTGCCAGTCGCCGGCGCCGCCGCGCGGCCGGAAGGAGACGCGCGGTCCCAGCACGTGCACGCCCGGCCACTGCGCCGGCCGGCTCGCCGCATCCACCCGGGCCCGACCGAGGTCGAGCCCGAGCTTCTCGAACGTCTGCTTCAGCGCCACCGGCAGCATCCCGGCGCGGAACAGGCCGTCCCAGCGGTGGAGGGCCGCGAGGTGGAGCAGGTCGGCGCGGCCGAGATCGCCGCGCGGGGCGGGCGCGAGGCCCAGCTCGCGGCGCGCCGCCCAGTCGAGGACGTCGGCCCAGGCTTCCCGGGACGCGTGGAGCACCTCGTCGCCCTCCACCACCCGCTCCCAGTCGGGGACGAGCCCGACCTCGGCGCGGGCCCGAGCCCGGACCTCGACCGCCGCCTCGCGCCGCGACGCCGCGCGCCCCGCGGCCTCCACGGCGGCCCTCCCGAAGGCGAGCCGCCGTTCCCGGTCGCGCTCGCGGAGGACCGCCAGGTCGGCGTCCGGGAGGGATACCGGGCCGTCCGGCCCGGGGGCGCTGGCGCCCGCCTCCGCCGCCCGCCAGCCCTCCTCCTCCTCGGCCTGTGCGCGCTCCGCCCGGGCAGCGGCGACCTGGGCTGCCAGCTCCCCGGCGCCCGCCTCGCGGAGCGCCGCGGCGGTCGCCCGGTGCGCGGCGCGCGGGCGGGCGGCGAAGATCGCGGCCAGCGCCGGCGCGGGCTCGATCCCGGCCACGTGCCGGAACCGCTCTCCCTCCACCTCCGAGGCGAGGGCGTCGAGGTCGCGGGCGACCTGATCCATCTCCGCGGCGTCCATGGTAGATAGCCGGGCCTCGCCGCCGGCAGGCAGGAGTTCTAGCACGCGCCGGCTTGACAGCGCGGGGAGCGCTTCTAGGTTACCTCCCGGAGACGGTTGGCCATGCCCCTCTACGAGTACGAATGCCCCAAGTGCGGCCGGTTCGACGCCCTCCAGAAGCTGTCGGACCCGCCCCTCGACGCGCACGACCTCTGCGGCGCCAAGGTCCGCAAGCTCATGTCGGCGAGCGCCTTCGCGTTCAAGGGTTCGGGATTCTACGCCACCGACTACGCCGGGAAGGGCGCGGCCTGCGCGAGCGCCACGCCGGAGAAGAAGGGCGAGAAGTCCGAGGCCTGCGCCTCCTGCCCGAACCGGGCCGCCTGACGCGGTGCGGCGCCTCGCCCTCGCCGTCGGGCCCGCCGACGCGGGCGAGCGGCTCGACCGCTTCATCGCCGGGCGCGGCGGCGTCACCCGCGGCCTCGCGCGCCGAGCCCTCGAGTCGGGAGGCGTCTTCCTCGACGGGAAGCGCTGCAAGATCGCCGGGCGGCTCCTGCGCGCCGGCCAGGAGGTGGTGGTCAACCTCGAGGAGGGCGGGCGCCGCGATGCGCCGCCCGCGCCGCTGGAGCCCGGGCGCCTCCTCTACGCCGACGAGCACCTCGCGGCCGTGGACAAGCCGGCGGGCGTCCCGGCGCAGCCCACGCTGACGTCGGACCGGGGGACCCTGCCCGAGCTCGTGTCCGCGCTCCTGGGCGCGCCGGCGCTGGTCGTCCACCGGCTCGACCGCGAGACGAGCGGCGTCACCGTCCTGGCCCGGACCGGGATCGCCGCGGCGGCGCTCGCGGAGGCCTTCCGCGCGGGCACGCCGGAGAAGACCTACCTCGCGCTCTGCGTCCGGCCGCCGGCGCCGCCGCAGGGACGGCTCGAGGCCCCGATCGGCAAGGACCTCCTCCGGGCCGGGCTGCGTGCCGTGGCAGCCGGCGGCGATCCCGCCGCCACGCGCTACCGCACCCTGCGCGTCGGGCTCGCCGCGCTGGTGGAGGCGCGCCCGGAGACGGGCCGCACCCACCAGATCCGCGTGCACCTCGCGCACCTGGGCGCGCCGCTCCTCGGCGACCCGCGGTACGGCGGGCCGCGTCGGGTCGGAGACGTGAACGTGCCGCGCGTCATGCTCCACGCGGCGCGGCTCGAGATCGCCCACCCGGCCACCGGCGCGCGGCTCGCGTTCGACGCGCCGGTGCCCGCCGACTTCCGCGCGGTGGAGCGGGCGCTGGTGCCGGAGGACTAGATGTCCGCGACGGCTGCGGCCCCGCGGCGGGGGTCAACGGGCCTTTGCGACGGGTCGGCCCAGGAAGGGCTCGGGGTTGAGGAGCTTGTAGGTGAGCGGGTCCATCTCGCTCGGCGGGAAGCGGCGCGGGCGCAGCTCGTGCAGCACGCGCGCGGTGTTCTCGGCCAGCGTCGAGGCCACCCGCAGCCGCCGGTCGCGCGCCACGAACTCGCCCACCAGCCGCTGGAGGCGCTGGATCTCGCGCTCCGAGACCACGCCCACCCGGCGGGCCAGGAACAGCGCGCTGCCGGCGAGCCACACCTCGCGGGTCTCCAGCTCGCGGCTCGCGTCGAACGGCGCGGCGAACCCGTAGTGGGCGAGCAGGTCGAGCAGGGCGGGGACCAGCTTGGGACCGAACTGGAGGAGCTGCTCCTCGACGTCCCAGGGGCTCATGCCGCGCGCCCGCGCCTCCTCCGCGATGGGCGTCTTCCACTCCATGTAGAGGTCCTCGTAGAGCGCGAGCCAGATGCGCATGCGCTCGCGCCGCGGCGCGCGGTTCACGCAGCGGGCGAACGGCCCGGGCGAGGTCTCGTGGACGTGGCGCTGGACGGTGGGGATGGGGTTGAGGAGCTTGAGCCCTCGAAGGAAGAAGGCCTCGGACGGCCTCGGGCAGAGAACGCACACGGTGACGAAGGCGCGCTCGGCGCCCCGCCCGAAGAGGCCGGCGCGGTCCACCGCCTTGAGCGCGCCCAGGAACGCGCCGTAGAGCGCCTCGTCGAGCCCGGGGCGGCTCGCGTCGGGACCGGGCAGGGCCAGCGCCCGGACGCCGGCGGAGAAGTCGTGCAGCTCCCAGTCGAGCGCCGACCAGCGCAGCAGGCGCCGCCCCGCCTCGCCGCGGAACCGCGGGTCGGCGAGGGCCGCCGCGCCGGCGCGCCGCGTGAGCGCCTCCTCGGTGTTGGCGGAGGCGCGGACGGAGCCGAAGCCGCGCTCGCCGTCGGTGAACAGCGCGAACCCGTAGAGCGTCTCCGAGCCGATGCGCTGCCGGAGATCCTGGACGGCCTCCGCCGTCCGGCGGGTCAGCTCCCGGCGGAACGCCGCGAGGTCGAAGGGCGCGGTCACGGCGATCGCGGTGGTAGCACGGGCCGGAGCGGGCGATCCATGGAGCGGAGGCGTCCGGTATCCGTCTCGGGGGGGCTGCGCTTCCGCGACGCCCCGGCGGGCTCGCCTCGCTCGCGTGCTCGGACATCATGTCGTCGTGTAGACTCCCGGAACCGGGGGACCCCATGACGACCATCGTCGCCGAGCCGAACCTCGTCGCCGCCTGCGGTCTCTACTGTGGCGCCTGCGGGAAGCACCTCGCCGGCCGCTGCCCGGGCTGCCGGGAGAACGAGCGGGCCGGGTGGTGCAGGATCCGCAGCTGCTGCGCGGAGCACGGCTACGCGACCTGCGCCGACTGCGCGATCTTCGAGGATCCCCGCGAGTGCGCCAAGTACGACAACCTCGTCGCGCGGGTGATCGGGTTCGTGCTGCGCTCGAACCGGGCCGCCTGCGTAGACCGGATCCGCGAGGTCGGGCGCGACGCCTTCGCCGCCGAGATGGCGGCGAAGGGCGCCCAGTCGTTGCCGCGACGATAGGGCCCAGCGGGAGCGCGCTCACGCCAGGCAGCGGAAGTCGCGCGGCTCCTCGAACCCCGCCCTGGCCAGCTCCGCGCGGATGAGGTCGCGAGCGCCCGGCGCGCCGACGGCCACCAGCAGCGGGAGCCCCCGGGCGCGGCCCACCTCCTCGAAGCCGATCACCCTCGCGCCGCGGACGGTGCGGCCGATCTTCCTCCGGTCGACCTCCACGAAGAGCACCGGCGAGATGCCGTGCGGCGCCAGGGCGTCCGCGAACGCCTTCCCCGTCTCGCCGGCGCCCCAGATCGCGACCTCGCGCCGGCCGGCGAGCGGTCCGCGGGCGAGGAACTCGGCCTTGAGCGCGACGTGGCGTGCCAGACCGTAGCGCACGTCGGTGCGGGTGGCTCGGCCCGGGGACTCGCGCCAGTCGAGGAGCGGCAGCGGCAGGTTGGAGAGCCGGCCGCCGCGCTCGGCGATCCGCAGCCACAGGTCGTAGTCCTCGGGGAAGGGCCCGTCGCGCCAGCCGCCCAGGGCCTCCAGGGTGTCGCGGCGGATGGCGGCCGCCGGGTGGACGAGCGGGGCCTCGACGAGGAGGTCGCGCGCGACCAGGTCGGGAGTGACCAGCCCGTTGAGCCACGCGGCGTACCGGATCATCCCGGCCCCGAGCGCGCGGCGCGGGAAGAGCCGGACGCGCGAGCCGATCGCCGCGAGGGCGGCGTCGGCGCGGAGCGCCTCGAGCTGCCGCGCCAGCCGCGACGGGTGCGCGACGTCGTCGGCGTCCATGCGCGCCACCACCTCGGCGTCGCAGCGCGCGAGCCCGCGGTTCAGGGCGCCGGCGATCCCTTCGCCGGGGCCCCGGACCACCTCGACGCGGCCGTCGCGCGCTGCGAGCCGCGCCAGGACGGCGGGCGTCCCGTCCGTCGAGCCGTCGTCCACGGCGACGAGGCGCAGATCGCGGTCCGTCTGCCGGAGGATCGACGCGGCCGCGGCCCGGACGGTGGGCTCCGCGTTGCGGACGGGCATGAGGACGGCGACGCGGGGCATGGAGGTTCCACCCCGGCGCCGGAGCGGAGAGGACCGGGCCGCGCGCGGGACTAGCGGCCGCGCCGTGCGGCGCGGCGAGGCTTGCGCGCCGCCTTCTCCTCCGGGGGCGGCACCGGCCGCGCCGCGCGCGGCGCCGTCTCGGCGCACAGCCACTCGGCGGCGAGGAGGTAGCCGCGCACGCCCAGGCCGACGATGGACCCTCGGCACGCGCCGGCGACCAGGCTCCGCTGGCGAAACTCCTCGCGGGTGGGGAGGTTGGAGAGGTGCACCTCGATGGCGGGGAGGTTGACGCTGGAGATGGCATCGCGCAGCGCCACGCTGGAGTGCGCGAGGCCGCCCGGGTTGATGACGATGCCGCGCGCGTTCCCGCGGTGCTCGTGGATGAAGTCGATGAGGGCGCCCTCGTGGTTCGACTGGAAGGGGCGCACCTGCACGTCCCACGCGGCGCAGGCCTTGCGGACCATCGCCTCGATCTCACCGAGGGTCGTCTTGCCGTAGACGGCGGGCTCGCGCTCGCCGAGGAGGTTCAAGTTGGGGCCGTTCACGAGAAGTATCATCTGGCGCCTCCGGTGGGACCCGAGCCTAGCGCGAAGCAGTCCGCCTGTCGAAGCGCGCCCCCCGGAGGGGCCGTGACGGGCGCCCGCCACCGCCGGCTGCGCGTCCCTGCGGTCAGCCGCGGGACGCTCGCCGCTCCGAGACCTCGCGGACGGTCTCGTCCACCGCCAGCGCGTCCGCGGCGACGTCCCACTCGACGGTCCAGGACGCGCCGCTCGCGCGCGGCAGGACCCAGCGCAGCCCGGCGGAGGTCCGCTTCTTGTCGTAGCCCATGAGCGCCGCGGCGCGCCGGGCGACCGGAGCCGGCACGCGGAGCGGCAGGCCGGCGCCCGCGATCGCCGTCTCGATCTCGGCCACCGCGAGCGGACCGATCCGCCCGAGGCGCGCCGCCAGCCGGAAGGCGAAGGCGAGGCCCACGGCGACCGCCTCGCCGTGCGTGTACCGCTCGAACCCGCCCGCGGCCTCGACGCCGTGCCCGAAGGTGTGGCCGAGGTTGAGGAGCTTGCGCGCGCCCCGCTCCGCCGGGTCCTCGGCGACCACGTCGATCTTGACGCGGGCGCACTCGGCCACCAGCGCCGCGTCCGGCGGCCGGCCGGCCAGCGCGGAGACGCGCCCCATCATCCCGGGACGGAGCGCCGCGTACTTGAGCACCTCGCCGATGCCGGACCGCAGCTCGCGCGCGGGGAGCGTGCCGAGCGCCCTGGGGTCGGCGAAGACGGCGACGGGCGGGTGGAAGGCGCCCACCGCGTTCTTCGCGGCGGAGAGGTTCACGGCGGTCTTGCCGCCGATGGCGGCGTCCACCATCGCGAGGAGCGTGGTGGGGACCGCCGCCCACGCGATGCCCCGCATGAACGTCGCCGCGAGGAAGCCCGCCGCGTCGGAGACCGCGCCGCCGCCCACCGCCACCACCAGGCTCTGCCGCGTGGCCCCCGCGGCGAGGAGCCTGCTCGCCGCCTTCTCGAGCTGGGCGAGGGTCTTCCCCTTCTCGCCGTCCGGGAGCGCGTGCACCAGCGCCACGTCGGCCCTGCGCCCCAGGAGGCGGACCGCCGAGCTCGCGATGGGGCTGCGCATCACCGGGGCGCAGGTGACGACGGCGATCCGGTCGTGCGCGCGGGAGAGCGGCACCAGCGCCTCGGCGGCCCCCTCCCCCACGCGGACCTGGTACCGGTGATCGCCCTGGCGCGCCTCCAGCACCTCCCCCCGGAAGCCGGCCGCGGCCGCCGCACCCTCCGCCGCCTCGGTCATGGCCGCACCTCCCACCACGGGCCGCGATCGGCGGTCGCGGGCGCCCGCAGGCGATCCGCGATGCGCCGTGCCACCGCCGCCGGCGCGAGCCCGTCGACCTCGACGGCCATGCTCGCGCGGCGGTAGCGCGGGAGGCGCGCGGCGAGCAGCGGCTCCCAGTCCTTCGCGAGCGGCCGGTGCGTCTGCGCGCCGATGCGCCGGGCGGCCTCCGCGGCCGAGACGTCGAGGAACACGACCTTCCCGGCGCGGAGCAGGTGCCCCGCGCTCGCCGGATCGCAGAAGGCGCCGCCGCCGAGGTCGACGACCAGGGGCCCGCGGAGCGCGGCCACCTCGGCCCGCTCCAGCGCGCGGAACCGCGCCTCGCCGTCCTCGAAGAAGATCGCCGCGATGGGCTTGCCGGCGCGCGCCTCGATCCGCGCGTCGGTCGAGACCACCGCGCGGCCGAGGAGGCGCCCGAGCAGCCGCGCCACCGTGGACTTCCCCGAGCCCATCATCCCCGCCAGCGCCACCAGCTCACCGGATGCGAGCGGCATACGCCTCCAGCGCCTTCTCGACGTCCGCGATCGCGTCGCCGCCGAACTTCTCCAGGAACGCGCCGGCGAGCTCCCAGGCCACCGCCGCCTCGCCCACCACCGCGGCGGCGGGGACGGCGCAGACGTCGCTCCGCTCGTAGCGCGCCTGGGTCGCCTCGCGCGTCACCAGATCGACGGTGGGGAGCGGCGTGAGCATGGTGGGGATGGGCTTCATGAAGGCGCGGACGCGGAGCGGCGAGCCGTTGGTCACGCCGCCCTCCAGCCCGCCGGCGCGGTTGGTCTCGCGGAAGAACCCCCGCTCCTTCGAGTGGTGGACGGCGTCCTGGAACCGGTCGCCCGGGAGGTCCGTGCGCATCCCCTCGCCGATCTCCGCGGCGCGGATCGCCTGGATCCCGCAGAGCGCGCCGGCGAGCCGGGCGTCGAGCCGGCGGTCGGGATGGACGTAGGAGCCGAGCCCGATGGGGAGGCCGGTGGCCCACACCTCGAACGAGCCGCCGATCGAGCCGCCGCGCGCCTTCTCGCGGTCGATGATGGCGCGCCACTCGGCCGCCGCCGCCTCGTCGTCGGTGCGGAGGTCGGAGGCCTCGATGGCGGCGAGCTGCGCCGGCGTGGGCGGCGCCTCGGTCCGGCGCACGCTCTCGCCGATGGAGACCACCCGGGAGCAGACCTGGACGCCGAAGCGGGCCAGGAGCTGCCGCGCGAGCGAGCCCAGCGCCACGGTGGCGGCGGTGGAGCGGGCGCTGGCGCGCTCCAGCACGTCGCGCGCGTCGTCGAAGCCGTACTTGAGGGCGCCGGCGAGGTCCGCGTGGCCGGGCCGCACCTGCGTGAACTTCTTCCCGCCCCGGGCGTAGGGCGAGACCAGCTCCTTCCAGTTCTCGTGGTCCTTGTTCCAGACCACGAAGGCGATGGGCGAGCCCAGCGTGACGCCGCCGCGGATGCCCGCCAGGAACTGCGCCTCGTCCTGCTCGATCTTCTGCCGGCCGCCGCGGCCGTAGCCGCCCTGGCGCCGGCGGAGATCCCGGTTCACCGCCTCGAAGTCGACGAGCAGCCCGGCCGGGAAGCCCTCGGCGATGGCGACCAGGCCGGGGCCGTGCGACTCGCCGGCGGTGAGGTAGCGGAGGGTCATCGCGTGCTCCCGGGGCGCGGCGCCTGCACCGCGGCGGCCATGGCGGCCTCCGGCGCGGCGCGCCCCGTCCACAGGGTGAACGCGAGCGCGCCCTGGCGCACCAGGACCTGCTCGCCGGTGACGACCCGCGCCCCGGCCGCGCGCGCGGCGCGGACGAAGTCGGTGTCGCCGTAGACGAAGTCGAGCGCCACCTGGCCGCCCCGGAACCGCAGGGCGGGCAGCCGCTCGTCGTGGCCGGCCAGGCCGACCGAGGTGGAGTTCACCACCACGCCGGCGCGCTCCGCCTCGCGTCCCAGCTCCGACCAGGCGGCGGGCTCCGCCCGGCCGCGGCCGACGGCGCTCCGGAGCTGCGCGCACAGCTCGGCGGCCGCCTCGGGGCGCCGGGCCGCCACGCGGAGGTGCGCCCCGACGCGGAGGAGCGCCCAGGCCGCGGCCCGCGCGGCGCCGCCCGCGCCCACCAGGAGCGCCGCCGTCCCGGCGGAGACGCCCGCCGCCTCCAGCAGCGACGCACAGGCGGGCGCGTCCGTGTTGAAGCCCTCCCAGCCCTCGGCGGTGCGGCGCAGGGTGTTGACGGCGCCGACCTCCTCGGCCACGCGGTCGAGCGACACGCACAGCGTCGCGACGCGCTGCTTGTGGGGGACGGTGACGTTCAGCCCCTGGATCCCGAGGGCGTGGGCGCCGCGGAGCGCCTCGTCGAGCCGCTCGGGCGCGACCGGGAACGCCGTGTAGACCGCGTCGAGGCCCGCCTGCGCGTAGGCGGCGCCGTGCATCGCCGGGGAGAGGCTGTGGGCCACCGGCCAGCCCACGACGCCGTAGACGGCGGTGCGGCCGTTGACGCTCACCGGGCCTCCTCGCGCGCCGCCAGGGCGTCGAGCAGCGCGAAGAACGACGGGAAGCTGGTGTCCACGCAGGCCACGTCGTCGAGCACGACCTCCTCGCCCCGGGCGAAGAGCTGCGCCACCGCCATCGACATGGCGACGCGGTGGTCGAGCCGGGTCCGCACCGGGACCCCGCGCAGCGGCGTCGGTCCCTCGATGGCGCAGCCGTCCTCGAACAGCTCGATCCGCGCGCCGGCCGCGGCGAGCGTCTCGCCCATGGCCGCGAGCCGATCGGACTCCTTCACCCGCAGCTCCTTCGCGTCGCGGATCACGGTCCGGCCGCGCGCCTGCGTGGCCATCACCATCACGACCGGCAGCTCGTCGATGAGCCGCGGGATGAGCTCGCCGCGGATCTCCGTCCCCTCCAGCGCCGCGGCCCGCACGGTCACGTCGGCGCGCGGCTCGCCCGCGAGCTCCCGCTCTCCGGCGAGCGACACGGCGGCGCCCATGCGGCGGAGCACGTCGAGGAGGCCGGTCCTGGTCGGGTTCACCCCCAGGTTCCGCACGGTCACCTCGGAGCCGGGGAGCGCCGCCGCGCCGCACAGGAAGAAGGCGGCGGAGGAGATGTCGCCCGGCACGTCCACGCGCCCGCCTCCCGGGCGGGACGGTCCCACCGTGACGGCGAGGCCGTCCACCCGCACCGGGACGCCCATCCCGCGGAGCATCCGCTCGGTGTGATCGCGGGAGCGCCCGGGCTCCACCACCGTCGTCTCGCCCTCCGCGAACAGGCCCGCGAGGAGGCAGGCGCTCTTCACCTGGGCGCTCGCCACCTCGAGCGCGTGGCGTGCGCCGCGCAGCCGCCCGCCGCGCACGACCACGGGCGGGAGGCGGTCGCCGTCGCGGGCCGAGAGGTTCGCGCCCATCCGGCGCAGCGGCTCGACCACGCGCCGGACCGGACGGCGCCGCAGCGACGCGTCGCCGGTGAGGACCGAGAGCCCCGGGACCCCGGAGAGCACGCCGGTGAGGAGGCGGAGCGAGGTCCCGGAGTTGCCGCAGTCGATGACGTCGTCCGGCTCGCGCAGGTGCTCGGGCGGCGTGACGATCACCTCCCGCCCCTCGGCCCGGACCGCGGCGCCCAGCCGCTCCACCGCCCGGCGCGTCGCGTGGACGTCCTCGGCGTCGAGGAGCCCGGTCACGCGGGTCTCGCCGGTCGAGAGCGCGCCGAAGAGGAGGGCCCGGTGCGAGACGGACTTGTCCCCCGGGACCTCGATGGTCCCGCGGAGCGGCCCCCGGCGGCGGCAGGTGAGGGGACCCTTCAGAAGAGCGCCTCCCGTGCGGCCCGCGCCTCCTCCAGCGCCTCGCGGGCGGCGTCGGGCGACGCGGCGATGGCGGCGAGGATGCGCGAGAGGTGCTCCTGCAGGCGCGCGGCGGCCTCGGGGAGGTGGGCGTTGCGGCGCGCCACCTCGCCCTGGATGTCGAAGGGGAACGCGGCCAGGCGCGTGGTGTCGCGGAGGCCCGGCCCCGCCAGCCTCGCGGCGAGCGGCCCCGCCTCGCGCGCGGCGGCGGCGAGCGCGCTCGCGACGAGGTAGGGCAGGTGCGAGACCATCGCCACCGCGGCGTCGTGCTCCGAGGCGGCGCAGCGGATCACGCGCGCGCCGAGCGCCTCGTGCAGCGCCGCGACCCGGTCCACCGCCCAGGCCTCGCCGTCGGTGCAGACCGCGACCGCGCCGCCCGTCCACCGCTCCGCGGTGGCCGCGGCGTACCCGCCCTGCCCGCCGAACATCGGGTGGGCGCCGGCGAAGGCGACGCCGGGGCGGACGGCCTCGCGCGCGGCCTGCACCACCCGCTCCTTGGCCCCGCCCACGTCGGAGAGGACCGCACCGTCCGGGAGCGCGCGCGACACCGGGCCGAGGAGCGCCTCGATGGCCGCCACCGGGGTGCAGAGGACGGCGAGGGCGCAGCCGCCCAGGGCCGCCCCCGGCGCGGCCAGGGCCTCGTCGGCGACGCCGTCGCGGAGCGCCAGCGCGCGGACGTCCTCGCGCGGCTCCACCGCGACGATCCGCACCGATCGATCGGCGGCGCGGATGGCGCGGGCGAGCGACGCGCCCATGAGGCCGAGTCCGACGACGCCGACGGTGGACGGGAGCGCGCTCACGGAGGGTCCCATCGCGCCTACTTCTTCTGCGCGTCCGGCTGGACGTGGAGGTCGGGCCGGAGCGCCTGCGCGCCACGCAGGTAGACGTGGCTCCGCGGGCCCGCCGAGTCCACGTGGAGGAGGACCCGGACGACGCGCGGCATGGAGCCCGGGACCGGGATCTCGCGCGAGCAGATCATGGGCACGGCGTTCCAGCCGGCGACCCGCGCGGCGCGGGCCGGGAAGTCGGCGTCGAGGTCGTGCGTCACGGTGAAGATCGCCCAGACGATGTCGTCCGGGCCGATCTCGTTCCGCCGCTCGATCTCGCGGCAGAGCTCCACGACCGCCTCCTCCATCGCCTCGACGGTGTTCGCCGCGATCTGCGTCGCGCCTCTGAGACCACGCATGGGTGAGCTGGTCAGTTTAAGGGGGAGGTCGCACCTGTGTCCACATGCCCCACCGGACGCCGGGAGCCGAGCGCCGCGGCCGCCGAGAAGCCGGCGTGGAGGTGCGGCCCGGGCGCCCCGAGCGTCGACGCGATCGCCGCGGCCCCGCGGAGCGTCAGAGGCCCGGCGGCGCGTCGAGCGCGAACCGCCCGTCCGGCGCGGCCAGCCCGACGTCGGCGGGGAGGCCCAGCCGATCCGAGAGCGCCAGGGCCACCTGGACGCGCGGCAGCACCAGGAGCGCCCCGGGCGCCACCGCCGGGTCGGCCGGGCCGACGCCGAGGGAGACGTTCAGATCGCGGCCGGTGGGCGGCAGCGCGTCGTGGAGGAAGAGCGCCTCCGCGACCAGCTCGCGGCCGTCGTCGGCGCCGGCCTGGGCCGGGGCGGCGGCGAGGGCCGCCGCCAGCAGCGGGACGGTGCGCAGGGAGGACCCGGGGAAGGCGGGGGAGGCCAGAAATGATTTTGCGAATCGTTATCAGAATGCGCGGACGATAGCCGACCCCCGGGGGCCCCTGTCAACCGCGGGCCCGCCATTCACCTCCCGTCACTTGATGTGCGTCAACCCTGCCCGCCCCGGCCCCGCGCCGCGATCGCCTCCGCGAGCGCCAGCACCCGCCGCGCCTCCTCGACGTGCAGCCCCTCGACGAGCGCGCCGTCCACGACCACCACGCCCCTCCCTGCCGCGGCCGCCTCGGCGTGCGCCGCCACGATGCGGCTCGCCCGCGCGACCTCCTCCCCGCTGGGCGCGAAGGCGCGGTTCGCCGCGTCGATGGTCCTCGGGTGGACCAGCGTCTTGCCGTCGAACCCGAGGTCGCGCCCCTGCCGGCAGGCCGCCTCGAAGCCCGCGTCGTCGGCGAGGTCGAGGTGGACGCCGTCGAGCGCCGCGAGGCCGTGCGCGCGCGCCGCCAGGAGCAGCCAGCCCAGCGCCGGGAGCACCTCCGCGCGCGCCGGCGTGTGGCGCGCCCGGAGGTCCTTCACGAGGTCGCTCGTGCCCGCCACCAGGCAGGCGAGGCGGGGGGTCGCGGCGGCGATCCCGGGCGCGGCGAGGACGCCGCGCGGGGTCTCGATCATGCCCCAGAGCGCCAGCCCGGGCGGCGCGCCGGCGCCGGCGAGGACCCGCTCCGCCTCCAGGACCGCCGCCGCCGACTCCGCCTTCGGCAGGCAGACCGCGTCCGCGCCCGAGCGCGCCGCGGCGGCGAGGTCGTCCCGACCCCAGGGCGTGTCGAGGCCGTTCACGCGGACCACGCGCTCGCGCGGTCCGTAGCCGCCCGCTGCGAGGGCGGCGACGACCTGCGCGCGCGCCTCCTCCTTGGCGGAGGGCGCGACCGCGTCCTCGAGGTCCAGGATGAGGCCGTCGGCGGGGAGCGTTCGCGCCTTCTCGAGCGCGCGGGCGTTCGAGCCGGGCACGTAGAGCACGCTGCGGCGGGGGCGGGCGGACGCGGGCACGGGCACCTCGGCGCGGCGGTGGGCGGCCGCGGAATACCTACTTCCACACCCGCCGGTCGTCGATGCGCTTCGCGCCCGCCGGGATCCCGCCCGGCGCGACCAGCTTCACCTCCGGCCGGACCTTGATCTCCTCGCGCAGCGCCTCGGCCAGCCGGGCGGCCAGGTCGCCCGCCGCCCCCGGCGCGGCCACCTCCGCCAGCACCTCCAGGTGGTCCTGGTGGGCGGTCCGGGTCACCACCGCCTGCACCCGCGCGACCTCGGGGAACCGCTTCGCGACCCCCTCCACCTGCGCGCCGCGGACGAACATCCCCTTCACCTTCACCGCGTCGCCCACCCGGCCCAGCAGGCCGGCGATCTTCGGCGCGGTGCGGCCGCACCGGCAGGGCACGTCCGGCGCGAGGGCGGCGATGTCGCCGGTCGCGAACCGCACCAGCGGGTAGGCCTCGTCGAAGATGGTCGCGACGAGCTCGCCCGGCTGCCCGGGCGCCGCGGGGGCGCCGGTCTCGAGATCGAGCACCTCGACGATCGCCTCGGGGTGAACGTGCCAGCCGCCCTTCTCGGCGCACTCGTACGCCAGGCAGCCCAGGTCGGCGGTGCCGTAGCCCTGCAGCACCCTTACGCCGAACCCCTCCAGCTCGGCGCGCAGCGACTCGGGGAGCATCTCCGCCACCACGAACGCCACCTCCAGCCGGAGGGGCGTGCCGGCCTCCCTCGCCTTCTGCAGCAAGGTGAGGAGGAAGCTGGGCGTCCCCAGGTAGGCGGTCGCGCTGAGGTGCGCGGCCACCTCCGC
>DATIWK010000010.1:0-4298 GCA_035519395.1 Anaeromyxobacteraceae bacterium | reverse complement strand
GATCCTGGAGAAGGGCCTGGACCTCATCCTCGACCGCTCGGCGAAGCGGAGGGGGCTCGTTGCGAAGCCGCGGAAGGCGAAGATCCCGAGCCTGCCGCCGGAGCGCGGGTCGCGGTACGTGCCCGCCGAGGTCCGGCGCGCTGTCTGGGAACGCGACGGCGGGCGTTGCCAATTCAAGCTCGCGTCCGGCGAGATCTGTGGCTCGACGTACCAGGTCGAGATCGACCACAGGACGCCGCACGCCCGGGGCGGCGTCGCCACAGTCGAAGAGCTTCGCTGCGCCTGTAGGTCCCATAACGACGAGGCGGCGCGGCAGGCCTTCGGGGACGCCTGGATGGACAGGTTCACGCGCCGGAAGAGGCGGGGTCCTCGAGAGGGCGGAGCGGACGCGACGGGCACCGCCCCGGCACCGCCCGGGAGCCCGGCCGCTCCCGGGTGAACCTCCCCGCGATCGTGAGCCGGACGACGCGGCGACGGCCCGGACGCGCGGGGGCCGCGGGGCCGACCCAGCCTTCGTGAGCAGAAGCCGCCCTTGGCAACGCCCTCACCCCGCCGACCGCGCCTTCGACTCCGCGCGCCGCGCCGCCAGCGCCTCCTCCACCCAGGCCACCAGCTCGTCGGGGGTGTAGGGCTTCGTCCGGACCGGCTCGACCACCTCGTTCCGCTGCGGCCCTTCCCCGGCGTAGCCGGAGACGAACAGCACGCGGACGTCGCGGCGCGCCAGCACGAGCCGTTCGGCGAGCTCGCGCCCGTTCATCCCGGGAAGCACCATGTCGCTGAGGAGCAGGTCGATGTCGCCGGGGTGATCGGCGGCCACGCGGAGCGCCTCGGGCCCGGTCGCCGCCTGCAGGATGCCGTAGCCGGCGCGCCGCAGGGCGCGGACCGCCGTGGCGCGCACCGCCTCGTCGTCCTCGACGACCAGGACGGTGGCGGGTCCGGCGGAGCGCGGCCGGGGCGTCAGCGCCGGCCTGGCCGTGGCGCGCGCCGCCTCGGCGTGGCGCGGCAGCAGCACGTGGAAGGTGGACCCGGCCCCGGGCGCGCTCTCCACCCACATCTGGCCGCCGGCCTGCTGGACGATGCCGAGGCAGGTGGCGAGGCCGAGGCCGGTGCCGCGCTCGCCCTTCGTCGAGAAGAACGGCTCGAAGGCGCGGCGCCGGGTCTCCTCGTCCATCCCCTCGCCGGTGTCGCTCACCGAGATCCGCACGTAGTCGCCGGCGGGGAGGCCGCGCGTCCGCGCCTCCTCCGACCCGAGCGCCTCGTTGCTGGTCTCGATGGCGAGCCGTCCTCCCGCGGGCATGGCGTCGCGGGCGTTCACCGCGAGGTTCACCAGCACCTGCTCGACGTGCCCGGGATCGGCGCGCACCGTCCACGGGTCCCGCGCCAGCCGGACGCCGAGCGCCACGGTCTCCCCGAGCAGCCGCTGCAGGAGCCGCCCCAGCTCCTGCACCACCGCGTTGAGGTCGAGCACCCGCGGCTCGACCGCCTGCTTGCGCGCGAAGGCGAGGAGCTGGCGGGTGAGGGACGACGCCCGCTGGGCGGCCTCGCGGATGGGGGCCACCAGCTCGCGCACCGGCCCCCCGGCCGGCGCCTCGGCCTCGGCGAGCTGCGCGTGGGAGAGGATGACGGTGAGGAGGTTGTTGAAGTCGTGGGCCACACCGCCGGCGAGCCGCCCGATCGCCTCGGTGCGGTGCGCGTGCGCGAGCTGCTCCTGGATGGCGCGCTGCTCGGTCACGTCCTCCACCGCCAGGACCGCGCCGGCGATCCGGCCGGCCGCGTCGCGCAGCGGCACGGCGTTGAAGGTGACGATCCGGGGTTCCCGGTCCGGGCGGCGGATGAGGCCGGGGGCGCCCGTGATCGAGGCGCCGGTCCGGAGCACGTGGTCGAGGGAGTGGTGCTCCGGGAACGGCCCTCCGTCCGGCGCCGTGACGCTCCAGACCGAGGCGTGCGAATCCCCGCCCAGGAGCCGCTCGCGGGGCACGTCGAGGACCAGCGCCATCGCCTCGTTCGCGTAGACGATGCGGCGGTCGGGGGAGACGACCATGAGGGCCGCCGCGCTCGTCTCCAGCACCGCCTTCGAGAAGTCGCGCTCCGCCCTGAGCGCCTCGTCGGCGCGCATCCGCTCCAGCTCGGCCGCGGCGCGCTGGGCGAAGATCTCGAGGATCGCGGCGGGCTCGAGCGACGCGTCGAGGGGGCCGTCGTCCATCACCACCAGCAGGCCGATCTTCTCGCCGCCGTGACCCCAGAGCGGTGTCCCGAGGTACGACTCGATCCCGCGGCGGGCCAGGGCCAGGTCGCGGGGGAATCGCTTCGCGACGCCCTGCGGATGGTAAGCGGTCTCGCCGGCCGCGAGGACCTCCTCGCAGGGCGACCCCTCCAGCTCGTAGACGAAGTCGGGCGCGAGCTCGCCGTCCCAGATCACCGCCAGGGTGCGGGCGCGCGTGAACGCGGGCGGATCTTCCACCACGCCGATGAACGCGTGCTTCACGCCCAGCGCGCCCACGAGGCTCCTCACCAGCGCGGTGAAGAACGCGTCGCCTGTCGCGAACCCCGTGCCTGCCACGATGGCGCCCAGCGCGTCGAGCGCGGGACGCCCTACGAGAGGCTTGGTCGGTCGATCGAAGGCTCGCATCATGCCGTGTGGTGGCCCCCGCATTGTCCCGCGGCGCCCGCCGGGATGCACATCCCGCGGTCCCCGGACAGAGGGCCTCCCGGGAGGGGTCGTTTTCTCGCGAAAGGACCTCGATCTAACATCCCCCGGATGGCCGACCTGGCGGCACACCTGGTGAAGACGGGGCTCCTCGCACCCGACGCGGCGGCCCGCGCGCTCGCGGCCGCACAGGACGGCGACGTCGCGTCGGCGGCGCTGCGGCTGGGGCTGGCGGCGGAGAACGACCTCCTGCGTGCGCTCTGCGACCTGCACGGCTGTCCGGGCGTCGACCTCTCCAAGAGCGTCGTGCCCGCCTCGAACCTCGAGGTGGTCGCGCCCGCCTTCTGCCGCCAGCGGCGCGTGCTGCCGGTGTCGGTCGGCAAGGCCGAGATCGTCCTCGCCATGGCCGACCCCGAGGATCACGCGCTCGCAGACGAGGTGCGCTTCGTCACCGGACGCAAGGTGCTCCGCTACGCGGCCATCCCCGCCGCCATCGACCGGGCGCTCGACGGCCTCTCCCGTGAGAAGGCCCGGCGGGCGCCGTCGTGGCGGGGCGCCGGCGCGCCGGCCCTCCCCGATCCCTCGGCGGCGTGGGTGGGGGTGGTCCACCCGACCCGGCCGCCCGACGAGGGCATCGACCTCCCCGAGGTGACCTCGACGATGGAGATCATCGGGCTCACCGACGTGGTCGAGAAGACACCGTTCACGACGCCGAGCCCGGCGCGCGCCACGCGGCCGCCGGAGCACGAGCCGGCGGCGCCGCCTCCCTCGACCGGCGATCACGAGGTGACGAGGGAGCTGCGCGGCGCGGCGGCGGGCCGCCTGGCGGTGGTCGGGGATGCGAGCGCGGACGGGCGCGAGGAGGTCGCGGCGCTGCTCGCGGCGCTCGGGTGCACGGTGCTCCAGGCCGCGAACGGCCGGGCGGCGCTCGACATCGTCCGCGAGGCGCGGCCCGACCTGGTGGTGCTCGAGGCGATGCTGCCGATGGTGGCGGGGTTCGAGGTGTGCCGCGCCGTGAAGGGCGATCCGGTGCTGCGGCGCACCCCCGTCATCCTCACCTCCGCGCTCCACCGCGGCACCGTCGCCGCCGACGCCAAGGCGGCGTTCGGGGCGGACGCCTTCCTGGAGCGGCCGTTCCGCGGCGACGAGCTGGTGCGGACCGCCCGCGGGCTGCTCCTCGGCGCAGCCGACCACGATCCCTTCGCGCAGGCCGCCCGCGACGAGGCACGGCGCGCGTGGAAGGAGGGGGCCCAGCTCCTCGCCGCCTCGCGGCTCGACGAGGCGACGGAGCGGCTCCGCGCGGCCGTGGCCCAGGACGACCTGTCCGCCGAGGGCCACTACTACCTGGGGCTCGCCCTCTCGCGACAGGGGCTGCTCTTCGAGGCCGCGGCGGCGTTCTCGCGGGCCGCCGAGCTGCGCCCCGACGTGGACGCGGCGCACCAGCTCCTGGCGCAGACCTACGAGCAGCTCGGCTTCCAGAAGAGCGCGAGGGAGGCATGGGCGCGCGCCATCGAGACCTGCGGAGACGCGCAGCGCAAGGCGGCGATGCAGGCACGGCTGATGCGCCTCCTCGGGCTGTGACCGCTCGATCTTGCCGGGGGGCAACAGCCCCCCGGACCCCTGGTCGCTCCGGGCCAGGCTCATCCGCCTG
>DATIWK010000009.1:0-13434 GCA_035519395.1 Anaeromyxobacteraceae bacterium | reverse complement strand
GCGAGGGCCGGGACGTGGTTGTACTCGAGCTGCCACCGGCTCCCGCAGCGGCGCCCGTTCTTGCCGACAAAGTCGCAGCATCCGCCGTCCCGCTCGTACACGGCGCGCTTCACCTCGGCGGGGATGGACTGCGAGCGGTCGGGGATTTCTTCCGCCGACAGCGGCGCGCGGCTCTTCCTCTTGCGCGAAGGAGGGACGGCGCCGCGGCGCTTGCCATGCGTCTCGATGGCGCAGCGGACCGCCTCCTTTAGCACTGCGGCGAGGTCGTTCCGACGGAGCTTGTGGGAAAGGAGAGACACGAGGGTCTCCAGGTCGGCCTTGAAGGCGCCGCCGATGGTCACCCGGAGCGACCACTCGTCGCGGGAGATGGGGCGCAGCTCGGCTGCGGGTGCACGCGCCGGAGCCGCCGAGGAGGGGGGCAGCGCAGCCGGTGGTACCAGGGCGGCGGTTGCGGACGCGCTCTCACGAGTCTCGAGGGTGGTTCCGGACGCAACGCCCGAGGGCGCAGGGTCCGCGCTGGCCGGCAGCAAGGCCAGGCTCGCCGCCCTGGGCTCCGGCAGCCTCCGGAGCCCGTCCCGGGGCGCCGTCCGAGGGTGGACCGTGGCGACGAGGTGCTCCGTCTCCGCCTTGGTCATGAACGCCGCCCGGGCGACGAGGTCGTCGAGGTTCTCGTCGGTGAGGACCTGGGCAAGGAGTGGAGCCGTGGACAGTCAGGATGGAACGACCGGCTCCGGTTCGCAGACCGTGGGTTACGCTGCGAATCGGGTGATCCATGGCGCAGAGCCACATGCGAAAGGAGCCGGTCATGCGAAGTGTAACGCGTTTCGTTGGGATGGATGTTCACGCTGACACGATCGCGGTCGCAGTCGCCGACCAAGACGACGTGCGCTCGATCGGCATCATCCCCAACCGCGCCGAGTCGATTAGGAAGCTCATCAAGAAGTTGGGGCCGGCGAAGACGTTGAGGGTCTGCTACGAGGCCGGTCCGTGCGGATACGTACTGTACTGGCAGCTGACCGAACTCGGCGTTGCGTGCGAGGTCGTGGCGCCAACACTCATCCCGAACAAGCCCGGCGATCGCGTCAAGACGGATCGGCGTGACGCGGAGAAGCTCGCGCGCTGCTACCGCAACGGAGACCTCACGGCCGTGTGGGTTCCGGATTCGGCGCACGAAGCACTGCGCGACCTAGTTCGCGCTCGCCTCGCGGCGAAGGAGGACCAGTGCCGCGCGCGACATCGTCTGCGGACGCTGTTGCTTCGCCATGGGTTCCGCAAGCCCACCGGGATGACTGCCTGGAAGCGCTTTCACCGCACGTGGCTGAGCGAGATCCGATTCGAGCAGCATGCGCTTCAGCTCGCGTTCGAAGAGTACCTATCCGAAGTCGATCACGCCGCTGAGCGGGTTGCGCGGATCGAGGCTGCGATCGACCTGGCCATCGAGGCCGCACCGGAGAAGTTGCGCGACCTCATCAACGCGCTGCAGTGCCTCCGCGGAGTGGCGCGCGTCACTGCCGCGATCATCGCAGTTGAGGTCGGGGACCTGTCGCGGTTCCGGTCGGCCCCGGAGTTGATGAGCTACGCCGGCGCGGTGCCGTCGGAGTACTCGAGTGGCGGGAAGACGTCCCGTGGCGCGATCACCAAGACCGGCAACGGCCACTTGCGGCGGGTGATCGTCGAGGCGGCATGGGCGTACCGGTACCGGCCGGCGATCGGTCCCGAACTCCGCAGGCGGCAACAGTGTCTCGCGGCAGGGATCAGAGAAATCTCATGGAAGGCGCAGCACCGGCTCCACTCCCGGTACGCAAAGCTGGTGCTTGCCGGCAAGCACCGGAACATTGCGGTGACTGCGGTCGCGCGCGAGCTCCTCGGCTTCATCTGGGCCATCGGGAAGGAGGTGGAGCGCGGCGGCATCACGGTGCGCGCTGCGGCCTAGACAGAACACACTCGGCCGGAGCAGGCGACGTTCGAGGGCGGCCACGGATAGGAGAGCCCTCGACTGTGCCTTGCGGCGGGGCAACGTTCCCGACCCGCGTCGATAGTGAGAGGCAGCTCCCGACGGATACGATTATGCGGCGGTCTCGCACCGACCCGCGGATAGCAGGGTGATCAACCGTCGAGCTGAGCCATCTCGAGCGTCGCCTGGTCCGGCCGAAACGAACGGACGTTTCGGGTAGTTGACCGGTCGTTCCATAGCAGGCACAGCCTGCCGTCGCGGAGCGGGCTCTCCAGCCTGGGGAAGCGCCGCAGGGCCTTCATCGCGGCGATCCGCCGTCCGGCAGGCCCCTCTCGCAGGTGGAGCTCGTGGAGGCAGAAGTCCCAGAGGGAACCGAACCCGAGCGGCAGGTACTCCTGGCGGCGATCGAACTCGTCGAGGTGGAGGAGGAAATCGACCTGGACGGATCGCTCCTCGCCGGCAAGGTCGCGCAGGCGACGGGCGAGGGAATCGGAGTCGAGTGAAGAGGGAGCGAGACCGTGCATGTGTACACCTCCCAGTGCAGTGCTCTCTCTAACACGGGCTCTTCGACGCTCCGGGAAGGCCCCTGCCTGCCTCGATCAGGCCCTCGGATCGCGAGGGGGCCGGTCCGAGCCACGGTGCCGAGCGGCGCGCTCCAGCGCGATCCTGTGCAGCGAGAGAGGCGTTCCCGGAGCGACCTGTGGGCTGGAGCGCGTTCACGTGGAGATCGCGTCAAGGGAAACCAGCTCATACTCCAAGTGGTACTCACCCAGAGTGACGACGCGGACCGCCCTACCCCCCGCGGTCGCAGACCACCACGCCTCGTCGGCGCGCGACTGCGCGCGCGGCGTCGGCCGCGGCGTCCGTGCGAGCCGATCACGGGGAGACGGTTCCCTCGCGCGGAGACGCCGCGCCGCCGGTCCTCCTCTCCTGCCGCTCGGTACGGGTGACGGACGGAGACGGTCGTGCCGCGCGGGAACGGCGGACGCTCATGCGCTCGCTCGCCCCTGGTCTGGTCCGACTTGTGACGAATCCTCAGCCCGCAGGGGGAGCGGGCCGGGGTGAGGGGGCTGCCCTACCCGAGCTTCTCCAGCACCCGCTCGAGCCGCGCCCGGACCTCCTCCGCGATGGGCCGCAGCTTCGGCTCGGCGGCGGCGATCGTCTGCATCGGGTCCACGGCGGTCACCTGGGTGCCGCCGCCGTCGGCCTCCTGGACCACCACGTTGCAGGGCAGCATCACCCCGATGTTCGCCACGGCGGTGAGCGCCTGGTGCGCCAGCTTGGGGTTGCAGGCGCCCAGGATCTGGTAGCGCCTGAAGTCCACCCCGAGCTTCTCCTTCAGCGTCTGCTTCACGTCGATGCGCGTCAGCACCCCGAACCCCTCCGCCTTGAGGAGGTCCGGGACGCGCGCCAGCACGTCGTCGTACGGCGCGCGCAAGGTCCGGGTCATCCCGATCTCTGCCATGTCGTTCACCTCCGCCGGCCGCGCCGTGTTGGGTTCGAGCCGCGCCGGCGGCCGGCGATTCGCGTCCGGCCCCGAGCGTAGGCCCGACCGGTCCTCGCGGCCGAGCCCACGATGGGTCTCCGCGCGCCGAGGCTTCCGAGGGTGCACAGCGCTCGAGCGGGGAGAGCGCCTCGCCGTCCCCGCGGGAGCGAGCCGCGGCGCTACAGCGTCACGCGGAGCGCCACGCCCGCGTCGAGGATGGGCGCGGCGAGCGCCGGGATCGCCAGGTTCACCGGGACATGGTCGTAGGGCGGCGGCAGCCCGGTCGCCTGCTGGTACGGAACCGTCGTGGCCGGGAAGGCGAGGCGGAACTCGCCTCCGGCGGGACCGGCGTGGGCGGCGACGAACGTCTCGACACGGAGGTACGTGTTCACGATGACCCCCGTGTCCAGGCGCGCGATGAAGGTCCGATCCGACAGGTTGCCGATGACCGAGACGGTGAAGTCCCAGTCGTTCCAGCTCCCCGGTTTGGGCAGGTTCAAGAACGCGGCCGCGTAGTGCTTGCCCAGGTAGAACGGCGTGAAGTACGAGCCGGGCGGCAGCCCGGGATAGTGCGTGGGCAGGACCTGCGCCACGAGGAGCGCGGAGTAGACGTGCGGGTCCGAGTAGCCTGCTTCGTTGTAGAAGTACTCGGCGCCGACCGTGAGCGAGTCCTCGTCGCTGTACTTGTGGGACCACGTCCCGCCGACCGTGATCTGCGGCGTGAAGCCGCTGGTGGACCCTGGCTTCCACTGATCGTACGAGGCGGTCGACGGCGGGCTCGGGTCGGGCACGAACGGCGCGAAGTCGACACCGGGCCTGAGGGCCGCCTCCACGTAGAGGTCGACGTCCCAGACGCCGACGGAGACGTCCGCGCCGAAGCGCGGCTTGTTCCCGTTCTGCACCAGGGCGTCGACGCCCACCTCGCCCGTGCCGAGCGCCATCTCCACGCGGCCGCCGGCGCCGACGTGGCCCAGCGTGGTGATCGCGCTCTTCCCGGCGGCGTCCTCGAAGAGCGCCACGGCGTAGAGGTTGCCGCCGCGGGACTCCCACGGGACCTGCGCCTTCACCAGCGCCGTGCCGGTCCGGGTGTCGTAGACGGCGAGCGGATCGCGCTTCACCGGGTGGAGGTAGTCGGTCGGGTTCCAGAAGCGGCCCACGCCCCACTTCACGTGCTGCTTCCCTGCGGTGACGAAGACGTCGTGGTGGACGTCGAACTTCACCCAGAGCTGATCGAGGAGCGCCTGGGTCCCGCCCTTCTGGGCGAGCCCGCCGAACGGCGTGACGCCCCCGCCGGATGCGTCCACCCCCGGCACGGCGCCGGCGAACTGGGAGGAGGCCTGCGTCGGATCGTAGAGGAGCCGTCCCAGCACGAAGGCGCGGACGCGGTCGTTGGGTCGGGCGTCGGCATAGAGGTCGAGGAGGTTCGGCGAGAGGACGGTCCAGTCCGCCGGCGGGACACCCTCCTGCCAGGTGGTGCTCAGGCGCAGGTACGCGACGCCGCCGATGGAGAGCGGGTTCTCGTTGGGCGTGAGCGCCGGCGGCGGCCCCTGCGCGGCCTGGGCGGCCGCCGGGGCGCCCTGCGGCGCGGGTGCGCCCAGGATCGCCTCGTCGCGCCCCGCGGCCCCGCCCTGGCCCGGTGCCCCGGGCGGCGGCGGCGCCTGAGCCGCCGGCCCGGACCCCTGCGCGGGCGGCGGGGGCGCGTTTCCGAACAGCTCGTCCTCGCCCGGGCGCTGCTGCGCGGCCGCTGCCCCGGCGAGGAGGAGACCGAGCGCGGCTGCCGCAGCGCGCGTCTTGCCCATGCGCATCGTCCCTCCCGCCGCGCCTAGCGGCTCTTCGACTCGAGCCAGGCCTTGGTGAAGATGTTCGCCTCGAGCGACCGCAGGTCGATCTGCTGGATGACGATGTGGGTCGAGTTGGCCTTCTCGATCTCGTCGAAGAAGCGCATCTCCTCGGGGTACCAGACGTCGCCCTTCTTCGACTCCGAGTACACCTTCTTCCAGCGGGGGTAGTAGGCGGTGCGCATCAGCCGCCCCGAGAGCGCGAACTCCTGGCGCTTCAGGATGTTGTTGGTCGCCTGGTCCACCCAGAGCTGGACGACGGGGAAGGCGACGTCCACGTCCGGCTTCACCTTGAGCTCGATCCGGTGGACCTGGTAGGCGCCCAGCTTCTCCTCCCCGAGGTAGGTCGCGTCGTACTCCTCCGCGAGCTTCGACTCGTCGAGGTCGCCCCGCCGCGTCTCGGTGCCGCCGATCCGCTCGCGCTCGGTGCGGCGCTCCCACCGGCCCACCCCGGGATCGTAGAACCACATGTTCTTCTCGAGCCGCAGGTAGCCCTTCCCCGCCTCCGACTTGGGCTTGGTGAAGAGGAAGAGCTGCTGGTTGGCGAGGTCGCGCCGGTAGACGAGGAGCTCGTACACGACGTCGGTCTTCCCCTTCTCCTTCGCCTCCATGTAGCAGAGCGCCTTCCAGTCGCCCTGGTTGCGCTGCCGCTCGTCGATGGCCCGGATGATGGGGTTCGGGTCGACGGCGCCGGCAGGCCGCTCCACGGTGGCGGTTGCAGCGCGGGCCGTGGGGCCGGCGAGCAGGGTGAGCAGGAGCAGGGCGCAGGTGCGGTTCATGGTTCACCCGATGTGGTGCATGGCCGTGACGGGCCGCAGCCGGGCGGCCCGGAGCGAGGGCAGGAGCGCGCCCACCGCGGTGAGGAGGGTGATGAAGGCGACGTAGCCGGCGAGGGCGCGCGGGTGGACCACCACCGAGAGGTGGTCCTGCATGATGAGCATCTGCAGGCCCTCGTTGACCTTCAGGTCGGCGAGGTTGAGGAGGGCGCCGGCCCCCCAGCCGGCCAGGACGCCCACGGTGGCCCCCGCCAGGGCGAGGAGCGTCGCCTCGAGGAGGAACAGCCAAAGCACCTTGGTGCGCTGCATGCCGATGGCGCGCAGGGTGCCGATCTCGCGGGTCCGCTCCCGGATGGCGATCCAGAGGGTGTTCATGATCCCCACCACCACGATGAAGAGCAGCACGGAGATGAGGATGGTGGCGAGCCCGGAGACGACCTTGAGGATGCTGTCGAGGAACGAGACCTCGTCGAGCCAGGTGGTGACGTCCAGCTTCTGCCCGGTCCAGTCCTCGGAGTTCACCTTGGCGAAGAGCTTCATCCAGTAGGGCTGGGCGTCGTGATCCATCACGCGGTACCCGGCCCGGCGCAGGTCCTCGAGCAGGCGCGACATCACCTGCGGGGCCTGCGCCGGATCCTTGAGGAAGAGGTGGATGGCGCCGGTGGTCCGGTCGTTCAGCTGGTAGAGCCGCCGGAGCGACTCCTCCGGCAGGAACGCGAAGATGTTGGAGAGGAGCCCGATGCTGCGCATCACCGCCACCACGCGGACGTCGACGGTGTTGTTGACGCCGCGCGCGGTCGGCGCCGAGAGCGTGAGCGCGTCGCCCGCCTTCACCTTGAGCCGCTCCGCCTGCTTCTCGGAGAGCATGATGGTGTTGGGCTGCCCGAGGTCGTCGAGCTTGCCGTCGATGACCTGGACCACGCGCCGGAAGCGGCGCTCCTTCGCGATCTGGATGCCGGAGAGGACGAGGTCCATCGAGTCGGAGTCGGAGATGGCCTTCACGTAGCCGCGGCCGCGGATGGTGGCGTAGTCGATCTCCGGGACGAGCCGCCGGACGTCCTCCATCACCCGCGGCCAGTCGGTCACCAGGGGCGCGGAGGACCCCGAGGTGATCTTGAAGAAGCCGCCCACGTTCACGTGGCCGCACATCACCGTGGTGGCGGACTCCATCATGGCGGCGCGCGTGCCGTCGACGAGCCCGAGGAAGAGCACCAGGAGCGCCGCCACGGCGGCGATGGCCGCGCCCAGGAAGAGGTTGCGCCGGGAGTGCCGCAGCAGGTTACGGCCCGCGACGAGAAGATCGGTGGCGATCACGGGTCAGTCCTCCGACTGCATCGCCTCGAGAGGCGTGATGCGCGTGGCGAGGATGGCGGGGTAGATGCCGGAGGCGATGCTCACCGCCACCACGATGGTGAGCGCGACGGCGAAGCCGCCGCCGCCGAGCCGCGGCAGGAGCGTCGGGCCGGAGAAGAGGAACTGGAGCTGGTCGTTGGTGGTGGGGAACCCGCCCGCCAGCCTCACCCCGAGCACCAGCGCGGCGCCGACCAGCGCCCCGGCCACGCCGAAGGCGAGCCCGATGGCGATCGACTCCACCAGCGACATGAGGAGCACGAAGCGGCGCTGGGCGCCCACCGCCCGCATGGTGCCGATCTCCTTCACCCGCTGCAGCATCGCCATCACCATGGCGTTGTTCATGATCACGAGGGCGATGGCGAAGAGGATGAAGGCCGAGCCGTAGAGGGCGAACTGGAGCCCGGTCATGTACTGGCCGAGCGAGCCCGCGGCCTCCTTCCAGTCGATGACGGTGAGCGGGAGGCCGGCGCGATCGACCGCCGCCTGGAGCGCGGCGCGCGTCTCCTTGAGGCGGCGCGGGTCGCCGAGCAACACCGCGGCGTTCAGCACCACGCCGCGGTCGATCTCGTCCTGGGTGTAGACGCGGGAGAAGAGGTCCGCGTCGCGCGCGCGCCGCTCGTGCCTCACCGGCGCGTCGGGGATGGCGCCGGCGTGGGTCACCACCGGCGCGGCCGGCGCGCCGCTGCCGAAGAGCTCGGCCTCCGCGCTGGCCCGGTCGAGGTCCGAGAGCCCCGCCTCCTTCTTGAGCGCCGCGATCTCGGCCTCCTTCTCCGGCGTCACCCAGCCGTAGAGGTCGCGGAACGACTGCAGGTCCATGATCGAGAAGATGCTCGCCAGGTTCGACTTCTCCAGCCCCTCGAAGGCGACCAGGCCGTACACCTTCACGTTGACGGCGTTCATGTAGCCGGACTTCGCGGCGGCCTTGATGGTGATGGTGTCGCCCACGCGGAACATGTAGAGCTGCAGCAACGGCGCCAGCCGGTCGTAGAAGAAGCGGTAGCGCGCGTCGAAGGTCGCGTCGTCCGTCCTGAAGAAGATGGGAAGCAGCTTCCCCAGGTCCTGCTCGGTCGAGGGGAGGAAGCGGCGCAGGGCGTCGGCGGCCAGCTCCGCCTGCGCCGGGTCGAGCTGGAGGAGGATGTCGCGCGTCTGGGTGGAGTTCTCCTTGACCCAGCGCTGCAGCTCCTCGTCCTTCGCGATGAGCCGCCCGTGCTCGCGCGCCTCCCTGATCTTGTCGAGCCGCCGGGCGTGCTTCAGCTTGAGGTACTCCTCCGCGTAGAACTTGCCGAGGAGGATGCCGCGCTGTCCGGGCGGGACCGGCCGCCCCTCCACGATCTTCATCCGGTCGAAGGCGCCCTGGAAGGCCGCCAGGTCGGTGCCGACGTAGCGGATGAACATGAAGCCGCCGTCCGCCTGGAGCGGCGCGATGCGGTTCTCCAGGAACTCGAGGCCGGTGAGCGGATCGCGGTCGAAGGCGCCCCAGAACTCCTCCGAGTCGGCGCGCTCCAGATCGGCCCACTGCCGGGCGCGCTCGGCCCGCTCCGCCGGAGGCACGTCCACGAGCTTTCGCGCCTCGCCCAGCTCCTCGTGCAGGAGCGTGATCATGCGGCGCACGTGCGCCTTGCGTGCGCGCCAGCGGAAGTCGAGCTCGGCGGGAACCTCGCCGGCCGGCCCCAGCGCGGCGAGCCGCTCCCGCGCGTCGGCGCGGAGCTTCTCCAGCGCCACGTCGAAGACGTTGCCCGAGGAGACGAAGGCGCGGTCGATGCCCATGGGCACGACCGCCTTCACGTTCGGCACCGCTTCCACGACGCGCTTCACCACCGCGAAGTCGCGGATGGGCTCGAGGCGCGAGGAGCCCATCATCCCCCCGTACACCTGGAGCGGGTCGGGCGAGTCCTTCCGGTAGAGCTGGAGGTGGCCGGCGAGGCTCCCCTGGATCGAGCGGGCCATGCCGGCGTTGAGCGAGTCCACCACGGCGGTGCCGAAGACCACCAGCACCGCGCCCAGCCCGATGATGCCGCCCACGATGGCGGTCCGCACCCGGCTGGCGAAGAGGTTGCGGAAGGCGATGAGCAGCAGGACGCTGGCGGCGCGGATACGGGAGCGCATGGGATCCCTCAGGCGGCGGCGCCCTGCTCGCGGGCGACGATGCGGCCGTCCTCGATGCGCACCAGGGCGCTGGCGTGGGCCATGACGCGCGGGTCGTGCGTCGAGAAGATGAAGGTGGTGCCGTCGCGCCGGTTCATCTCCTTCATGAGGTCGATGACGCTCTCGCCGGTCTTCGAGTCCAGGTTGGCGGTGGGCTCGTCGGCGAGGATCAGCGCCGGGCGCGTCACCAGCGCCCGCGCCACCGCCACCCGCTGCCGCTGTCCGCCGGAGAGCTCGCTGGGGCGGTGCCTCGCGTAGGCCTCGATCCCGACCGCCTCGAGCAGCGCGCCCACGCGGCGGCCGCGCTCGCGCGAGGAGAGGCCGCCCTGGAGCAGCAGCGGGAACTCGACGTTCTGCGCCACGGTGAGGACCGCCACCAGGTTGAAGCTCTGGAAGATGAAGCCGATGCGGTGCAGTCGAAGATCCGTGAGCTTCCGCTCCGAGAGGCGCGAGGTGTCCTGCCCGTCCACCTCCACCGATCCGGCGGTGGGCGTGTCCACGCAGCCGATGAGGTTGAGGAGCGTGGTCTTGCCGCTCCCCGACGGTCCGGCGATGGAGAGGAACTCGCCGCCCTGGACCTCGAGCGTGAGCTCCCGCAACGCGGGGACCACGGTCTTGCCCAGCAGGTAGTCCTTCGAGACGTTGCGGACCGAGACGATGGCCATGGACGTTCCTTCCCTTCCTTCCGCGCCCGCGCGGGGCGCGGCCGAGCTAGGCGAGGCGGACCCGCGGCGGCCTGCGCCGCGGGCGGCGCTCGCGCTCCCAGCGCGAGAGGAGGCGCGGGTACTCCTTCTCGAACCAGCGGTAGAGGTCGTGGATCTCGTCGAGGCGCCGGCGCGCCTCCGCCGGGCGGCCCGCCACCAGGGCGCGGCCGCGGGCGATGACGGCGGCAGCGGCGGAGAGCGCCTGGGTGCGGCTCCGCCACATGTTCGTCCAGTGGTCGTGGGGGATGCGGAAGCCGTCGCGACGCGCGCCCGGAGGCCGCACGCGCTCGACCAGCCCCGCCGTCACCAGGAGCCGCGTCATCGTGCTCATCGAGGCCTTGGAGCCCTGCAGCGCCCCGGCGAGCTGCTCCATGGTCTGCTCCGGCGGCTCGCAGACCAGGAGCCAGCCGAAGATGCGGCCCGCCATGCGGGGAAGCCCCTCCCGCTCGTAGAGCATCGCCAGCTCCTCGACCCACTCGCGCAACGCCCGGTCCGCGTCGGCCACCTGGTCTCTCCTCGACGGCGCGGGATCTACGCCGGTCGGTCGGTTCAGTCAAGACTGAACTTGCCGAACGACTCGGCCGGGGGGGGGCCGCGGCCCGGCCTCGCGCCGGCGCAGGTCCGGACGGCGGGCGCGGCGGAGCGCAGGGGCAGAGGCGCTGGATCTCGATGTCCGCGGCGCCCCCCGCTATAGTCGCCCGGTGGCGAAGAAGCCGTTCAACGACGCCTTCTCGAAGCTGCGGGAGCGAAGGGAGGCCGCCCCGCCACGGGCGCCGCCCAGCCCCCCGACGCCCGCACCGCCGCCACCGCCGCCGCGCGAGCCCACCGAGGAGGAGCTCTGGGCCCGCGAGCTGGCCGGGGTCCGCCCCGTCGCGCGCGGGTCGGACAGGATCGGGCCGCCCCGGCCGCCGCCGGCGCCGGGGGTGTTCTGGGACCCCGACCTCGAGGCGGTGGACGCGCTCCGCGCGCTGGTCAACGGCGACGGTCCGTTCGACCTGGCCGACGGCGACGAGTTCATCGAGGGGCGCGCGCCCGGCGTGGACGGGAACCTGGTCCGCAAGCTCCGCCGCGGCGAGTTCGCGGTGCAGGGGCACGTGGACCTCCACGGCCTCACCCGCGGCGAGGCGAAGGCGGCGGTGGACCGGTTCCTGCGCCAGTCGCGCGGCGCCGGCAAGCGGTGCGTGCTCGTGGTCCACGGGCGCGGCATCCACTCCAAGGACCAGCTCCCCATCCTCAAGGACGCCCTCCGCACCTGGCTCGCCACCGCCCGCTTCGGCCGGCACGTCCTCGCCTTCGCCACCGCGTTGCCCGTGGACGGCGGCGCGGGCGCGGTCTACGTGCTGCTGCGGCGCGCGGGCCGCTGATCTCGGTGCGGAGCGGCGCCGGGCGCCGCTCCGTGAAGGTTTGCGGGCCTCGACCGCCTGTTCTTGTGGCGCCGTCAGCGCCCGGGTACTCTCCTCGCCCGGGCGCGGCCAGGGATGCGCTGCCGCTCCAAGGAGGCCACCGTGATCCTCGGCAAGTTCTGGTCGGCGCTGCGCGCCCAGCTCAACAAGCTCGCCAACGTCTTCTGGGAGGCGGACCCCATCGCCCAGCTGCGCTACGAGTACGACGCCGCCGTCGAGCAGCTCAAGGACGGGCGCAAGGGCCTGGAGATGTACCGCGGCCTCGTCGAGCGCGTGACGCGGCAGGTCCAGGAGAACGAGGCCCACGCCAAGCGCCTCGAGGCCCAGGCCAAGGCGTACCTCCAGGCCAACGACCGCGAGACCGCCGGGAAGTTCGCGGTGGAGCTGCAGAAGGCGCGGCAGGCCGTGGCCGAGAACCGCCAGCAGCTCGAGGTCCACGAGCAGGCCTACCAGAACAACCTCAAGAAGATCCAGCGCGCCAACCAGAAGCTGGTCGAGGTCCGCGAGCGGATCCAGAAGTACGACGCGGACCTGCGCATGAGCGAGGCGGAGGCCGAGATCGCCAAGCTGGCCGAGAGCTTCGACCTGAACGTCACCACCGACTTCGGACAGATCGAGCAGGTCATCCAGCAGCGGATCGACACCAACCGCGGCAAGGCGCGCGTGGCCGCGGACCTCTCGCAGAAGGGCGTCGCCGACATCCAGGCCGAGGAGCGCATGGAGAAGGTCCTCGCCGAGGACGCCCTCAAGGAGCTGGAGGTCGAGATGGGCGTCCGCACGCCCGAGACCTCGCAGGCCAAGGAGTCGCCGAAGGACCTCGGCCCCGCGAAGGAGAAGCAGGCCAGCTAGCCCCGCCTCGTCGTCCCACAGGAGCGTGCCATGGGCGGTCCCAAACCCGCGTTCTACGTGTTCCTCTTCCTGGTGGTGGCCGGCCTCATCGGCCTCGGCCTCTGGCGCTTCGGCGCGATCGGCAGGCCCGGCGGCGGCGCGCAGGTGACGCTCAAGGACCTGCAGGACGCCGGCCCCAAGGGCGAGGCGCCCGACGCGGGCGGCATCACCACCAAGAAGGAGTACGACTTCGTCCCGGCCCAGCGGCTGCCGGAGGTGAAGGGCGTGTCGGCCTTCGCGCCGCTCAAGGACCGGACCGTCCGCTTCGCCATCAACGTCTGGGCGGGCTGGGCCCCCATCATCTACGCCAACGAGGGGTTCAAGGCCGGCAAGGTCTGGAAGGACGCGGCCGGGAAGCCCTTCAAGGTGGAGCTGGTCCTCATCGACGATCCGGTGGCGATGCGCGACGCGTTCGCGGCGGGCACCGTCCACGTGGGCTGGGCCACGGTGGACATGCTGCCGCTGCTGCTCGAGGGGCTGCACAAGGACTCGCGGGTCATGCCCCGCGTCTACCAGCAGATCGACTGGTCCAACGGCGGCGACGGGATCGTGGTGCGCGACACCATCGCCACCATGAGCGACCTGCGCGGCAAGACGGTGGTGCTGGCCCAGAACTCGCCCTCGCACTTCTTCCTGCTCAACGCGCTCATCAACTCGGGCGTCCAGCCGGCCGAGATCGACTTCAAGTTCGTGGGCGACGCCTTCCAGGCCGCGGCCGCCTTCAACGCGGACCGGAAGGTCGCCGGGTGCGTGAGCTGGGCGCCGGACATCTACAACCTGGAGAAGGTGAAGGGGAACAAGCTCATCGTCTCCACCGCCACCGCCAACAAGCTCATCGCCGACGTCTGGTTCGCGCGCGCCGACTTCGCCAAGGACCACGGCGACCT
>DATIWK010000008.1:0-22127 GCA_035519395.1 Anaeromyxobacteraceae bacterium | reverse complement strand
CCCTGGCGTGGGCCGCTCTACCTCGCCGTGCTGGGCCTGCCGGTGGTCGGGTGGATGGGGGCCGCCGTCGCCCTGCGCGTGCGCGAGCGCTCCGCCGCCACCGCGGGCGCCCGCCGCACGCGCGCGGCCGGCCGCATGGCGCGGAGGCGGCTCGGCGCGGCCCGGCGCCTCCTCGTCCGGGGCGAGCGCGAGCGGTTCCTCGCCGAGGTGGAGCGGGCGCTGGGCGGCTTCGCCGCGGACCGGCTCGGGGCTCCGGTCGCGGGCTTGACCCGCGACGAGCTCGCCGCGACCCTCGTGCGCTCGGGGGCGACGCCACCCGCGGTGAAGGCCCTCTCCGCCGCGCTCGAGGCGTGCGACGCCGCCCGCTACGGTCGCGGCGGCGCCGACCCGCACGCCTTGCTCGCCGAGGCGGAGCGGGCGCTCGCGCTCCTCGACCAGTCGGACTGGGCACCCGGGAGGGCGGCGTGAACGTGCCGGCGCGGGCGGCGATCCTCGCGGCGCTCGTCGCGGCGGCCCCCGCCGTCCCCCGCGTCGCCGAGGCCGCGGAGGCCACGCCGCCCGTGGAGTCGCCCTCGCCTCCCGCGGCCCGCTTCGCCGCGGCGGCCGACCTCTACCTGGCGGGCGACTTCGAGGGCGCGGCGCGCGCCTGGGAGGCCATCGCCGCGGAGGGCCTCACCAGCCCGGCGCTTCACCTGGACCTCGGCAACGCACGGCTCCGCGCCGGGCGGCGGGGGGCCGCCATCGCGAGCTACCTGCGCGCGCTCCGGCTCGACCCGGGCGATCCCGACGCGGTCCACAACCTCGAGCTCGCCCGGGCGGCGAACGTGGACCGCCTGGTCGGAGCCGGCGGCCCCTCGCTCCTCGACCGCGTGGCGGCGCGCACGCCCGACCTCGCCGCCGCGGCGGGCTTCGCCGTGCCCTGGTGGCTCCTCTGGGCCGTGCTCACCGCTCGCCTCGTGACGAGCCGCCGGGTTCGCGCCTGGCTGGCCGGCGCGGCCTCGCTCGCGGCGCTCCTCTCGGTGGTGGGCGGGGCGGTGCTGCTCGCCCGCGATGCCGGGCACCGCGAGCCCGCCGCCGTGGTCACCGCGCCGGAGACCGGCGTCCGCGAGGGGCCGGAGGAGGCGCTCCGGCCGACCACCACCCTGCACGAGGGCACCGAGCTCCGCGTGCTCGAGGTGCGCGGACCGGCCGTGCGCGTGCGGCTCGCGAACGGGCTCGAGGGCTGGGTGATGGCGAGGGATCTCGAGGCGGTATGAGGACCCGCCCGTGCGGTCAGGCGATGCGAAGCCGCGCGAGCAGCGCCTCGGCGCCACCCGCGCGGAACGCCTCGAGGGCCTCGTCGGCAGGGCTGCGCCCCGAGGCCACGCGCGCATGCAGGGGCTCGAGGAACTTGCACTCGTCCTCGCCGCCCTCGCCGCAGCAGCTCTGGCGGCGCAGGCCGTCCTTCGCGGCCGCCACCACCTCGGCGGCGATCTCCCCGAGCGTGCGGCCGTCCGGCGCCTTCCCGGCGAGCCCGTCGCGGCCGGCGGTCTCGCCGAGGGCCCGGCGCTCCTCCACCGTGAACCTCGCGACCGCCGCGAAGGCGCGGGCGCGCGCCTCGCGCTCGTAGAGCAGGCCCTTCCAGAGCGCGAGCAGGGCCCGGGCGTGGGCGAGGTCGCATCCGTCGGCGCCGCGCACCTCCACGACGCCCTTCACGCGGACCTCCGGGAAGAGCGTGGTGAGGTGGTCCTCCCAGTCGCCGAGGGTGGGCCGCTCGCCCTCGATGCCCTCCGCGAGGAAGCGGCGGAACGTGCGCCCGGCCGGGTCGAGGTAGCCGCCCCGGCGGCGCACGAAGATCATGGGCACGTCCATCGCCCACTCGGCGTAGGCGCGGTAGGGGTCGTCCTCGAACGCCTTCCCGAACGCGAACGGCAGCGGGCCACAGCGGGCCGGGTCGGTCTCGGCCCACACCGCGGTGCGGAAGCTCTTCCAGCCGGACTCGCGGCCGTTGACGATGGGTGAATTCGCGTAGAGCGCCACCACCGCGGGCTGCACCGCGAGGGCCGTGCGCAGCTTCTCGGAGAGATCGATGGGGCCGGCGAAGTCGAACGAGGCCTGGGCCGAGCCGGTCATGGCCATCATGTCCTCGGCGAGGCGCCCCCGGGCCGCCAGGAACGGCCGCATGATCCGGTAGCGGTCCTTGGGCATCCAGGGGTTGGTGCGTGCGGTGCCCCAGGGCCGGTAGCCGGTCGCGATCCAGGACAGGCCGAGCTCCGCGCCGAGCGTGCGGCAGCGCTCGAGGTGCTCGGCCAGCTCCTCGGCGGCGGCGTGCACGTCCGAGAACGGTCGGCCCGACAGCTCCAGCTGGCCGCCGGGCTCGATGCTGATGGTGAGCCCCTCGCGCTGGGCGGCGATGATCCGCCCGTCCTCGAGGAAGGGCTCGAAGCCGAAGCGGCCGAACCCGCGCAGGAGGGCCGCGATGCCGCGCTCGCCCTCCCAGGGGACCGGGTCGTGGGTGCCGGTGCGCACGAGCACGACCTCGTGCTCCAGGCCGACCTTCCAGGCGTCGGCCGGACGCTCGCGGGCGCGGAACCATCCGGCGAGGTCGTCGATCCCGCGCACGGTCGGGCTCTCGCGCGTGCGTGAGTCGAGCGACATGGCCGGCGGAATCTACCCTCGGGTGACGCGGGACGCCACACCGGCGGCCGGCGTGCAGCCGGCATGTAGGTGGTGCGCCGCTTGTTCCACTCGAAGGCCAGGCCGCGGATCGGGTTGCGCGCGCAGGGCCCTGCGCATATCGTCGGAGTTTACGTGGTTTTTCCCACGCCCCGCCCCTTCCACCGCCCCACCCGCGTCAGGCGCCCAAGCATGATCCGTCCGCTCCGTCTCGCCCTCACCGCCGCCTTCCTCTGCGCCCTCGCGCTCGGCGGCGGCAGCCGACTCGTCCGCGCGGAGGCCGACGGCGGCTCTCTCGCCTACCGCGAGAAGGTCCCGCAGCGCGCCAAGGGCGACGAAAGCGAGTACCGGCTCGACCGGCTGCCGATCCTGTCGAGGGTGGTCCTCGCGGTGAAGGACCAGTACGTCGATCCCTCCCGCTTCGAGCCGAAGCAGATGGTGGTCTCGGCGCTGGAGATGGTCGAGAAGACCGTGGCCGAGGTGATGGTCCAGGGCGACGCGAAGTCGCAGAAGCTCGTCCTCACGGTCGGCAACGCCCAGCGGGACATCGACATCTCGGGCGTGGACTCCATCTGGAAGATCCGCACCGTCCTCGGCGAGGCGATGGGCTTCATCCAGGACCACCTCGTCGCCCACGACGACCTCCGCCAGATCGAGTACGCGGCGGTGAACGGCATGCTCTCCACGCTGGACCCGCACACGGTCCTGCTCGAGCCCAAGGCCTTCAAGGACATGAAGCTCTCCACCAAGGGGGAGTTCGGCGGGCTCGGGTTCGTCATCGCCATGCGCGACGGCAACCTCACGGTGGTGAAGGTGCTGAAGGGCACGCCGGCGCAGAAGGCGGGGGTGAAGGCGAAGGACGTCATCACCAAGATCGAGGAGCAGTCCACCGTCGAGATGGACCTCCAGGACGCGGTGGACCGGCTGCGCGGCAAGCCCCAGACCCGCGTCTCCATCACCATCGCCCGGGCGGGCGGGGAGCCGAAGCGGCTCGCCCTCGTGCGCGAGATCATCAAGGTCGAGACCGTCCCCCAGGCGAAGCTGCTCGACGGCGGCATCGGCTACATCCACCTCTCGCAGTTCTCGGCCAACTCGCGCGACGACCTCCTCCGCTCCGTCCAGGAGCAGCGCGCCCAGAGCGGCGGCAGGCTGAACGGCCTGGTGCTCGACCTGCGCGGCAACCCGGGCGGCCTGCTCGAGCAGGCGGTGCAGGTCTCCGACCTCTTCCTCGACTCCGGCGTGATCGTGAAGACCGTCGGCGGCGGCCGCACGCTCGAGCTGAAGGAGGCGAGCTCCGATTCCGACGACCTCACCGACCTTCCGCTCGTGGTGATCGTCAACAACAGCTCGGCCTCGGCGAGCGAGATCGTGGCCGGCGCCCTCAAGAACGACGGCCGCGCCCTCATCATCGGCCGCCAGACCTTCGGCAAGGGCTCGGTGCAGGTGCTGCACGACTTCGGCGAGCCGGGCCGGCCCAACGAGGAGGCCGCGCTCAAGCTCACCATCGCCCAGTACCTGACCCCGGGCGACGTCTCCATCCAGGAGGTGGGCATCACCCCCGACGTGCTCCTCCTGCCCGGCCGGGCGCTCAAGGAGCAGGTCAACTTCTTCGCGCCGCCCCGCTCCATGGGCGAGATCGACCTCGACCGGCACCTCTCCAACCCCGGCGCGCGCGACGAGGCCGAGGAGCGCGCCGAGGCGCGCAAGAAGCGGGTGGAGAAGGCGGCGCTCGAGCTCCGCTACCTCATCGACGAGAAGGAGGACCCGGTCGCGAAGGCGCTCAAGAAGGCCGCCAGCGAGGACGCCGCCGAGGCCCACGCCGAGATGACGCCCGAGCAGGTGGAGGACGAGGAGACCGACGCCGATCCGGACAAGGTGGTCGAGGACTACCAGATCAAGTTCGCACGGGAGCTGCTCCACCGCGCGCCCTTCCCGGATCGCGCCCGGCTGCTCGACGCCGCCGGGACGCTCGTGGCCGAGCGCCGCGACGAGGAGGCGAAGCGGCTCGAGGCGCGCCTCAAGGACATGGGGATCGACTGGACCCCGCCGGCCGCCGCGGCCGGCACCGGCGCGCCGAGGGCGGTGGTGTCGTTCTCGCCGTCGCCGTCGAAGGACGCCAGGGCCGGCGAGGTGCTCCCCTGGACGGTCACGGTCGAGAACAAGGGCGACGCGCCGTTCCGTCGCCTGCGCGCCTGGACCACCTCCGAGAGGAACCCGCTGCTCGATCGCCGCGAGTTCGTGTTCGGCACGATCCGCCCGGGCGAGCGCCGCTCCTGGACCGTCCCGGTTCGCTTGCCCCGCAGCCTGGACAGCCGCCGCGACGAGGTCGCCCTGACCTTCGAGGAGGAGGGCGGCCACGCGCCCGCCGACGTGGCGACGAGCGTCGGCGTGGTGGAGGTGGCGAAGCCCAGCTTCGCGTTCAGCGTGCAGGTGGACGACCAGCAGGGCGGCAACGGCGACGGCCTCGCCCAGCGGGGGGAGACCTTCACGTTCCGCGTGGACGTCCGGAACTCCGGCTCCGGCGCGTCCGGCAAGAAGACCTACGTGGCCCTTCGCAACCTGGGCGACGAGAAGCTCTTCGTGAAGAAGGGCCGCGAGATCATCGGCGCCATGAAGCCCGGCGAGGTGAAGACCGCGCACCTCGAGGTGGAGCTGCGCAAGGGCTCGCACGCCGAGACCCTCCCCTTCCGGCTCTCCGTCGTCGACGAGAAGACCGACGAGTACCTCTCCGACAAGGTCGAGTGGCCCGTGGCGAAGGATGAGCCCTCTCGCGCCCCGGCCGGCGGCGCCGTCCGCGTCGAGCAGGCGGAGGTGGTCGTGCGCGGGGGCGCGAGCAAGAGCGCGCCCGCGGTGGCCACCGCGAGGAAGGGAACGGTGCTCCCCACCGACGCGAGGTTCGGGGACTTCCAGCGCGTGGAGTGGCAGAAGGGCCGCTTCGGGTTCGTGGCCTCCTCCGAGGTGAAGTCGGTGAAGGGGGCGCGCTCCGGCTCGCCCGCGGCCACCTGGCAGCGCGAGCCGCCGCGCATCGCCATCTCGCCCGATCCCACCCGCGGTGCGCCCGTGGTGGACGCCGACACGATCCGGCTGAGCGGCTCGGCCGTCGTCCCGCCCACGCTCGACGAGTCGTCGCGGCTGCGGGACGTGTTCGTGTTCGTGAACGACCAGAAGGTGTTCTTCAAGGTGGTCCCCGAGGAGACCGGCGCGAAGAAGATGGAGTTCCAGACCGACCTGCCGCTCAAGCCCGGCCAGAACCTCGTCACGGTGGTGGCGCGCGAGGACGAGGAGTTCCAGTCGCGCCGCAGCCTGGTGGTCTTCCGCCGCCCCGCCGCGGCGGTCGCCCAGGACGCCTCGGGTCGCGAGCCGACGAAGCAGGCGCAGTAGGGGCGGCGCGGAATCCGGGCCGGACCCGGATCCCGATCCGGGCCCGGTCGCGGAACCGGGCCCCACATCCGACTTCTGCCGATACCGCCCGAGATCGCGAGAGAAGCGCTCGCGCGCGGTGTGCGGATTTCGCGAGGCCCTGGACCGTCCGGTAGAATTTCGTCCGATGGCGGAGGTTCCGAAGACTGCCTCCGTCCCTTCCTCCACCTCCGGGCCGAGGAGCGGGTCGGGGTTCGAGCTGCGCCTCGAGCGCGGCGGGGCGTTCGTGCGCCTCGCCGACGTTCCCGTCCTCGACGGCCTCACCCTCGATCTCCTCGATCTCGCCGTCCCGGACGTGCGTTTCCCGTTCGACGTCGGCGCCGGCTCCGGCCAGTTCCGCCATCGCCTCTCCGACCTCGACGAGCTGGCCGTCTCGGCCGGACCCGCCCTGGCCGAGGCGGCTCTCGCCCGGGCCGGCCCGGCCGCGCTCGGCCTCGAGGACCTGCGCGTGGCGCTGCGCCAGGGGTTCGCCGAGATCGCCGGCCGGCTGGCCGGCGGTGCCACGTTCACGATCCGTGCAGGCCTCGTCGCGCGCGGCGAGCGCGGCGTGGCGGTCGCCCTCCACGGCGCCCGCCTGTACGGCCCCGCTCAGGTGCCGGCCGGCGCGCTCGTGCACACCGGCCGGCGCGTCCTCGAGCGGCTCGGCGAGGACGCCCTGCCCGAGGACCCGCTCTCCCGGCTGCTCCGGCGCATCCTCGCTCCACGCGGCTGGAAGATCCCGCGCACCGCCGGCGTGCGCCTGGCCCGCGCCGAGATCGAGCCGGGAGGCGCGCGGCTCGCCTGGTCCCGCGACGCGGGCCCGGTGGCCATCTCCGCCGACGCCGAGCTCCTCGCCGCGGTGGAGGGCGAGCGCACCTTCCGCGACGCGGAGGCGCTCCTCGCGCGCGGCGAGACCGACGCCGCCCGCGAGGCCTACCTCTCGCTCGGCGCCGTGGCGGCCGCCCATCCGTTCGCCGCGGAGCGGCTCCTCGGCCTGCTCGCGGTCGACGACCGCTTCCACGACGAGGCGCTCGACCTCGCCGCGGGCTGGCTGGGCCGGCGCCCCGGCTTCGCCCCCGCCCTCGCCGCCGAGGCCGGCATCCGCATCTCCCGGGGCGAGCCCGCCCGCGCCGCGAAGGCGCTCGCGGCCCTGGCCGCCTCGGCCGCCGAGCGGGGCGAGGCCTTCGGCGCGCTCCTCGCGGCCGAGGCCGCCTTCGCCCTCCCCGGCGCCGACCCCGCCGATGCGCGGAGCGCGGCCGAGACCGCCCTCTCGGTCCGGCGCGATCACGTGCCCGCGCTGCGGGCGCTGCGCGACCTCGCCACGGCTTCCGGCGACCGCGAGGCGGTCGTCCGCTCCAGCCGGCGGCTCGTCGCGTACGACCCCGACGACGCCCAGAAGGCCCGCGCCCACGCACAGCTGGGCGAGCTCCTGCTCGTCTCGGATCCTCCCGCCGCCCGGCTGCACCTCGACCAGGCGCTGCGCCTCGCCCCCGACGACGCGGACACCCTCGCCTCGCTGGCCCGCGCCTGCGAGGCGGCCGGCGAGCACCTCCGGGCGGTGCGCGCGCTCGACCGCCTACGCGAGCTCCGGCTCGCCCGCGGTGACCGGGCCGGCGCCGCCGAGGCCGCCCTGCGCGCCGGCATCCTCTGGGACGAGCGCCTCGACCACCCCGAGAACGCCCTCCTGCGCCTGCGCGAGGCCTGCGAGCTCGCGCCCTCGGCCGAGTCGCACGCCCGCGCCGCGAGCGCGGCCGCGCGCGCCGGCGAGTGGGCCGAGGCGGCCGACCACCATCAGGCCGTGCTCGCCTCGCTGCGCGGGACGCCCGGGGAGCACGACCTCGCGATCCGCACCCGGGTGGCGCTCGCCGAGATCGCCGAGAAGCGCCTCTCCGATCCGGCCGCGGCCGTCGTCCACCTCGAGGCCGCCGCCGCGCTCGCGCCCGAGCGGACCGATGTCCTCCGCCGGCTGGCCGGCCTGGCGCGCCAGCTCGGGCGCACCGCCGCCCTGGCCGCCGCGCTCGACCGGCTGGCGCCGCTCGCCGCCGATGCGGGCGAGCGCGCCGCGGCGCTCGCCGAGGCAGGCGAGGCCTCGCTCGCCCTCGGCCGGGTGGCCGACGCCCGCGGGCGCTTCACCGCCGCGCTCGCCGCGGACGACCGCTGCCGGCCCGCGCTGGAGGGCCTGGCCCGGCTGGCGGCCTCGCGCGGCGACGGCGCCGCCGAGCGCGACGCGCTCCTGCGCCTCGTGCCCCTCGCCCCGCCGGGCGAGGAGACCGCGGCCCTTCACGACCGGCTCTCCATCGCCTGCGAGCGCGCCGGCGACCTCGGCGGCGCGCTGCGCTCGGCGAACGCGGCCCGGATCGCCGCGCCCTCGCCCGCACGGCTGGAGGCCGCGCTCCGGCTCGTCCGCCTCGCCGGCGACTCCCAGGCCACCGCCGCGCTCCTCGCCGAGCGCGCCCGGTCGGCCGCCGCCCAGGGCGACGCCCCGGCCGCCGCCGAGGCCTGGCTCGAGCGCGCCCGCCTGCTCGCCCCCAACGATCCGGTGCAGGCGCTGTCGGCCCTCTCCGAGGCCCGGCTCGCCGTGCCCGGCGATCCGTCCGTGCTCCGCGCCCAGGCCGAGTTCGCAGAGCGCGCCGGCGACCCACGCCTCGCCCTCGGGGCGCTGCGCGCGCTGCTCGCCCAGTCGCCCGCCGACTCCGGGGAGCTCGAGGTCCGCGCCGGCAAGGCCGCGCTCGACGCGGGCGAGCCGTCCGCCGCCCGGGAGCACGCCGAGAAGGCCCTCGCGCGCACGGCCCCGGGCGCGGGAGACCTCCTCGCCGACATCCTCGACCGCACCGGCGACGAGACGGGCCGCGCCGACCTGCTCGAGCGCATCGGCCGGCCCCTCGAGGCGGCCCTGCTGCACGAGAAGGCGGGCGACGCCGCCCGCGCGCGCGCCGCCCTGGAGCGCGCCGCGCAGAGGCCCGAGACCGCCGGCGAGGCCCTCCGGCGGCTGGCCGAGATGCGCCTCGCCGACGGGGACCGCGCCGGCGCCGCGACCGCCCTGCTCACCCTCGCGAGGAAGACGCCCGGCCGCGACGGGGCACGCCTCGCCCTGCGCGCCTTCGAGGTGGGCGCCGATCCGGCCGCGCTCGACGCCGCCGCGTCGAGCGACCCGACCTTCGCGCCACCGCGCGCCCGGCGCGCCGAGCGCCGCGCCGCGGCCGATCCCCGCGCCGCGCTGGCCGATGCCGAGGCGGCGCTCTCCGGCGAGGGGCTCGCCCCCGAGGAGCGCCCCGCGCTGCTCGCGCTCGCCGCCCACGCCGCCGAGGCCGCCGGCGACGAGGCCGCCGCCCTCCGCCACCTCTCCGCCTGGAGCGAGCTCGCTCCCGCCGACGCCGCCGCGCTCGGGCGGCTCGCAGCGCTCCAGCGCCGCGCAGGGCGCAGCGCCGAGCTCGTCCGCACCCTGTCTCGCCTCGTGACGGTCGCGACCGGCGCCGAGGCCGTGGCGGCCCGGCTCGACCTCTCCGACCTCCTCGTCCCGGCCGACCTCCCCCGCGCCACCCGGCTCGCCGAGGAGGCCCTCGCGCTCGACCCCGGGTCGACCCGTGCGCTGGCGGCCCTCGCCCACGCTCCCCGCGGCGCCGGCGCGCCGCCCGCCGAGCGCGCCGAGCGCCTGGGCAGGCTGGCCGCACGCGCCGATCTGCCCGCCCCGGACAAGGCAGCCGCCCACGCCGCACGCGCCCGGCTGCTCGCCGACCTGGGCGATCGCGCCGGAGCGCTCGAGGCCGCGCGCGCGGCCGCGGCCCACGGCGTCGAGGGCGACGAGGCCCTGAAGCTCCGCGCCGATCTCGCCGCCCGCGCCGGCGACCGCGCCGAGGAGGCCCGTGCCCGGCTCGCCCTCGCGGCCCGCGCGTCGCAGGCGGGCGATCCGCTCGCGGCGGAGATGCTCGCCGAGGCGGCCCTCCAGGCTCGCGCCGCCGGGCTCGCCGAGGCCGGGCCGGCCCTCCACGAGGCCCTCGCGGCCGGGCCCGAGCGCGAGACCTCGCGCGCGCTGCTGGAGGCGGTGCGCGAGCTCGCCCGCGAGGCCGGCGACGCGGAGGCCGAGCGGCAGGCGCTCGGCCAGCTGATCCCGCTCCTCCCCACCGGCGCGCGGCCGGCCGCGCTGCTCCGACTCTCCACCCTGGCGCTCGGCGCCGGGGACGTCGAGCTCGCACGCAGCAGCGCCGAGGAGGCCCGCACGCTCGCACCGCGCGATCCGGCCGCCGCCCGGGCGGCCCGCGCGGCGGCCGAGGCCGACGGCGATCTCGTCGCGGTGGGCGAGCGGCTCGCCGACCTCGCCGCCCTCGAGCCGGCCGCCGCCGGCACTCACCTCCTCGAGCGCGCCCGGCTGCTCGCCCGGCTCGCCGACGCGGAGGGCGCCGACGAGGCGTACCGCGAGGCGCTCGCCGCGCTCCCGCCCGACCGCCGCCTCGCCGAGGAGCACGCGCTCCTCCGCCGCGCGAACGGCCGCCCTGCCCCGTTCGAGCCGCTCGAGCGCTTCGCCCTGCGCACCCCCGGGCCGGGCGGCCCCGGGGCGCTCGAGGCAGCCCGCGCCCTCCGGGCCGCTGCCTCCCTGGCCCTCGAGGCGGGCGACTGGGATGCCGCGCTCCGCTGCGCGCGCCGCGCCTCCGCCCGCACGCGGGACGACCTCGGGTTCGCCGGGCCGCTCCTCGCCCGCATCCTCTGGCTCCGCGGCTCGGCCGCCGAGGCCACGGTCCTGCACCGCAGGCTGCTCGACGCACCCGAGGGCGTGCTCGAGCCCGAGGATGCGGCGCAGGTGGCCTGGCAGCTCTCCGAGCTGGCCCTCGACGCCGGCGATCGCGACCTCGCGCTCACCGCCCTCGACCGCTACCTCGCGCTCCGGCCGCACGACTCCGACGCGGCCTCCATCCGCTTCGAGCTCGACGACGACCGCCATCGTGCGGTGGAGCGCCTCGCGGAGGCCGCCGAGCGCTGCCGCTCGCTCCGGCGACGTGCCCTCGCCCTCGAGCGCGCCGGCGAGGCCGCCCTGCTCGAGCTCGACGACCGGCCCCTCGCCGACCGGCTCCTCCGCCGGGCACGCCACGAGGCCGACGCCGAGCCGCGCCTGGCCGTCGAGATCGCGCGCCGCCGCGCCACGGTCATCCGCGACGCCCTCGGCGTCGGCTCCGACGCGTTCCTGGACGCGCTCGAGGAGGCGGCCGGCGCCGCCCAGGCCGCCGGCGATCGCGCCGGGGCACGCGCCCTCTACGCCGAGGTGGCGGCGCTCCTGCGCGAGCGCGGCCAGCTCGCGGCCTCGGCCCGCCAGCTCCTCCAGCTCGGCGCCCTCGCGGCCGCCGACGGCGACTTCGCGGCCTCCGCCGCCCACGCCCGCGAGGCGGGCACGGCCCTGCGCGACGCGGGCGACCTGGCCGGCGCCCAGGACGTGCTCGCCCGCGTGGTCGCCGCCGATCCCGCCGACGCCGAGGCGTTCGCGCTCCTCGAGGACGTCGTGCGCGCGCGCGGCCCGGAGGGCGCGGCCGGGCTGATCGAGCTTCTCTCCGCGGCCGCCGATCACGCGGCGCACGGCGGCGACCGCGCCGCGGCGCTCGTCCGGCTGGCAGACGCCCAGTCGAACGCCGGCGACGAAGACGCCGCGGAGACGAGCCTGCGCGCCGCCCTCGCGGAGTCGCGCGGTCACCCGCTCGCCTCGGAGCGGCTCGTGGCCCTGCTCGACCGCCAGGGCCGCACCGTCGAGCAGGCCGAGATCCTGCTCGCCCGCGCCCAGGTCGATCCGGAGGCCCGGGCCGGGATGCGCCGCGAGGCCGCCGCCCGGCTGGCCCGCTCGGCCGATCCCGCCGACCGCGCGCGCGCCATCGCGGTCCTCGTGGAGGACGCGACCGCCGCCCCCGGCGACGTGCTCGCCAACCGCGAGGCCGCCCAGGCGCTCGTCTCCGCGGGCCGCCGCGACGAGGCGGTGCCGTTCCTCCACGCCACCGTGCGGGCCGATCCCGAGGACGAGGCCGCGACGTCGCTCCTCGTGGAGGCGCTCGCCGGGCGCCCCGCCGACCGCGCCGCCATCCTGCTCGAGCGCGCCGAGGCCTCGAGCGGGCAGGCCCGTGCCGAGCGCATGCAGGAGGCGGCCGCGGCGCTCGACGAGTCCGGCGACGCCGGCCGCGCACGCGAGGCGCGCATCCAGGCCTTCCTCGCCGCCCCCGCGAACGCCGCCGGGTTCGCCGCGGCGCTGCGCGACGCCTCCGGCGACGCCGAGGCGCTCGACCGGGTGCTCGCGGCGCGCGCCGGCGCGGTGCCGGCGGAGGCCGCGGCCTGCCACCGCGCGCGCGCCGATGCGCTCGCCGCGGTCGGACGGCAGGAGCGTGCCCTCGCAGCCTACGAGGCCGCGCTCGCCGCGGCACCCGACGACCCCGGTGCGCTCCTCGCCACCGCCTCCGCCCTCGCCGCCACCCGGGGCGACGGGGCCGCGCTCGCGGTGGACGCCCGGCTGGTCGCGCGGGCCGAGGCCGGCGCCGAGGTCCCGCCCGTCGCCGAGGCGCCCTCGCGCTTCCGCCTCGGGCTCGCCGCCGGGGCCGCGGGCGACGCGGCCGCCGCCGTCCGCCACCTGGAGCGCGCCGTCTTCCTCGCCCCTTCCGACCCCAGGGCCGGCGCCGCCTGGACGGCGCTCGCCGAGGCCCACGCCACCCGCAGGGACGGCGCCGCCGCGCTCGCCGCCGCCCGGCGGCGGGCCGACCGCGCCCTGGCGCTGGGCCTCCCCGAGGAGCGCAGGCTCGCGCTCGAGGCGGGGGCCGACCTCGCCATGCGTTTCGGCGACTCGGGCGCCGACGCCGCCGAGATCCTCGATGCGCTCCTGGCCGTGCGCGCCCAGGCCGGCGGACGCCCGGGTGACCTCGCCGAGCTGGCCCGCCGCGCCGCCTCCGCGCTCGAGAAGTCCGGCGAGGAGCGCCGGGCCCGGGTCGCGCTCGCGCGCGCGGGCCTCTCGCCCTCCGGACCCCTCGCCGCGCTGGCCGCCGCGCCGCCCGCCGCGCCCGCCGTGCCGCCGCCCGCGCCGGAGCCCGCTCCCGTATCGCCGTCGGAGGCCGAGGCCAGGGCGCGCGCCGCCGCCGAGCGAGCGCTCGCGACCTCCGACCCGGGGGAGCGCGCCGCCGCCTTCGTCGAGTACGCCTCGTGGCTGAGCCGCGGGAACGCCGCACTCTCCGAGATCCGCACCGCGCTCGAGCTCGCGGCGGATGCCGACCCCGACTCGCCCGATCCGTGGCGGGCCCGCGCCCTCATCGAGGCCGAGGCGGGCGAGGCCGTCGAGGCCGCCCGCGCGCACCTCTCGGTCGCCATCCGCGCCGAGGGCGAGGAGGCCGCCGCGTCCGCACTCGAGGCCGCTCGCCTGTTTGCCGGCGCGGGCCGCCACGCCGAGGCGGCCCGCGCCTACCGTGCCGCCCAGCATGCGAGGCCGGGCTCCGCCCCTCCGGGCCTCGCCGCCGCCGAGGAGGCCCTCGCCGCCGAGGACCCCGGCGCCGCCGCGGACCACCTGCGAACGGTGCCGGGCGAGGCGATCCCGGCCGCCCGGCGGGCCGCCCACCACCGGCGCATCGCCGAGGCGCTCGACGCCGCCGGGCGCGCCGAGGACGCCGGGGCCGCCTGGAGCGACGCCTTCCGCGAGGACCCGGCCGACGCGGTGGCCTTCTCGCGCGCGGCCGATCACGCCTATGCCACCGGCGGCGCCGACGACTGGCTGGAAGTGGCGGCCACGCACGAGGCCGCGCTCGGCAGCTGGGGCGACGGCGAGCGTCGCCGGGACCTGCGCTACGCGCGCGGCACCGTGCTCTCGGAGGCCGGAAGGCTGGAGGAGGCGCGCGAGGCCTTCCTCGCCGCGCTGGAGCTCGACCCGGAGCACGGCGAGACGCGGGAGGCGCTGGCGGCGCTCGATGCGCGGGCCGACGACTGGTCCGCGCTCGCCGGCCGGCTCGCGCGCGAGGCCGGCGCGTCGGGCGACGCGGCCCGCTCGGCCGTCATCCACGTCCGGGTGGGCCGGATCCTCCGCGAGCGCCTGGCCGACGCGGCCGGCGCGATCCTCTCGCTGCGAGCGGCCGTGGAGAGCGCGCGGGAGAGCGCCGAGCCCGCCGCGCGGCGCGCCCGCGAGGAGGCGGAGGCGCTGCTCCGCGAGCTGGGAGCGCCCGTCGAGTCGGCGCCCGCGGTGGCGGCGGAGCTTCCTGCGCCCGCCCTCGCCGTGCCGCAGGCGCCCCCCCGGTCCTCGGCGAGCCGGGGTACCCCCGCTCCCGAGACCCGGCTCACCGGCGATCCGGTGGCCGACGTGCTCCGGATGCAGGCGGAGCAGGCGGAGGGCATGCAGCGCGCCGAGCTCTTCGAGCGGCTGGCCGGCCACCTCGAGCGCGCAGGCGACCGTCCGGCCGCGGCCGACGCGCTCTTCCTCGCGCTCGAGGCCGACCCCGAGCGCGACCTCACCCACGCCTGGCTCGCCGGGCTCGTCGAGGGCGATGCCGTGCGGTCGGCAAGGGCCGCCGCGCTCCGGCCGGCGCCCGCCGAGGCGGAGGCCTCCCCGACGTCGGCGGAGACCGCCGAGCGGACCACGGGGGAGTTCCCGCCGCCCGCGGAGGAAGCTCCGGCGCGCACCACCGGAGAGTTCCCGCCCCCCGAGGGCGAGACCCGGACCACGGGAGAGTACCCGCCGCCCGCGGGCGAGCTCGACGAGGCGGCCGCGGCGTTCGTGGGCGTGGTCCCGTCGGAGACGGCGCCCGCGGCTCGCCAGATCCCGTCCGACACGACCGGAGAGTTCCCGCCGGTCGAGGCGCTTCCCGAGGGGACCACCAAGACCACGGGTGAATACCCACCCCCGACCGAGGCGCCGACCCGGACGACCGGCGGCTACTCCCCGCCTCCCCCGGAGCCCCCGGCGCGCACGACCGGCGCGTTCCCGCCGCCGGGGCCCGAGCGTCCCTCGCGCTCGACCGGCGCGTTCCCGCCGCCCGCGGCCCCACGCCCTTCGGCGAAGCGCACCACCTCACCGTACCCGACGCGGGAGGAGGAGCCCGAGCCCCAGGCGGAAGAGCCCCGCCGGCAGACGGGCGCCTGGCCGCCGCCGCCCAGGTCCCCGGCCGCGCCGCCCCCGCTCCGGCGCGGCGGCACCGACGTCGAGTGGCCCGCCAGGTCGACCGAGCCGCCCTCCCTCCCCGAGGGCTCCCCGCCGCGCGTCGACCGCCCGGGCCAGGCTGCCCGTCCGCCGCCGCTCGCGAGCCGGCCCTCGACCGACACCGCCTGGCCTCCGGCGACGTCCAGGCCTCCGCCCCTCGAGGGTCGCGCCGAGCGCGCCACCGGCTCCTGGCCGCCGCCGCAGAAGGAGGGGCAGCCGGTCCGGGCAGGCGGCGCGCCGGGCAAGCGCTCGCCGGCCGAGCTGGGTGCCCAGGGCCGCGCCGAGTTCGCGGCCGGCCGGCTGGAGGACGCCCGCGCCCTCCTCGCCGAGGCCTTCGCCCGCGAGCCGAGCGACCTCACGCTCGCCCGCGACCTCCTGCGCATCGCCGAGAAGCTCGGGCGCTGGGACGACTACCTGCAGCTCGGCGAGATCCTCGCCGAGGCGCTCGGCACCTACGATCCGCTGGCCGCAGCGGCCCGGTTCAGGCACTTCGCCGAGGTGGCGCGCACGCGGCTGCACCGAGACGATCGCGCGGCCGTGCTGCTCGAGAAGTCCCTCGCGCTCGTCCCGGGCGATCCGGGCGCCCGCCGCGAGCTCCTGGAGCTCTGGGCGAGGCGGCCCGACACCGCCCCGCGCGCCCTCGCGGCCTGGCTCGAGGTGGCCCGGGGCGATCCCGCCGACGGCCAGGCGTTCGCCTCGGTGGTGGCGCTCTCCGCCGGCCTCGTCCCGACCGCCCCGCGGCTCGAGGCCAACCGGCTCACCGAGCGCGGCCGCATCTTCGCCTCGGTGGGCGCCTTCGTGGCGCCGGGCCTCGTGTCGGCGCCGCCCGCGGTGCCCCCGGCCCGTACCCTGCCGCCGGGGTTGCGGGACCGCGTGGCGGTGGCGGGGGCCGGGGGCTCCCTGGGGCGCCTGCTCGCCCTGCTCACGCCCTGGCTCGAGACCCTCTTCCCGGCCGACCTCGCCCGGCGCGGGGCCACCGCGGCGGACCGCCTCGTGCCGCCCCGCGGGGCTGCCGTGCGCTCGGCGCTCGACATGGCCATGATCTCGCTCGGCGCCCGCGCCTACGCGCCGTTCCTGACGAAGCGGCCGGGCATCGAGATCGCCGTGGAGAACACCCAGCCGCCGTCGCTCGTCGCCTCCGCGGGCGTGGAGGCCCTGCCCGAGCCTGCGCTCAACTTCGCGGCGGCGCGCGCCATCGACCTCCTCACCCACGGCTGGGGCCTCGTCGGCAAGTTCGCCCCGCGCGACGTGGGCATCCTCCTCGAGCTGGCCTGCCGCTTCGCCGGCGGCTCGCCGCCCTCGCTCGGCCTGCCCGCGCAGCGCGCCGGCGCCTTCCTCCAGGCGCTCGAGGGCGGCGTCCCCGCCGCCACGAGGCGCAGCGCGGCCGCGCTCGGCCAGGCCGCCTCCGAGGAGCTGGCCGGCATCGATCCCAGGGCCTTCGCCGTCGCCATGCGCCGCACCGCGAACCGCGTGGCGCTCGTGCACGCGGGCGACCCGGGCCCGGCGCTCGGCGTGCTCGCCACCCTCGAGCGGAAGCCGCAGGGACCCGAGCCGCGGCCCATGGACCTGCCCGACGTGCGCGACCTCGCCGACTTCGCGCTCTCGGAGGCGTTCCTCGACCTCAGGATGTCGGTGCGGGGGCAGTGATGGACCGGGCCCTCCGCGCGACGGCGGTCTGCGCGGCGGCCGTCGTCGCCGCGTGCGCGGGGAGGCACCAGAAGCCCTGCCCCGGTGAGCCCGTCGGGACCTTCCTCTTCACCGCCACCGACCTCGGCGCCCCGCGCCCCTATTGCGCGAAGGAGCCGCCCGAGGGAACGGACGTCGTCGGCACCTTCTCGGGGACGCTCGTCCAGGACGCCGGCCTCGGCACCGCCTCGCTCTGCATCGAGTCCGACAAGGCGTCGGACTACCACGGCCGCGTGGACGCGGGGGTCTTCACCCTCACGGCGCCCTCGGGCGTGGCGGTGCTCGCCGTCTGCGGCTCGAACTGCGCCGCCTCCTCGGCGCTCGACATCGCAGGGTCCGTCCAGGGCGACGGGACGTTCTCCGGGACGCTCGTCGAGTCGTTCGCGTACTCGAGCGGCGACTGCGGGAGCTGCGCGCTTCCCTGCGAGGCGACCTACGGCCTCGTGGGCACACCGCGCTGAGCCGGCGGGGCTGAACCCCGGCCGGGCCGCGGCTATATTGCCGGGCTCATGGCCGGGAAGGCGAAGCGCGCGGTGGTGCTCCTCTCGGGAGGCCTCGACTCGTCGACGTGCCTGGCGGTGGCGCGCCGCGATGGCTTCGAGGTGCACGCGCTCTCGGTCGACTACGGGCAGCGGCACCGCGACGAGCTCGCCCGCGCGCGCCGGATCGCCCGGGCCCTCGGAGCGACCGATCACCGCGTGGTGAAGGTGGACCTCTCGGCGTTCGGCGGCTCGGCCCTCACCGACCGGGCCATCGCCGTCCCGAAGCGGCGGGCCATCGCCCGCATGGCGAGCGAGATCCCCGTCACCTACGTGCCGGCGCGGAACACGGTGATGCTGGCGCTGGCGCTCGCCCACGCCGAGACCGTCGGGGCGGAGGACGTCTACCTGGGCGTGAACGCCATCGACTACTCCGGCTACCCCGACTGCCGGCCCGAGTTCCTGCGCGCCTTCGAGCGGCTGGCCCGGCTCGCCACGAAGGCCGGCGTGGAGGGGCGGCCGCTCCGCGTCCATGCGCCGCTCGTCCGGATGGGGAAGGCCGACATCGTGAGGCTGGGCACCCGGCTCGGCGTGGACTACGCGATGACGCTCTCCTGCTACGACCCGTCCGGCGGGCGCGCCTGCGGGGAGTGCGACGCCTGCCGTCTGCGCCGGAAGGGCTTCCTCGACGCCGGGATGCCCGACCCGACCCTCTACGCCACGAGGCGCCGCGCCGGCGCCCGTCATCCCGGGCGCAGACCCGCCGTCGGCGGGGCGAAGGCGAGGGACGCGGAACGCCCGCGGGCCATTCACGGGAGGTGACACGATGCAGATCAAGCGGCGGTATCCGGGCCGGAGCGCGACCGACATCCACGCCCGCGTGGACCGGGTGATGGAGGACGTCTCCCGGCGGTACGCTCTCGACTACGAGAAGGACGGGAAGGCGCTCACCGGCCGGGTGAAGAAGATGGGCATCACCGGGCACTACGCGGTCGGCGAGGGCGAGGTGACCGTCGACCTCCAGTTCCCGATGCTCATCCCCGGGTCGTTGCGCAGGAAGGTGACGGACGACATCGAGCAGAAGCTCGACCAGCTGTTCGCCTAGCTCGACGGTCGGCTAGTCGATCGCGACGACGATCGCGCCCGACTGCTCGTTCATGCGCTCGACCGCGGCGTAGATGGCCTGCAGGGGCGAGTCGCCGAACCCGGACGCGGAGCGCGGAGGGGCCTGGTTGCGGCGCTTTGCCGCAGGCCCCGGGACGATGCGAGCGCTGGCGCGGCCCCGGAGCGCGTCGGGCGAGAGGCGCACCTGCATGCCGGCCCGGTACAGGGCGAGCAGCACCCTGCCCATCTCAGCGGCGACGCGTTCCTCGGTGTAGGTCATCCTGAGGTCCGGCTTCCGGCGCTCGGTTCGGCGGCGGGCCATCCGTCGGGCCATCGTAGCCCTGCAGTCCGACAGCGCCAGTTCCCGGGGGGCCACCCCCGGCGTGATGCCGGCCGGTGCGACATCGCGACCCCCCTTGAGCGGCTGCGCTCCGGGTACTAGCTTCGTACTCGAGATGTACGCGCGATGGGCCAGCTTCGGCGTGGGACTCTGGCTCTTGCTCGCGCCGCTCGTCCTCGGGTACGGCGCGGTGGCGCCCATCCTCCAGGGCGTCGCCGTCGGCACCCTGGTCTGCGTGGCCACCCTCGCCGCCCTCGACTGGCCGCGCGCCCGCTTCTTCCTCGCCGGCCTGGCGCTCTGGTTCGCCCTCGACGCGCGGGGTGCCGCCGACCGGAACGCGGCCGCGGTATCGGTCGTCTCGGGCGTGGCGCTGTTCGCGCTGTCGCTCGTGCCGAGCGCGCGGCGCGTCCCCGCCCCCGCCCCCGGGGCCGTGCGGGCGCGCGCCTGATCCGGACGGTGCGCGCCGCCGGCCTCGCCGCCCTGCTCGTCCTGTCCGGCGCGCCCTCGCTCGTCGACGTGAGCGCGCGGATCCCCGACGCCGTCCTCGATCTCCGCTACGCCACGCCGCACAACTTCCTCGGCCGCGCCGTGTACCCGGCCGGCGCGAGATGCCTCCTCGAGGCACCGGTCGCGGACCGGCTGGCGCGCGCGGCCGCCCACCTGCGCGAGCAGGGGCTGCGGCTCGTCCTCTGGGACTGCTACCGGCCGCTCTCGGTCCAGCGCGAGATGTGGAAGCTCGTGCCGAGGCCCGGGTACGTGGCCGACCCGGCGAAGGGCTCCAACCACAACCGCGGGGCGGCGGTCGACGTGAGCCTCGCCGGCCCGGACGGAGGCCCGGTGCCGCTGCCGACCGAGTTCGACACCTTCTCGGCCGCGGCCCACGCCCGCGCGAAGGACGTGCCCGATCCGGCGAGGAAGAACCGCGACCGGCTCCGGGCGGCGATGGAGGCCGAGGGCTTCCGCGTGAACCCGATGGAGTGGTGGCACTTCGACGCCCCCGAGGCGCGCGGCGCGCCGGTGCTCGACGTCCCGCTCGCGCCTCGCGAGGCCGCGCGGTGAGCGCACCCGCGGCTCCGGCTCGCGACCTCGAGGCAGCGCTCGGCGAGGGCGACCGCCTGGAGCGCGAGTGCGCCCGCGCGCTCGCGGGCGCGCGCGGCGCCTTCTTCACGCCGTTCTCCGAGGCCCGCCTCCTCGCCGCCGCCGGCCTCGCCCACGCCGCCGCCCGCCGCGGCGGACCGCCGGCCGACGTGGCCCTCGACGCCCTCCTCGCCGGCGAGCCGCGGCCCGGACTCGCCGCGGCGCTCGATGGCCTCTCCGTTCTCGACCCCGCCTGCGGCGCCGGCGCGCTCCTCGTCGCGGCCCACGTGCTCGCCCGTCGCGCCGGGGCCCGCCTCGTCCTCCACGGCATCGAGCTCGCCCCCCTCGCCGTGCGCGCCGCCCGGGCGCGCCTCGCGCTCCTCGGCGCCCGCGCCCGCATCCGGCCCGGCGACGCCCTGGCCCTGCCCTGGCCGGCCGCGGGCCTCGTCCTCGCGAACCCGCCGTTCCTCCGCCACGAGGCGCTCGCGCCCGCGGAGAAGCGGGCCGCCGCCCGCGCCTCCGGCCTTCCCGCCGGCGCCGATCTCTCCGCCCACTTCGCGGCCGTCGCCATCCGTCGCGCGCCCGTCGCCGCGCTCGTCTGGCCGCGCGCGCTCGACGTGTCCCGCTCGGCTTCCCGGCTCGTCGCCGATGCCGGCGCGCGCGGCGGCTTCGTCCTGCGCCTGCGCTCGCGAATCGCCGGGAGCTTCGCGGCCTCGGTCGACACCGTCCTCGCGGTGTGGGCGCTCGGCGCCGCGGACGCCGCGCCGGCCGAGGCGTCCGTCCCGCTCGGCGAGCTCGGGGCGCGCGACCTCGCGGCGCTCGCCCGGGGCTCGAGCACGCCGCGCGTGCGCATCCCGCGCGCCCCCGCCCGCGCGCCGGCGGCGTCCGTCCCGCTCGTCTCGGTCTGCGACGTCCGGTTCGGCACGAAGACCGGCTGCAACGGGTTCTTCCACCTCGCGCCGGCGGGCGCCGACCGCCTCCGCTCGGCGCTCCTCGACCGCGAGCTGTCCCTCGCCGGGGACGACACGGTCCCCCTGCTCGCCTCGCTGCGCGAGGCGTCCGCGCCGTCCCTGGCAGCGCCGGCGCGCCGCCTGTTCCGGCCCCCTCCGGGCCGACCGTCGGAGGGCGCACGCGCCTACGTCCTCGCGGGAGAGGCGGCCGGCGTTCACCTCCGGCCGACCTGCCGGCAGCGCGAGACCTGGTGGCGCCTCGCTCCCGGACGAGGCCCCGCTCCGCTCCTCTACCCGGCGAAGGTCGGCGCGCGGGCGTTCGCGTTCCTGAACGACGCCGGCCTGTGGGAGGACAAGAAGTGGCACGCCCTCTGGCCGCGCGACGGCGTCGAGGCCTGGATCCTCGCCCTCGTGCTCTCCGCCACGCCGGTGCGCCTCGCCGTGGACCTTCGCGCCCGCCAGCTGACCGGCGCCCAGGCCATCGCCGACGTGGACACGGGCGTGCTCGCCGCGGCGCCCGTGCCGTCCCGGAACACGCTCGCCGCGCTCGCCCGCGAGCTCGGACCGCTCCGCGGGGCCATCCTCGCGACGCCCGTCACGACCGACCTCGCCGGGATGCTGGCGCGGCCGGCGCAGCGGGCGCTCGACGACGCGGTGGGCCGGGCCATGGGCCTCGCGCCCGCGGAGATCCGGCGCGCGAGCCGGGCGATGAGGGAGCGCGTGGAGTCGCGGCTCGCCCACGCGGCGAGCATCCGGCGGCGGCAGGCCGGCGGAGGAAGAGGCTGGCCGAGTCCGTCGACCCACACGGGATGACGGTGGACGACCACGTCCACGACATCGCCGCGCGCGACGGACCACCTACCGTCGCCGCGCGCTCAGCCGCACGTTCACGATCACGGCGAGCGCGATGACCATGCCCACGAAGGCGTCCTGCACGTAGGCGTCCGTGCCGAGCAGCACGAGCCCCGTGCGAACCTCGGCCATGATGAACGTGCCGAGGAAGGTGCCGAGGATACTCCCCACCCCGCCGGACATGGCGGTGCCACCGATCACCGCGGCGGCGATCGCCTCCAGCTCCAGGCCGGTCCCCTGCGTGGGCGTCACGGTCTTCAGGAAAGAGAGGGAGATGAGGGCGGCCAGGCCGGAGGCGAGCGCGGTGATGAGGAACGCCACCGTCTTCACCTTCACCGTCTCGATACCGGCGAGGTCGGCCGCCTCCCGGTTGTCCCCGGTGGCGAAGACGGACACGCCGAACGTGGTGCGGTGCAGGAGCAGGTAGGCGAAGGCTCCCCACGCCGCGA
>DATIWK010000007.1:0-33625 GCA_035519395.1 Anaeromyxobacteraceae bacterium | reverse complement strand
ACGCCCGCGGACGTCGAGGTGCGCACCTCGCTGCCCAAGACCCGCTCCGGCAAGATCGTCCGCCGCTACCTGAAGGCGGTGGAGATGGGGCAGGACCCGGGGGACCTCTCGACGCTGGCGGACTGAGGCAGGGTTCGCGTGCCCGGCCGGCCTCAGCGACTCGCTGCCGGTGCCGCGCGGCGCGCGCGCGCCGGGCTGGCGCGCGGCTCCAGCATCACCGCCACCAGCCCCATCGCGGCGGCCCAGGCCACCCAGACGCCCGGCATGGCGCGGTTGCCGGTGACGTGGATGAGCCAGGTGCTGATGGCGGGCGTGAAGCCGCCGAAGACGGCGGCCGCCAGGCTGTACGCGAGGGCGAAGCCCGCCGTCTTCACCTCCACCGGCATGATCTCGGTGAGGTGGACGATCATCGCGCCGTTGTAGCTGGCGTAGAGGAACGACAGCCACAGCTCGACCGCCAGCAGGTTCGCGAAGCTCGGCCGCGCCACCAGCCACGCCATCGCCGGGTAGGCGGTCAGGAGGGCCGCCACGGTGCACGCCACCAGGAGCGGCCGGCGTCCGACGCGATCCGACAGCGCGCCCATGACCGGCAGCCAGAGCAGGTTCGAGAGCCCCACGCAGAGCGTGACCCCGAGGCTGGCGGTGTCGCCGAGGTGGAGCACCTCCCGTCCGAAGGTCGGGGTGTAGGCGGTGATGGTGTAGAAGGACACGGTCGTCATCGTCACGAGCAGCACGCCGCGGAGCACGATCCGCCAGCTCGCCGCGATCTGGCGCAGGAGCTCGGAGGTGGGCGGGCGCCGTCGGCGCGCCAGGAACTCGTCCGTCTCGCGCAGCGACCGCCTCAGCAGGAACAGCACCGGGACGATCGCGCAGCCGACCAGGAGCGGGATGCGCCACCCGATGCTGCTCATCTGCGCGGGGGAGAGCCGCGCGTTCAGGGCCACGCCGAGCAGCGCGGCGAAGACGACTGCCAGCTGCTGGCTGCCCGACTGCCAGCTCACGTAGAAGCCCCGGTGGCCGGGCGTCGCGATCTCCGCCAGGTAGACGGAGACGCCGCCCAGCTCGGCTCCCGCCGAGAAGCCCTGGAGCAGCCGGCCGACGACGACGAGCAGGGGCGCCAGCAGCCCGAGCGTCGCGTACCCGGGGACGAGCGCGACGGAGAGCGTCCCGAGCGACATGAGCGCCAGCGTGAGGAGCAGCCCGCGCCGCCGTCCGTGCCGGTCGATGTAGGCCCCCAGGGCGATCGCGCCGAGCGGCCGCATCAGGAACCCCGCGCCGAAGGTCATGAGCGACAGCATGAGCGAGGCGAACTCGCTGCGGGTCGGGAAGAACGTCCGCGCGATGGCGGACGCGTAGTACCCGAACACCATGAAGTCGTACATCTCCAGGAAGTTCCCGGCGGTGACGCGCAGCACGGCCTTGAGCTTGGAAGTCCGTTCTTGGCGCGAGAGCATGCGGGGGCCCCGGGGTCCGGTGACGAGCAGGCCTTCGCCATGCCGTCCGCGAGCGCGCCTGTCCGCCCACGGATGGGTACGGGCCGTCAGGACCGGGCCGCGCCGCCCAGGGTCGCCGCCCCCCGCGCGAGCAGGTACTGCCCGAGCGCCTGGTCCGTGCCGGCGACGTGGTCGAGCAGCCAGACCACGACCCAGTTCCGCGCGCGCAGCCCGAGGAACGCGTTCGCGCCGCCCGCCTCGTGCTCGCGGACGAGCGCGGAGAGGCGGCCGACGAACTGGAGGTGCTCCGCCCGGTGGGCGTCGAGGGAGGGGTAGGCGGCGGCGCGCATGAGCTCCTCCTCGCGCGCGAAGTGGACCAGCGCGTAGTCGCGCAGGAACGCGAAGGTGTCGGCGATCCGGCGCGTCTCGCCGTGCTCCAGGGCGGACTCGAACGCGGCGACGCGGGCGAACAGCTCCCGGTGTTGGGCGTCGATGGCGTCGACGCCGATCCTGAGCTTGTCGCTCCACTCCACGGGCACGTCGCCTCCCGGTCCCGCTCGTGTGGCTGCGGCGACGCCGCGCAGGCGCGCCCCCCGGCCACCGGCCCGACGAGTATACGCCGTGCGCCGCCCGCGCCGCACGGCCAGACCGGCGGCGCCCTGCACCGGGAGCGAAACCGCACCGGTGCGGTCGATGAACCGGCGCCCGCCGGACGGACAATGCGGAGCGCACCGCTCCACGTCGCGCGCGCGGGGCCATTGAAAACCGAGGGCCACATCGCCTAGGTTGCGCGTCACCAGGCTCGTACCCGCGCGGACGAGAGGCAGCCGGGAGCATCGCGGCGCCGCATCGGTCCAGCGCTCCATACCGACGGGAATTCGCCCGCACCGACCGTGATCGATCACGGCTGGTGAATGAAGCACACGGCCGAACGAAACCCATTTCCAAGGAAGAGGACATGACGACGAAGACCTCCACGATCATCTGGACGGAGATCGACGAAGCTCCCGCGCTGGCCACCTACTCGTTGCTCCCGATCGTCCAGGCCTTCACCAAGGGGACCGGCGTCTCCGTCGAGACCCGCGACATCTCCCTGGCCGGCCGGATCATCGCGGCCTTCCCCGAGCGCCTGGCGGAGGGCCAGCGCGTCCCCGATCACCTGGCCCAGCTCGGCGAGCTCACGCTCCAGCCGGCGGCGAACATCATCAAGCTCCCCAACATCAGCGCCTCGATCCCGCAGCTCAGGGAGGCGATCCGGGAGCTGCAGGGGAAGGGCTACCCGGTCCCCGACTACCCGGAGAGCCCGAAGGACGACGCCGAGCGCGCCATCCAGGCGCGGTACGCCAGGGTCCTCGGGAGCGCGGTCAACCCGGTGCTCCGCGAGGGGAACTCCGACCGCCGCTCGCCGCCGTCGGTGAAGGCGTTCTCGCGGAAGAACCCGCACAAGCTCTCGGCCTGGAGCCCGGAGTCGAAGGCGCACGTCGCCCACATGACCGAGGGCGACTTCTACGCCACCGAGACGTCCCTCACGCTCGGGAAGGCCACCGACTACCGGATCGAGTTCGCCGCCGCCGACGGGACCGTCACCGTCCTCAAGAAGAAGGCGCCGCTGCTCGAGGGCGAGATCATCGACACCTCGGTGATGAACGTGCGCGCCCTGCGCAAGTTCTACCAGAAGCAGATCGACGAGGCGAAGGGCGGCAACACGCTCCTGTCCCTCCACCTCAAGGCCACCATGATGAAGGTCTCCGACCCCGTCATGTTCGGGCACGCGGTGACGGTCTTCTTCAAGGACGTCTTCGAGAAGCACGCCGCCACCTTCGCGCGGCTGGGCGTGAACCCCGCCAACGGCCTGGGCGACGTCCACGCGAAGATCCAGGCGCTGCCGGCGGATCAGCGCGCCGAGATCGAGGCGGACATCAAGGCGGTGTACCCGCAGCGCCCCGCCCTGGCGATGGTGGACTCGGACAAGGGCATCACCAACCTGCACGTCCCGAACGACGTCATCGTGGACGCCTCGATGCCGGTGGTGGTGCGCGAGGGCGGCAAGATGTGGGGCCCCGACGGGAAGCTCCACGACACCAAGGCGATGATCCCCGATCGCTGCTACGCCACCGCCTACAAGGAGATCATCGAGGACTGCCGGAGGCACGGCGCCCTCGACCCCGCGACCATGGGGAGCGTCCCCAACGTCGGCCTGATGGCGCAGAAGGCCGAGGAGTACGGCTCGCACGACAAGACCTTCATCGCGCAGGGGAACGGCACCATCCGCGTGGTGGCCGACGCGTCCGGCGAGACGCTGCTCCAGCAGCGGGTGGAGGCGGGGGACATCTTCCGCATGTGCCAGGCGAAGGACGTCCCCATCCGCGACTGGGTGCGGCTCGCCGTGGAGCGGGCGCGCGCCACCGGCGCGCCGGCCGTGTTCTGGCTCGACAAGAACCGGGCGCACGACCGCGAGGTCATCGCCAAGGTGCAGCGGTACCTGCCCACGCACGACGCCCGCGGCCTCGACATCCGCATCCTGCCGCCGGTCGAGGCGATGCGCCTGTCGCTGGAGCGGATCCGCCAGGGCAAGGACACCATCTCCGTGACCGGCAACGTCCTGCGCGACTACCTCACCGACCTCTTCCCCATCCTGGAGATCGGCACCAGCGCGAAGATGCTCTCGGTCGTGCCGCTCCTCGCCGGCGGCGGGCTCTTCGAGACGGGCGCGGGCGGCTCCGCCCCCAAGCACGTCCAGCAGTTCCTGAAGGAGGGCTACCTCCGCTGGGACTCGCTGGGCGAGTTCTCGGCGCTGTCCGCCTCGCTCGAGCACGTCGCCCGGACGGCCCGGAACGAGAAGGCCCGGGTGCTCGCCGAGACGCTCGACGAGGCGATCGGCAAGTTCCTCGCGAACAACAAGTCGCCGGCCCGCAAGGTGGGGCAGATCGACAACCGCGGCAGCCACTTCTACCTCGCCCTCTACTGGGCGGAGGCGCTCGCCGCGCAGGGCGCGGACGGGGAGCTCCGCGCGCGCTTCACGGCGGCGGCCAGGGACCTGGCGCAGAACGCGGCAAGGATCGACGCGGAGCTGATCGCGGCCCAGGGCAAGCCGGCGGACGTCGGCGGCTACTACCGGCCCGACCCGGCGAAGGCGGCCGCGGCCATGCGCCCCAGCCCGACGCTGAACGCGATGGTGGCGGCGCTGGCCTAGCGGCGGCGCGACGACGAAGGAACGGGGGCCCCGGCCGCACCTGCGGCCGGGGTCGCCGCTTCAGCGCTCCGGCGCGTCGCCGGACGGAGCGCTCTCGGCCACCATCCGGTCGGGGGTCGGGTCGCCGGCGCCCTCGACGGGCCCCGGCGGCGCAGGGTCCGGGAGCGCGGGGTCCGGCGGCGCGAGGTCAGGCGTCGGTGGCGCGGGATCCGGCGGCGCGGCGTGGGCGGGGGCCATGGCGCGACGCAGCCGGGCGGCGAGCTGCTCGTCCTGGTACGCGCGCTCCCCGGTCACCTCCCGCACCAGGACCTGCCGGATGGCGGGCGGCACCGGCAGCTCGCCGGCGAGCGGCGCCGCGACCTCGGCCAGCACCAGCCGGAGGCCCGGGATCTCGTCGATCGACCAGCGGTGGCCCCGGTGCACGAGCGCACGCCGGTGCTTCACGAGGCGGACCCCGTCCGTCCCGGGCCACTGCGCGAGGAACTCCTCCTCGGTGATCTGCCGCTCCTCGGAGCTCGGACCGGCTCCCCGGAGGAAGCCGGCGCCCCCCGGACCACGGACGCTCCGCAGCCGGATGCGGGGCGGCGGCCCGGGAAGCCAGCCGGTCTCCTCCTCGCCGAGCGGCGCGCGTTGCGCCTCGGCGGGCAGCCCGGCGAGCAGGAAGCGGCGCGCCGCCGGAGCGCGCGTGGACTCGCGCGGCGCGAGGGCGTCCGCCAGCGCCGTCACCGCGTCGAGCAGCCCGCCGCGGCGCGACGGCAGCCACTCCTGGACGAGCCTCCCGTACGCCGCGGTCGCACGCTCGGTGGCGCGCCCATCGAGGAAGAGGAGCCCCCGGATGAGCGGGTCCCGCGCGGCGACCCTCAGCGCGGCCGCGGCGCTGCGGCTGGCGAGCACCGCGGCGTGAGCGCGCCGCGCGCGCTGGGCCGCGGTGTCGGCGAGGGCGGTTGCCATCGTCTCCGCGGCGACGTGCGCGTCGTGCAGTTCGCCGAGGACGTCCTGCAGCTCCTTCAGGGCGGCCACCGCCGCGGTCGAGTCGGCGCGCTCGTTGCCGCGGAGCGGCTCGAGCAGGTAGCGCAGCCGCTTGCCGGCGATCCTCGCCGCGTGGCCGTGCTCCATGTCCAGCGGACCGCCCACCGCGCCGAGCGTCTCCGCCAGCTCCGCGGCGTGCTCGCGCAGGAGATCGGCGATCACCGCTCCGAGCGAGGGCCCCGCGGCGCCGGGACCCGGTGCCCCGGCAGGCGCCAGCTTCCTCGCCAGGCGGCGCGCGAGGCGGCGAAAGCGCTCCGCCAGGTCGCGCAGATCCGCGCGATCCGGGTCACCCCGCCGCGCCTCCAGCCGCCGGCCGAGCCACTCGAACGCCGGGAGGTCCCGCGGGTGGGCGCCCGCGCGCTCCTGCGCCAGCCACGCCAGCTGGACCTCGGCGTCCCTCGCTGCCGTGGTCGCCTGCGCGATCGCCCGCAGGCGCCGTTCCTGCTTTCGCGGGATGCGCTCCCGGAGCTGCGGGCGGAAGGCCCGGACCGCGCTGCGCAGGCGGCGGAGCGACACGCGGAAGTCGTGCAGGGCCTCCTCGCCGTCCCCCGACTCGAGGGGCGCCAGGGCCTGCTCGGCCTCGCGGAGGAGCGCCCTGGCGAGGTCCGCGGCTCCCCTCGGCGCCGGAAGGGTCAGCGCATTCACGTCCAGTTTCAAGGCGCCGGTCTCCCCGTGGCCTCACCTCGCGACCAGCGCAACCCATACCGCGTTCCGGTTCCGGACGCACCGTGGAGCGCCGCCTCGCCCTGCCGGGGCCGGTTCCTTCCCTCGGTGAGGGCCCTTCCCTTTCCCGGCGTGGCCGTGCTTCGATGCGCCCATGGCGGTCGTCCGCGCGGCCGGTGGGGTGGTCTGGCGGCGAGCGTCCTCGGGACCTCGCATCGCGCTGATCCACCGGCCGCGGCACGGTGACTGGAGCCTGCCGAAGGGCAAGCTCGACGACGGCGAGAGCTGGGAGGGCGCCGCGCTGCGGGAGGTGGAGGAGGAGACGGGGTGCGTCGCCCGGATCTCCTCGTTCGCGGGCGCCACCTCCTACTTCGCCCGGCGCGCCCCCAAGATCGTCCTCTACTGGCACATGGAGCTCGTCGAGGAAGGCGAGATCGACGCCGGCGACGAGGTGGACGAGGTGGCGTGGCTCGCGCCGGCCGAGGCCCTGGCGCGGCTCGTGCACGAGGGCGAGCGCCGCATCGTGGCGCGCGCGTCACCCCCCGACGCGCCGGCGCGGCCCCTCGAGCGCCGCGGTCCGGCCGCCGCGGAGGCTGCCGTGGCGCGCGCGGAGCTGCTCCGGCGGATCCTCGCGCTCGGGCCGCGCGGCGAGGCGGCCGGCCTGGGACCGGCGCTCGACCTGCTCGACCGCGGCGAGGAGCTCGCGGACCGGGGCGACGCGCCGGGTGCGGGCGCCCTGGTCCGGGCGGCGCGTCGGCTCGCGATCCTGTCGCTGGAGGAGCCCGAGCTGTCGCTCCGCGCGCGCGCCCTCCGGGAGGAGGCGCGGCAGCTCGCGCCGTGGCGGCGGCGTGCGATCCGGAAGGTGCTCGCCGGGGAGCGCCCCTCCCCGGAGGCGGTCTACGTCGCCGCCGAGCTCAGGGACGAGGAGGCCGGCGCGCCTGGCAGCGGGGTTCCGCTCGCGGCCGTCCTCGCGGTCGCCGCCGCGGTGGCCGCCGGCGTGGCGCTCGCCGCGGGCGCGCTCGGCGCCGCCGGAGCCGGTGCGGCGGCCGGCGTCGTCTCCGGCGCTGCCGCCGGGTTCATCGCGGCCCGCGCTGGCCGCCGCAGCTGACCCGAGGCCGCGCGTGCCGTACGGGCGCGCCAGCCGGGGACCGCGCGGCGCGCCGGCCCGGCGTGACGCCGCTTTCCCGATCAGCGTGGATGGCCGAGCTCGCCCGCGCGTGGGATCAGCTCGGAGTAGACGCGAGGATCGACCTCCGTGTGCCAGTGGCCCGTGAGCCGGGCCAGGCCCGCCAGCCCGAGGAAGACCACGGCGATGCCCGCGGCGAGCGCCCCCGCGGAGAGCCGCCCGCGGCGCGCGACGGACATCGCCAGCGCGTCCTTCACCGGGCAGACCGCGACGCACTCCAGGCAGCCGGTGCACTCCGGCGACGCGATCGAGCGCTTCACGTCCACCGCCAGCAGCGACGGGCACGCCTTCGCGCACTTCGCGCAGTCGATGCAGGTGGCGGGGTCGCGCCGGATGCGCACGGGCGACGGCCAGGACACGAGCCCGTGGAGCGCGCCGTAGGGGCAGAGGTAGCGGCACCAGAAGTTCTGGACGAACACCGAGGCCGCCGCCAGCCCCGCGATCACCACCGCCGCCGCCGTCCCCAGGTGCCGGAAGAAGTCGAGCATCTTCACGTCCGCCACCAGACCGTACGGGCTCTCCAGGAACGCGCCGATCGCCGCCACCGACATCCCTGCGACCGCCCACAGGAAGAATGCGAGCAGCAGGTACTTGAGGGTGCGGAGCGGGAGGTCGGCCCAGCGGGGCAGGGCGAACGTGCGCCGGAAGAGCCGGCGCCCGAGCTTCCAGAGGGCCTCGGAGAGCGTTCCCACCGGGCACAGCCAGCTGCAGAAGGCCTTGCGGAAGAGGAACGTGATCGCGAGGAACGCGACCAGCAGGACCATCCCCGCAGGGAAGCGGCGGGGCAGCTCGCCGGTGAGCAGCGCCGCCTTGAGGTTCATGAGCGCGGCGATCGGGAGCCAGCCCTCGATGCCGGGCGGGCGAGGGGGGTGGACCCCCGCGCCGCCGGACTCGAAGAAGCGGACGAAGGTCCAGAACTGCACGCCGATCGCGACGTTGAGCAGGAGGAAGGCGACCTGGAAGGCGCGCCGCCAGCGCTGCGTCCGGTCCGGAGGGGCACGCACGAAGCTCTTCTTCTCGCGCGGCGGCGCGAGCCGGACCAGCTCCGGGGCGGGCCGCCGCCCGTCCGCCGCCGGAGGCTCGCCTCCCGGGGTCACCTCGAGCGGACGGAGCATCAGGACCCGGCTCCGGCGGCGATCGCCCGACGCGCCGGCCCGGGCTCGACCGCCTGGGCCGCGCTCCGCTCCGGCCGCAGCGTGAGGAGGTGCTTCACGGTGATGAAGACGCCCGCGACCACCAGCAGGCCGTGGAGGACCACGACGAGCATCCAGAACCGCATCGGCTGCTGGGCCACCATGTACGGCTCGCCGCGGATCCGCTCCAGGTAGGTCTGGAGGACGCCGGCCACCGCGAAGGCGAGGCTCATGCCCAGGATGCCGAGGGTCATGAGCCAGAAGCCCCAGCGGCCGGCGCGCTCGTCGTAGCGTCCCTCGGGCAGCCCCTTGAGGCGCGGGATGGCGAAGTAGAAGAAGCTCAGGTTGAGGAGCGCGTACGCGCCGAAGAAGGCGAGGTGGCCGTGCGACACGGTCACCTGGCTCCCGTGCGTGTAGTAGTTGATCTGGGGCAGCGTGTGGGCGAAGCCGAACAGGCCGGCGCCGACGAAGTGCAGGACCGCCATGGCTCCCACGTACAGCCAGGTGAGCCGCGGCGCCAGGGGTCGGTCGTGCTCCCTCGTCGAGCGCCACGCGTCCCAGAGCATGAGGAGGATGGGGAACGGCTCCAGGGCCGAGAAGGCGCCGCCGACCCACAGCCACGCCTTCGGCGCGCCGAGCCAGTAGTAGTGATGCCCGGTGCCGGCGATGCCGGTGAAGAGGAAGAGGCCCAGCTCCACGTAGAGCCACTTCTCCACCACCTTGCGGTCCACGCCGGTGAGCTTGATCAGCATGAACGCGGCCATGGCGGCGGTGATGAGCTCCCACGCGCCCTCGACCCAGAGGTGGATCACCCACCACCAGTAGTACCAGTCCATCGCCAGGTTCGGGTAGAACGGCATGCCGAACAGGTACATGAGCGCGAGGAACACCAGGCCGCCGAGGAGGGCGCCCTGCACCACGTTCCAGCGGCGGGCGCGGAGCAAGGTCACGCCCACGTTGGCGAGGAACAGCAGGGCGCCGGCGACCACGAAGAAGTCGAGGGTGGTCGGGATCTCGAGCAGCGGCCGCCCCTGCGTCCACCCGAAGAGGAAGCCGACCAGCGCCGCCACGCCCGTGGCCACCAGGAGCACGAGCTGGAACAGGGCGAGCTTCGGCCAGGCCAGCTCGGTCTGTGCCTCCTCGGGGACGAGGTAGTAGGTCGCGCCCATGAAGCCGAGCAGCATCCAGAGGACGAGCAGGTTGGTGTGCATGGCGCGGCTGGTGGCGAACGGGAAGACGTCCACCACCGCCTGCGGCACGGTGATGACGTACTGGAGCCCGACCCAGAGCCCCATGACCACCTGAAGGGCGAAGAGGAGCAGCGCGACGACGAAGTAGGGGTAGGCGACCCGCTGGCTCTGGAAGGTCATGGCGTGCTCCGGTCGGCGGGGAGGCTCACGAGGAACTCGCCGATCATGAGGCGCTGCTCCTCGGACAGGTGGGGGAAGGCGGGCATGCGCGAGCCGTGCGAGACGGCCTCCGGGTTGGCCACGTAGCGCGCGATCCAGGCGACGTCGCGCCGGCCGCCGATCCACTCGAGGCGCGGCCCGGCCGTCCCGCCGGTGCCGCCGAGGGAGTGGCAGGCGAGGCAGTTCTCCTGCTGCACCAGCGCCGCCGCCGGCGAGAGGGCCGCGCCGGCGAGGGCGCGCTGCGTGGAGCGGCGCCAGCGCCCGGGCTCGTCCTGCGGAGGCCAGCCGTGGTTCTCGATCCCGGAGACCCAGCGCAGGAAGGCCACGAGGTCCTCGACCTCCGCCGGCGAGAGGTGCTGCTGCGGCATCTTGCGGTACGAGTCGGCGAAGACCACCTCCGGCGCCTCGAGCCGCCGCCGCACGCCGTCCTCGCCCAGGCGGGCGAAGGCGCGGGTGAGGTCGGGCGCGTAGTACGCGCCGAACCCGAGGATGGTGTGGCAGTCGTTGCAGTTGTGGCGCTCGAAGGCGCGCTTGCCCGAGACCACGTGCTCGTCGAGCGCGTCCGCGTGGGTGAGCGCCGCGAAGCTCCGGTGCGTGTGGACGGTCATCACCAGGAAGACAGCGAGTGAAGACAGCGTCCCGAACCAGAAGATGCCTTTGGCCATCCGTTCGGTCATGGGGCCCTCGAATGCCTCGGTGCGGTGTGGGTGGTGCTGGCCCTGGACAGCAAGAGCGTTGCCACCGACATCGACCAGGAAATGCGGAGGCTTGCGCCACGGGGCGGCGATCGCCCACCGAGGGATGGGTGGAGGCGCACCGAAATGCGGGTGGCACAGCCAACCGTGGTGATGTCGATCCGCTGGCCCCCTCCAGGCGCGAACCCCACCGGGACGCACGCCTTCCCGCATCCGCCGGCCCGGAGTGCGGTAGGAGCGTCCTCATGATCAACCACCTCACGCTGAAGGTGAGCGACTACCAGCGGGCGAAGCAGTTCTACGGCGCAGCGCTCGCGCCGCTCGGCTACACGGTCATGATGGAGTTCGAGGGCTACGCGGGGCTCGGCGCCGGCCATCCCGATCTCTGGATCACCGCCGACCCGCAGAACCTCCGGCCCATGCACTTCGCGCTGAGCGCTCCGGACCAGGCGGCCGTGGACGCGTTCCACCGCGCTGCGCTGGCGGCGGGCGCCGAGGACAACGGCAAGCCGGGTCCGCGCCCCGACTACGGCCCGAACTACTACGCCGCGTTCGTGCACGACCCCGACGGCCACAACGTCGAGGCGGTGTTCATCGCGACGCCGAAACCGGCCGGCGGGGCGAAGCGCGCCGGCGCGAAGCGGAAGGCGGGCGGGACGGCGAAGCGCGCCGCGCCGCGGAAGGGCGGGAAGGCGGGCGCCAAGCGGCGCTCGCGGCGCTGACGAACGCTCCGCGGACGACCCTCAGAACGCCTTGAACTTGCCGGGCCCGGCCGCGCCGTTCGACGCGGCCGTCTTCCTGCCCGGCGCGGCGACCGGGGCGGGCAGGAGCGCCGCCCTCGGCAGGCCCGCCTCGGCGCGAGGCGGGCGCTGGATGGCGTCGTCGTCGGCGCCGAGCCGGAAGAAGGCGATGAGCTGCTGGAGCGACTCGGCCTGCGAGCTCATCTCCTCGGCCGTCGAGGAGAGCTCCTCGGCCGCCGAGGCGTTGCGCTGGGTCACCTGCTCGACCGAGCCCATGGCCCGGCTGATCTGCGCGACGCCGGCCGCCTGCTCCTGGCTCGCGGCGGCGACCTCCTGGATGAGCTCCGCGGTCTTCCGGATCGCCGGCACCAGCTCGCCGAGCAGCTGCCCGGACCGCTGGGCGACCTTCACCGACGACGCGGCCAGGCCGCCGATCTCCTTGGCGGCCGTCTGCGAGCGCTCCGCCAGCTTGCGGACCTCGGCGGCCACCACCGCGAAGCCCCTGCCGTGCTCGCCGGCCCGCGCCGCCTCGATGGCGGCGTTGAGGGCGAGCAGGTTGGTCTGGTAGGCGATCTCCTCGACGATCGAGGTGCGGGTGGCGATGTCGTTCATGGCCGAGACGGAGTCCTGCACGGCCTTGCCGCTCTCCTCCGCGCTGGCGGCGCCCCGGACCGCCATCCGCTCCGTCTCACGGCTGTTCGCGGCGTTCTGGCCGATCGAGGTGTTCATCTCCTCGAGCGACGAGCTGGTCTCCTCGACGGAGGCGGCCTGCTCGCCGGTGCCCTGCGAGAGGGACGCCGACGTGGACGAGACCTGGCTCGCCGCGTCGGCGATGCTGCCCGCCGCGCCGCGGACCTCGCGGATGACGTGCGCCAGGTTCTCCGACATCGAGGCCATGGCGCGCTGGAGCTCGGTGATCTCGTCGTTGCCGCTCGCCCGGACCTGCTGCGTGAGATCGCCGTGCTCGGCGATGCGCTTGGCCACCTCCACCAGCGAGACGATGGGCGCGACCAGGCGCTGCCGCAGCCGCCACCCCAGCAGCGCGCCCAGGATCATCGCGGCGAGGATGCCGCACGCGAACACCAGCGCCCGCGAGTTCACCGACGCCCGGGACCGATCCAGCAGCGACTGCAGCGCCTCGGCCTCCTCCTTGCGGGTGCCGTCGAGCCGCTCCTTGAGCGCGTGCGCCGCGCCCTGGAAGGCCTTGGTGAGCTCCGCGGCCTCGAGCCACTGCTGGCTCGAGGCCGCCGCCACCATCCGCTCGCCCTTCTGGAGCGCGTCGGCGAACGACGCCTGCAGCTCCTGCGCGGCCGCCGGCGAGGAGCTCTGCCCGAGCTGCTCCGCCGCGTCCTTGAAGGCGGCGCGCAGGGCCGCCAGCTCCGAGAGGTCGGAGGTGCCTGCCGCCGCTTGCGCCTGGAGCAGCTGGGTCGCCTGGCGCGCCGCCAGGGACATCTCGCCGGCCGCCGACAGCGCCCGGACCGAGGACGACAGCCTCCCACCGATCTCGGCGGCGTTCTGGCGCATGGTGACGAAGCCCCACGCGCCGAGTGCCGCGACGCCCCCCAGCATGAGCAGGATGGCGAACCCGAGCCGCCGGCCGATGGTCATTCTCATGGTGGTGCTCCCGTGGACTTCACTTCGCGGCGACGACGGGGAGGCCCTGCCCCTGCCACTTGAGGATGCCGCCGTCGAGCCGCTTCAGGTCGCTCCGCCCCGCGTCGTGGAGCACGCGCGCGGCGACCGGCGCCTGGTGGCCGGCGTGGTCCATGATCACGATGGAGCGCCCGGCCGGCGCCTTCTTCGCCCACGCGGCCAGGTCGTCGATGGGGACGCTGATCGACTCGGCGACGTGGAAGCTCGCGTGCTCCTCGGGATCGCGGATGTCGACGAGGACCGGCGGCGTCCCGCCGGCGAGCAGCGCCTTGAGCTCGGCCGCCGCGATCACCGGCGCGTCGAAGGCCGGGAGCGGCCGGCCCTCCGTCTTGCGGCCCGATTTGGCCCAGCCCGGCAGGCCCTCCTTGTACTCGAGGATGCTGGTGTAGCCGATCGCGGCCGCGGCCTTGCCGGCCTTCACGGTCTTCGTACAGTTGGGGCCGTTGCAGTAGAAGATGACGGTCCGGCTCCGGTCCTTCGCGACGCCGGGCAGCTTGGTGGAGACGAGGCGCGCGGGGACGAGGACGCTGCCCTGGATGTGCGCCTCCGAGAACTCCACCTGCGTGCGCGCGTCGACCAGGACGAAGTCCCACGAGGACGGGACGGCCGCGAGCTTCGCGGCGAGCTCCTCGGTTCCGATGACCTTGAACTCCTGCGCACGCGCGGCGGGCGCGGCGAGGAGGGCGGCGAGGACGACGACGGCTGACGAGATTCTCATTTTGTCTCCCTGGTGGACGGCCGCTGCCCCTGACTGCATGCCGGATGCCGCGGCCCACGGCGGGCGGGCGAGGCGGCGGGGGCGTGACGGGGCACGTTGCGGATTCCGCAATCGCCGTTGGCGGAATCCGCAACGGCCCACCGGACCGCCTGCCGCTGCGGCCGGGTCCACCCCGGCGCGGTCGCGTCCACCCGCCCCGGGACAGCGTGCGTGGGAGTGCTGGGGCAGATCGCCCGTCACCTTTCCCCACGTGGGGCTGCGCGCGCATGACACACGTTCTGGTCGGCCGGCGAACTCACGGTGAGTCACGGGTAATTGGAGGATCGCAGCGCGTGCGCGCGAGGGCGCAGCGGGATGGGGGTCCCCCCGGGTGCGGCTCCGAACCCTTGGGTGCCGGGAGGGCTCCCACGCGCTGGGGACTACGCTGCGGCCGCCGCCGCGGGAAGGGGACGACATCATGAGGAGCGCCATCGCGATCGTCACGCTCGCGCTCGCCGTGCAGGCGAGCGCCGACGAGACCAGGATGAAGCCGTTCGTGCTCGCCTCGCGGGGACCGGGCGAGGTGGAGAAGGTCGCGGAGGCGACGCGGCAGAAGCTGCAGGCCGCCGGCCTCGAGGTCGCGGGCGGCTACGCGCCGTACCCCGGCGCGTTCGTCTTCGCGGTGAGCAGCGACTCCCTCAAGGCGGAGGCCGCGAAGTCGGAGTTCGGCGGCTACGGCGCGGTGCAGCGCGTCTCTGCGACGAAGGTCGGAGACGAGGTCCAGGTCGCATACACGAACCCGCTCTACATGGCGGCCGCCTACCGGATGAAGGGAGACCTGTCCGGCGTCGCCGCGGCGCTGGAGGGCGCCCTCGGGCGCATCGAGGAGTACGGCCCGTCCGACGGGAAGACCGCCAAGGACCTCCGCGGCTACCACTACATGTTCGGGATGGAGTACTTCGACGAGCCGTCGAAGCTCGGCAAGTTCGACAGCCACGAGGCCGCGGTGAATGCGGTCGCCGGGGGGCTCGCGGCGGGCCGGGGCGGCGCCACCCAGGTCTACCGGGTGGAGCTGCCCGGCGGGAAGGAGACCGTCTTCGGCGTGGCGCTGACCGAGGGGTGCGCGGGGGACGCGTCGATCATGAAGGAGATCGACTTCAAGCCGGTTCGCTCCACCGGTCACCTGCCGTACGAGGTGCTCGTGTCCGGCGCGAACGTCTACGCGCTCTACGCGCGGTTCCGGATCGCGGTGAACTTCCCCGACCTGAAGATGATGGGCTCGAACAGCTTCATGAACATCCGCTGCGCGCCCGGGGCGATCGAGGAATCGCTCAGGAAGGTCGTCGGGAAGGAGAAGGAGTAGCGGTTCCGGGCGGCGGTCCGGCGGCGGCCGGCGGCGGGCACCCGCCGCCGGGCTCCGCCCGTCGCGCCCATTCTGCGCGCCGGAGAGGGTCCGGCTCCTTTGCGCTCCGTCCGGCTCCCACGGGCAGGACGGCAGATGGCCTCGTTCGTTCCCATGCGCATCGAGCTACCGCGCTGCGACCAGGTCGCGGACGCGCTCTCCGAGCTCCTCGACGGCGACCTCGACGGGCCGGTGGCCATGCGCGTGGAGATCCACCTCGCCACCTGCCCGCCGTGCGCGCGGCTCGCGCGCGAGCTGGCCGCGACGGTGGCGGCGCTCCGCCGGCGCGGCCGGCGCGCCGGCCGCGGGCCCCGGTGAAGGGGTCCCTCAGCCCGGCGAGGCGAGGAACCGGCGCAGCGCCTCGCGCACCGAGCGCGCCACCTCCGCCGGGACCGGGGTGGAGCCCGCCTTCCGGCAGAGCGTCAGCGTGGAGCGGAGCGACTCGCACCTCCCGCGGCAGGTCGCGCAGGTCTGGAGGTGCGCCTCGAGATCGGCGCAGGCGCTCCCGTCGATCTCGCCCTCCAGGCGCCGCGAGAACAGCTCGACGACGTCGCGGCACTCGGGCCCGGGCTGGGCGGCCGCGTCCGCCGCCGGCCCGAGCACCGGCGCCACGCGCTCGCGCACCGCGACGCGGGCGCGGTGCAGGCGGCTCTTCACCGCGTCCACGGAGAGGCCCATCACCTCGCCCACCTCGATCGCGGAGAGCCCCTCGACGTCGCGGAGCAGGAGCACCTCGCGGTACATGGGATCGAGGCCGGCGATGGCCTCGTCGAGGGCGGCCTGGAGCTGGTGTCCGGCGGCGTCCTCCTCCGGGCCGCGGCGGGCGTCGGCCACCTGCGCCGCCCGCTCGCCGCTCGCCTCGAGCGACTCGATCTCGGCGGGGGCGAACTTGCTGGTCCGCCGCTTCTTCAGGCAGAAGCTCCGGGCGATGGTGTAGAGCCAGGTGGACACCGACGACGCCCCGCGGAACTCGGGAAGGTTGCGCGCGGCCGCGAGCAGCGTCTCCTGGAGGACGTCCTTCGCGTCCTCCTCCTCCCGGCACATCTTCATCCCGAAGCGAAACACCGCGCCCTGGTGGCGCTCGAGGAGCCGCTCGAGCGCGCGCCGATCGCCGGCGCGCACGGCGCTGATCAGGTCGTCATCCGTCTCGGCCATCGTCCATACGTAACGGAAGGCGGGCGCCGGCACCAGCGTCCGGCGCGGCGGTCCCGTCCATGGCGGCGGTCCGGTACTCGCGGACGGTGTCGCCCAGCGCCCGCGACGCGTCGGCGAGGATCCCGGCCGCCGTCTCGATGACGCCCGCGCCGTCCACGGTGCCGGCGGCCCCCTCCGAGAGGTCTCTCATGGCCGCGACGATCTGGTCCAGGCTGGAGCGCTGCTGGCGCGCCCCCTCGGCGATCTCGCGGCCGGCCGCCGCCGACTCGCTCGCGACGCCGGCCAGGCCCTGGATGGCGTCGGCGGCCTTCCTCGCGACGGCGATGGCGTCCGCGGCGGCGCGGTTCCCGCCCTCCGCCGCGGCCGTGGCGCCGCGCGCGCGCGCCAGCACGCCCTCGAGGATGCGGCGCACCTGCTCGGCCGCGTCGTGCGACCGCTCCGAGAGCCGCCGCATCTCCGTCGCCACGATGCCGAAGCCGGCGCCGCGCTGGCCGGCGCGGGACGCCTCGATCGACGCGTTCAGCGCCAGCACCTTCGACTGCTCGGCGAACTCCTTCAGCGCCTCGACGATCTCGCCGATGCGCGTGGCGTCCGCGGCAAGGTCTCCGGTGGCGCCGGCGATGGCCGCCACCTGCCCGGTGAGCCGGTCGATGCCCGCGACCGCCTGGTCCACCGACTCGCGGCCCTCGCGCGAGAGCTCCTCCGACCGGCCCGTGAGCGCGATCACCGCGCGCGCCCGCTCCTCGGTCTGCGCCGAGCTTCGCGCCACGGCGGTCGCCGACGACGTCGTCTCCTCGGCGGCCGCGGCCTGCTGCGACGCCGACGCGGTCTGCGCGGCCGCCTGGCCGCGGATCCGCTGCGCCTGCTCTCCGAGCTGCCCGGCGGCGGCCGCGAGCTGGGTGGCCGCCCGCAGCCAGCCCTCCCGCCGCGCCCGGTCGGCCGCGACGAGGAGGTCGTGCTTCCGCCCCGCGGCGCGGGCGAGGAGCCCGAGGAAGAGCGGCGCCGTGCCGATGATCCAGACGAGCGGCGACCGATGAGCGTCCAGGAGGGCGTCCAGGCCCACGCTGCCTCGGCGGGTGAGCGCCTCGATGATCGTCCCGATCAACGGGAACGCCAGGCCGAACAGGGCGCCGTAGAGGGTGTACTTGCGAGCGTACATTCGCGTTCCGCCGGGCCATTGTGCACCGGCGGGCGCCCTGCGCGCGATGGTCCTGCGACGCCGGGTTGGACCATGACCCGGGGAGCGAGGTTGTCGCAGCGAATCAGGATGTTTCACGCCCCGGAGCGGAGCCGCGAACCCTGCGGCGCCGGAATCGCTCCAACCCCCGGGAGATGAAGACCATGATCAACGAAGGAAGCCTGGACCGGACCATCCGCGTCCTCGTCGGGATCGCGATCCTGTCGCTCACCGTCGTCGGACCGGCGACACCCTGGGGGCTCGTCGGCCTCGTGCCGCTGGCGACGGGCATCCTCGGGTTCTGCCCGCTCTACCGCCTCGTGGGGATCCGGACCTGCCCGGCGGCGCCGGCGCCCGGGAAGCCCACGTGAGCGACGCTCCCGCCGCCGCAGGCGGCGGCCGGCTGCGCGCGCTCTGGGTCCGGCTCTCGCGGTCGCACGTCCGCGCCGCGGCCGTGGCCGTCGCGGGCGCCTCGGCGGGCGCCCTCTACGCCCATTTCGTCGGGTGCCGCACCGGGACCTGCCCGCTCACCTCCAGCGTCTGGACCGCGTCGCTCTACGGCGGCGCGGTCGGCGCGCTGCTGGGGTGGCCCGCCGCGCGCGGGTAGAACGGGCACCGCCCCCGGATGCACTCGGCGTTCAGGTCGCTCACCTCGCACGGCGCCGCGCGCCCACCCAGCTCCACGCCGAGCCGCTCGCGCGCGTACTTCACGGCCGCGAGGAGGACGAGCCCGGTGGTCCGCTTGCAGCAGCGCGGCCCGCCGACGCGCGCCAGGACGTCGAGCGCCTGCGCCGTCGCGCCGTTCGCGAGCCCCCATGCCTCGGCGGAGAGCGGCGTCGCGCCAGTCGTCAGGCTCACGTAGATCCCGGCGCCGATCGCCGCGCCGCAGGCCCCCTGGAGGCCGCAAAACCCGCCCGCCACCGGCTCCGAGCGGCGGCGCGCCTCGGCGAGCAGCCTCGGCTTCTCCTCCGGCACGCCGCGCGCGTTCGCGTCCGCGGCGAGGAGCGCCGCCGGGACGAGGAAGTGGTGCTCGGGCCCGTGCAGCTTCACCTTCGGGTGCCGCATGACCGTGCGCGCGATCTCGAGCGGGTCGACGCCCTCCGCCGCCGCGCAGCACCGCTCGATGACGTCCTTCGCGGAGCCGGAGTGGCAGGCGTCGCACACGAAGTGGCCGGCTACGCAGCGCGCCGCGCTCGCGGCGGCCGCGCCGCAGGTCGCGCAGCGCATGGGCTCGGCCGCGGCGAGGTACCGGAGCGCGCCGCCGCAGACGACACAGCCGGATCGGAACTCGCCCATGCCGTCCCTCACGCGTCGAGGCCGTGGTACCGCGCACCGAGGCCGTACAGCTCGGCGACCGGCCGGCAGTCCGGCGCGAGCGGCGTGCCGTCGCGATCCCAGGCGATGGCGCCGCAGCCGCCGCCGCAGACGGGCGCCAGCGCGCACCCCCGGCACCCCGGGATGGTGAGCGTGCTCCGGCTCCGCCAGGCCGAGATGGCCGCGCCGTCGCGGGTGATCTCCGGGTGGAAGGTCCCCAGGACGTGCGCCGGGTGCCCGACGGTCGCGGTGCAGCCGTAGAGCTTCCCGTCCGGTCCGAAGGCCCACTCCTTCTTCGTCGCCGGGCAGGCGTCGAAGTTCGGCGCCGGCAGCTCTCCCGTCTCGGCGAGGTGGCCGATGCCGTGGAAGCGCGGCCGGTGAAAGCGCCGGAGGATCGGGCGCTCCTCGGCCAGCTCCAGCCAGCGCGCCCACAGCTCCACGCGATCGAAGAGCGCCTCCCGCCGCTGCCGGCTCGCGCACCCGAACAGCTCGTAGTTCCGCCCCACCTGCGTCTTGAAGCGCGCGGGCGGGAGGTCGAGCCAGCCCCGGGCCTCGGCCAGCTCGGCGAGCGCGGGGAGCGCGCCGAGGTTCTCGCGATCGGCGACGACGCGCAGGTTCACCGGGATCCCGGCCTCGACCAGCCCGTCGATGCCCGCCACGATCCGGTCGAAGGTGCCGCCGCCGCCCGCGTGCGGACGCCGGCGGTCGTGCACCTCCCGCGGGCCGTCCAGGGTCACCTGGACCTCCTTCACCGGCCCCGCCGCCAGCGCGGGGAGGAAGGCGGCGAGGTCGTGGCCGTTCGTCACGGCGGCGACCTGGAGGCCCCGCGCGCGCGCGCCTGCGAGGAAGCGCGCCACGCGGTCGCGGTGGGCGGGCGTGTCCCGCAGCGGCTCGCCGCCGAAGAGCGTGATGAACGGCCGCGGCGACTCCGTGGCGTGGTGCCGGTCCAGGTAGGCGAAGAGGGCGTCCACCACCGCGGGCGAGACCAGCCCCGAGCCGGCGGGATCGAAGGGCTCCTGGTAGCAGTAGGTGCAGGCGAGGTTGCACCCGAAGCTCGGCACGACCACGAGCTGCGTGGGCGTGCGCTCGGCCTCGATGGCCCACTCCGAGATCGCCGCGGCCCGGAGCGCGTCGTCCTCGGCGTCGGAGGCGACGATGAACCCTGCCTCGCGCAGCGCCTCCTCGGCGAGGGACGCCGGGAGGGCCCCCCCGGCGCCCAGCCGGCGAAGCGCGTCGGCGTGCTCGCGCGCGACGAGCGCGGCCTGGCCGGAGAGCGGCTGGACGGCGAGGACGCGATCCGACCCCGGGACCGGGGCGAGGATCGCGAAGCGGGAGAGGCGCGCCGGCGAAAGAGCGCTCACCGCGTCCCCTCCACGGTGATGGAGCGGACGCGGACGCCGCCGCGCTCGTACGGCGCGCTCCGCCGCACCACGCGGACGGCCGCGAAGCCGGCGCGGGCGATGGCGGCGAGGTACTCGGGCTCCGGCACGGCGCCCCCGTAGCAGGCGGCCCACGCGGCCGGGTCGCGGCGGACGGTCTCGGGCAGCTCGCGCTCGGCCACGACGTCGGACACGGCGAAGCGGCCGCCCTCGCGGAGGAGCCGGCGGATCTCCCGGTACGCGGCGGTCTTGTCCGGGGCGTGGTTGATGGCGCAGTTCGAGATCACCACGTCCGCTCGTCCGGCCGGGAGCGGAACCGCCGCGAGGTCGCCGCGCACGAAGCGGGCGCGGGCGGCGCCGGCCGCGCCGGCCCGCGCGCGGGCCTCGGCGAGCATCGCGTCGTTCGCGTCCACGCCGATGGCGAGGCCGCCCTCGCCCACGCGCGCCGCCGCGCGGAGCACGTCGCCGCCGCGGCCGCAGCCGAGATCCACCACGGTCTCGCCGGGGCGAGGCGCCGCGGCGTCGAGCGCGCCCCCGCAGGAGAGCGTTCCTCCCTCGGACGCGAGCGCGGTGTAGCGCGCCTCCGTCGCCCGCAGGACGTCGGGCCGCTCCGGCAGCTCGCCCGGCATCCCCTCAGCGCCTCGCCTCGGGCAGGCGCGCCGTGCGCCAGGCCCTCATCCCGCCGGCGAGCTGGACGGCGTCGAACCCGCGCTGGCGGAGGAGCCGCACCGCGGGGATGCTGCGGTGCGCGGTCAGGCAGACGGCGACGACGGGGCGCGCCGGGTCCAGGTCCAGCGCGTCGAGCCTCGACCGGAGCGAGGTCACCGGCGCGTTCAATGCGCCGCGCACGTGTCCGCCCGCGAACTCGGAAGGCGTCCGCACGTCGATCACCTGCGGCCACGGCTTCTGCTTCAGCCGGTCGGCGAGCGCCTCCGGCGCGATCTCGGGCACGCGGCCGAAGGGGAACCACCAGGGGATCGCCATGAACCGTCGGAGCCCATTCCGCGGCGGAAGATTCGGGGAGCCGGCCGGGGACCGGCCGTCACAGGCCCTCGGTCTCCACGTACCGGAACCACGTCAGGGCGTCGACCTCCGGGTTCCCGGTCGGCCGGTTCCAGGCGGGCGGCGCCCGGCGCCACCGCTCCCTCAGCTCGGCGGCGCGGGCGGCGGCCTCGCGGAGGGAGCCGGCGCGGTCCCGGGCGAGCGCCTCCTCGTCCGGCGGCGGCTCCGCGAAGGGGACGGGCTCGCCCGGCTGCCGCGCGCCGTCGAGGCGAAAGGGCGCGGGGTGCGGCGCCGGGCCGTCGAGCGGGCGCCACTCGCCGTCGCGCCAGGAGAGCCGGTAGAGCGGCACGAACGCCTCGCCGTGATCGGCGACCGACTCCACCGCGGCCAGCAGGTACTCCACGTCCTGCTCCGACGCGTAGTAGGGGATGGAGATGCGGACCCAGCCCGGCTTCACGCCGAGCAGGCCGTCGTGGATGAGGTGCCGGAATCGCTCCGAGCGCGCCGCGTCGATCCCGAGCAGCCGGTGCCCGTAGGGGCCGGCGCAGGAGCATCCGGCCCGCGCCTGGACGCCGAAGAGGTGGTCGAGGAGGGCCGAGGCGAGCGCGTGGTGCAGGCCCTCCACGTTGAAGGAGACGATGGGGAGCCGGCGGCCGCCCAGCGGGCCGAGGACGCGGATCCGCGGGTGCGCCGCGAGGCGCGCCACCGCCGACCGGGCGAGCCGCAGCTCGTGCTCCAGGATCCGCGCCGGGTCGAGCAGGGCCCGGAGCTGGAAGGCGAGCCCGGCGCGCACGTCGCCGACGATGTCCGGGGTCCCGCCCTCCTCGCGCTCCGCGAGCCCCGTCGCGTAGTCCACGCGCAGCCGCCCGTGCGCGCCGCCTCCGGCCTCGCAGCACCGCGCATCGGCCTCGCCCGGCCCGACGTAGTCCACCGTGCCGCCGCCCGGCCGCTCCGGGACGCGCGAGCGGAAGAACGACCGGTGCGCGACGAGGACGCCCGAGGCACCGGGCCCGCCCATGAACTTGTGCGTGGAGAGGAACACGGCGTCGATCCGCTCGTCCGGATGCGCCGGGTGCATGTCGATGGGCACGTACGGGCCGGCCGCCGCGTAGTCGATGCAGGCGAGCGCGCCCTCCGCGTGGAGCGCCCGGCACACCGCGGGGACGTCGGTGAGGATGCCGGTGACGTTCGAGGCCGCGGAGACCGCGCCGATGCGCAGCGGCCGGTCGCGGTGGGCGTGGGCCTTGCGCCGCAGGTCGTCGAGGTCGAGCGTGCCGTCGTCCCGCAGCTCCACCTCGACCAGCTCGGCGATGGACTCGAGCCACGGCAGCTCGTTCGAGTGGTGCTCGTACGGGCCGGCCAGCACCACCGGCCGCCGCTCCGGCGGGATCGCGCGCGAGAGCCCGAACTCGCGCTCCAGCGGCTCGGGGATGCGCAGGCCCAGCAGGCCGACGAGCTTGTTCACGGCGGCGGTGGCGCCGCTGCCCACGAAGAGGACGACGTCGTCGGGGCCCGCGCCCACCCCCCGCGCGACCGCGCCTCGCGCCTCCTCGCGGGCGGCGGTGGTGGCGCGCCCCGCGGTGGAGAACGCGCTGTGCACGTTCGCGTACAGCGGCAGGAGCCTGGAGACGCCTTCCTCCACGAACGAGAGGGCGCGGCCCGAGGCGGTGAGGTCGGCGTAGAACAGCCGGCGGCGCCCGAAGGGCGTCTGGATGGGGGTGGCGCGGCCGATCTCCGATCGCCGCACCCACGCCGCGAGATCCTCGAACCCCGGCACGCCGCCATTCAATCCCCCGTGAGGCGGCCGCGCAAGTCGCGGGCGCGGGCAGCGGTCACATGCCCGGCAGCCGCGGGACGAGCCGCCGCTTCGAGAGCTTGAAGTAGGCGCCCCAGCCCTTCTTCAGCCAGTGGCCCACCACCGGGAGCGGGATCATCCGCTCCGCGCGGACGTCGCGGTGCACGTAGGCGGCGCCGTTCCCGGTGTCGAGCAGGCAGGTGATGCCGACGTGCGGCAGGTAGCTCTGCCGCCCGGGGCGACCAGCCTCCTCGGCGCCGATGTTGGCGGCGGCGACGCGCGCCATCACCTCGGCGAGGTGCCCCTGCTTGGCGCGCCAGTCCGGCCCGAGGAGCGCCGCGGCGTCGCCCACCGCCCACACGCCCGGAAAGCCCGGGACCGCGCAGCCCTCGTCCGTCCGGACGAAGCCCGCCTCGGTGCTCGGCAGGTCGGACGCCTTCACCACCGGGTGCCCCTCGCCGGCCGGGAGGAACACCACCAGGTCCGCCTCGACGCGCGAGCCGTCCTCGAGGAGGACCGCGCCGGGATCGAACCCGGAGATCTTCTTGCCGAACCGCATCGCGATCCCGAGCCGCTCGAACATCGACCGGATCGCGGCGACGGCCTTCTTCCCCATGCGCTCGCCCGGGCTCGCCATGGGCGCGAAGAAGGTGAGCGTGAACCGCTCGCGCAGGCCGCGCCGGCGCAGCAGCGTGTCCACGTTGAACATGAGCTCGAAGACCGGGCCGCCTCGCACCGCGGAGGGGTCCTTCGGGTTGCCGCCGAAGCCCATGGCGATGCGCCCCTCGCCCCGGGCGATCAGCGCGGAGAGCGCCTCGGCGAGGCGGTCGACGGCGCTGGGCTCACCGCCGAGCGCGTGGGTGTGCTCCACTCCCTTCGGCTTCAGCTTCTCGCCGCCCATGGCGACGACGAGGTGGTCCGCGACGATCTCGGCGCCGTCCACGGTCGCGGAGCGCCGGACGCCGGAGAGGGCCTCGACCTTTCCCTGCACGAACCGGAACCCGTGGCGGCGGGCGGCGTCGCCAAGGTCCAGGCAGACCTTCCCGAAGGGCGTCTCCCCCGTGGCCACCCAGATCGACGTCGGGTACATGAACAGGAAGGGCCGGTTCGAGACCAGCGTGACCTGGAGTCCGGCCTTGCGGAGCTGGATCGCGGTCTCGAGCCCTGCGAAGCCACCACCGACGACGAGCGCGTGCCTGGGCATGCCGGTACGAGCCTCGGCGCGCGAAACGGGTGCGGCGCGCGTCTAGCAGCCCCGGCGCGGCGGGTGGTCGTCCGCGCCGCCCGGGCGCGGGAGCGGGGCACCTCAGGACGGGACGCCCATGCGCGGGAAGATCAGGCGCTGGAGGAGGTACCAGCCTGCGACGAACAGCGCGAGGCGGAGGAGGTCGTCCATGGACACCCGTCGGAGCCACGCTCCGCGGCCAGGGTTCGTCCGCGTCCCGGGTCAGCGCAGGTACCGCTGGGCCGCGAGCGCCGCGATGGTCCCGTCGGCGACCGCCGTGGTGATCTGGCGAAAGCGCTTCACCCGGATGTCGCCCGCCGCGTAGAGGCCCGGGACCTTGGTCTCCATCGCGTCGCCGGTCTCGACGTAGCCGCCGGGCGCCAGCGGGAGGTACGGCGCGAGCAGGTCCGTCCGCGGGACCATGCCGATGAACACGAAGACGCCGTCGGTCCGGAGCTGCTTCCGCTCCCTCGTCGCCAGCTCCTCGACCTCGAGGCGCTCGAGCCCGTTCTCCCCGCGGAAGCCGCGAGGCTCGTGGCCGAGGACCGCCCGGATCTTGGGGTTGGCGAGCGCCTCCTGCACGGACGCGGGCTCGGCCTGGAACTCCATGAACTGGTGGACGATGGTCACGCTGCGGGCGAACTGGGTGAGGAACAGCGACTCCTCCACGGCGGAGTTGCCGCCGCCGACGACGTGGATGTCCTTGCCCTCGAAGTACGCGCCGTCGCAGGTCGCGCAGTACGAGATCCCGCGCCCCCTGAAGAGGTCCTCCCCGGGCACGCCCAGCGGGCGCGGCTTCGCGCCGGTCGCGACGATCACGGCCCGCGCCTCGATCGTCTCCTCCTCGTCGAGCTCGAGCGTCTTCGGCGCCGCGGCGAGGTCGTGGCGCGTGATCTCCACGGCGCGGCGGATCTCCGCGCCGAAGCGCCCGGCCTGCGCCGCGAAGGCGGCGGCGAGATCGGCGCCCTTCACGTCCTCGGGGAACCCCGGGTAGTTCGACACCTTGTGCGTGGTCTTCACCTGGCCGCCCGGGATGCTCTCGTCGAGGACGAGCGTCCTGAGCCGCGCCCGGGCGGCGTAGATGGCGGCGGCGAGCCCGGCCGGTCCGGCCCCGATGACCGCGACGTCGTAGCGTTCGGCCATGGCGTCCTCCTCACCGCGGCGTCATGCCAGCATCGCCTCGACCGCCGCCTTGATGGAGGTCCGCTTGATCTCCTCCCCCGACATCCGCGCCGCCACCTCCCGCCCGCCCCGGAAGAAGAGGAGCGTCGGGCTTCCGGTGACTCCCAGCCTCGCCGCGAGCTCGCGGTTGCCCTGGCGGAAGATCTTGAGGAAGCGCGCCTTCCCCGCGAACTGCTCGGCCACCGCGTCGAGCTTGGGCGCGAGCGCCTCGCAGGGCGGGCATTCGGTCGAGAAGAAGTCGAGGACCACGGGGACGTCCGCGGCGAGCACGTCCTGCTCGAACCGGGGGGCGTCGATCGTCTGCACGTGGGCGCTCATGGCTCAGTCGTGGCAGCCCGACACGAGGCGGGACGCCTTGGCGCAGCACTGCGCGGCCTGCTCCGGGGTGCAGCAGGACTTCTTCTTCGGCTTCGTCAGCAGCTTCATCGTGACCCTCCTCGGGACCTGAGCGTGGATTCCTGCTTCGTCTTCAGGGGAGCCGGAACGGCGCCCGGGGATTCGCGGCGCCAGGAAGCGCTCGATCACGCGCCGTCGAGCCACGCGCGGTGCTCCGTGCGCGCGTACTCCTCGGTGACCGATCCCGTCCACATGCCGGGGAGCGCGCCGTAGAGGAAGGTGAAGTACACGTGACCGATCATCAGCACGGAAAGCCCCAGCATCGAGAGGTCGTGGACGATGGCCGTGGCCGCGAGCCCGCCCGGGCCGAGGTGCCCCTTCGCGAACCAGAGGACCACGCCCGAGGCGGCGACCGTGACGAACATGAGGAACGTCGCCGCGTGGTGGAGCTTCTGGCCGGCGTTGAGCCGCCCCTGGGGCGGCAGGCCCCGGGTGCGGCCGAAGACGTACGCCGGCAGGTGCTTCAGCCACTCCCGGTCTCGCCTGCCGTACGTGAACGACTCGATCACCAGCTCCTTCGCCTGGGTGGGGAGGAGCGCCAGGTAGGCGACGGGGAGCAGGGCGAACGGGACCGCGGCGATCCGGTGGAGCAGGCGCGAGAGGCCGCCCGCGGCGAGCCGGCCGAGCGGGGGGAACAGGACGATGCCGCTGCAGAGCAGCACCAGGAACGAGGCCACCCCGATCCAGTGGACGAGGCGCTGGGCCGGCAGGTAGCGCTGCACGAGCCGGGGCGGCGAGCCGCTCATTCGTCGCCTCCCTCGGTGCCGGCGCGCTTTCCCGCCGGTGGCGCCGGCGCGGGGCCGTCCGCGCCGGCGGCCTCGTGCTCCAGCGCCCGCCGTCGGCGGGCCACCAGGAAGGCGGCGCCCATGGTCAACCCCGCCAGCGCCGAGAGGCCCAGCGCCCCCGGCTGGACCGCCGCCTGCCACACGTCCAGCAGCAGCGGGGTGGTCGGCCGCTCCGGCAGCCCGTAGACGCCGGGGCGGTCGAGCAGGACGAGCAGGAGCCCCAGTCCGCCGAGCTGCGCGTCGCCGTACACCTGCGCGCGGGGGTGGCGGGCCACCAGCTGCTGGACGCGCTCCCGGGCGGCGGCGAGGAGTGCCTCCCGGTCTCCGAACCGGATGGCGCGGCTCGGGCACGTCCGCTCGCACCAGGCGGCCTCGCCTTGCTGCACCTGGTCCACGCACCCGACGCACTTCGAGACCAGGCCGTCCCGGACCGCAGGGACGTGGAAGGGGCAGGCGTCCACGCAGTAGCCGCACCCGGAGCACCGCTCGGCCGCGACGGCGGTGAGCCCCTGCCACTTCGAGAGCGCGCCGGTCGGGCAGACCTCGACGCAGGCGGCCTCGGCGCAGTGGAAGCAGCGGTGGTGCGCGAAGGACCCCCAGAGCCCCTCCTCACCGCGGCGGATCACCTCCGAGACCGCGATGAAGGCGTCGCCCGGGGCGAGCTCGTTCCCGGTGCAGCACGCGACCACGCAGGCGCGGCAGCCGATGCACCGGTCGAGATCGATGGAGAAGGCGAGGCGCGCGCCCATCACCGCTCCCGGACCAGCTTCACGAAGTTGACCCGCAGGCCTGCGCCGCCGCTGATGGGGTCGAGCGCGTACCGCGTCTGCAGGGCGGCGTCGCTCGCGCCCCTCCGGTGCGCCCGCGTCATCCCGGGGGCGTCGTGCCCGAAGCCGTGGACCGTGAACACGCAGTCCGGCCGGATGCGCGGCGTGACCTTCACGCGGACCGGGCCGCTCCGCACGCCGTCCTGGTTCTCGAGCCACACCCGCTCGCCGTCGCGGATCCCGAGCCCGGCGGCGGCGACGTCGTTGAGCCACACCTCGTTCTCGGGCTGGAGCGCGTGGAGGGCCGGGGTGTTCTGCGTGCGGGCGAAGGTGTGCACCGGGCTCCGCCCGTACAGCAGGCGGAAGTGCCCGGCCGGCGGCTCGGCCACCGGCTGGTACCGCGGGAGCGGATCGTGCCCCGACTTCGCCAGCGGCTCGCTGTAGAGCTCCACCTTTCCGCTGGGGGTCGTGAACGGCGACGGGCCGCCCTCGAAGTCGGTCAGGTACGGCTTCCCCTTCTGGACCACGACGCCGCCCTGCTCGCGCACCTGGTCGAGCGTGAGCCCGATCGACCCGAGCCGCTGGTTCAGGTACTCCTCCGCGCTCTGCCACGGGAAGAACTCCTCCAGGCCGAGGCGCCGTCCCAGCTCCTTCGCGATCCACCAGCCGGGCCTGGTCTCGTACAGCGGCTCGACGGCGGGCTCGCGCATCGCGAGGTACGGCGTCTTGTGCGCGCAGGTCCAGAGGTCGTCGTGGCGCTCCAGGGAGGTGGCCTCGGGGAGCACCACGTCCGACCAGGCGACGTGATCCTGGGGCAGCACGTCGATGGTCAGGACGAAGTCGAGCTTCGCCAGGGCTTCCTTGGTGCGCGGCACGTTCGGCACGGTGTGCAGCACGTTGGTGCCGTAGAGGACGAGCCCGGTGATGGGATAGGGCTTGCCCGTGATCATCGGCTCGAAGAGCTCCTGCATCGCGGTCGGGCCGCGCAGGAACTTCCCGCGCACGCCGTCCGCCCGCACCTTGCCCGTCGGTCCAGGAGGCAGCCCGGCCTCCTCCCCAGGGACGGCGCTTCAACCGCCAGCCCCGCCCTTGACGGCGTAGGGCGGGTGCGGGTGCTCCTCGAGGTACGGCTGCCGGTTGAAGTAGAGACCGCCGGGGCGTCCGTACGCGCCGAGCAGCGCGTTCACCAGGTAGACCGCGCGCATGCGCTGCGTGTCGTTGCCGTACCAGACCACGTGGCGCCCCGGCACGATCACCGACCGCGGGCGCTCGCGCCCCAGCGTGCGCGCGCTCTCGCGGATGAGGCCGGCCGGGAGATCGGTGATGGGCGCCGCCCACTCGGGGGTGGTCTCCGCGACGTGCGCCGCCAGCGCGTCGAACCCGACCGTCCACCTCTCGACGAACTCGCGGTCCACCAGTCCCTCGGTGACGAGGACGTTCATCCAGGCGAGCAGCAGGGCGGTGTCCGTCCCGGGCCTGATGGGCAGCCAGAAGTCGGCCTTCATGGCCGCGGACGAGTAGCGGGGGTCCACCACGACGAGCTTCGCGCCGCGCGCCCGCGCCGCCGCCAGGTCCTGCATCATGGTGTTGCGCGCGTCCTCTCCGATGTGCGTGCCGACGAGGACGATGCAGCGCGCCTCGTCCCAGTCCACCGGCTCGTGGTTCCCGATGTTGCGCCCGAAGGTCAGGACCGCCGCCTCCTCGCGAGGGCTGGTGCAGAGCGACATCGAGGGCCTCGCGGCGTTGGGCGAGCCCCATGCCTGGGGAAGGTGATCGACGAACCAGAAGTCGCCGGCGGTGTGACCGAGGAAGGCGACCGCCTCCGGGCCGTGCTCCTTCCTGATGGCGAGGAGCTTGCCGGCGGCGTGGTCGAGCGCCTCGTCCCAGGACGCCGGGCGGAACCGGCCCTCGCCGCGCGCGCCCGTCCGGATGAGCGGCCGCTTCAGCCGGTCGGGATCGTAGAGGAAGGAGACCCCCGCCTGCCCCCGCGCGCAGAGCTTGCCGCGGCTCTTGGGATCCCTGGGGTTGCCGTCGATCTTGCGGACGCGCCCGTTCAGCGTGGTGACGACGATGCCGCAGTGCCACGGGCACATGTCGCAGACGCCGTAGGTCGTCTTCCCGGCCTGCCGGTACCACGGCAGCCGCGCGCGGACGCCTCCGAGCAGCCCCGCGAGCGCCGCCGCCGGCCTGGCGGCGCCCAGGGAGAGCAGCGACCCTTGCAGCAACCGCCGCCGTGAGAACACGCGACCCATCCCCGTCACCTCACCCGGACCGAGCGGTCCACGGCGCGCCATGCCGGGCAGGCGCGGCCCGCGAGCGGCGGGCCGCGCCCGTCGGGCGTCAGGACTTCTTCTCCACCTTCTCGACCGGCAGACCGGCCTTCTCCCAGGCGTCGAGGCCGAACTTGATGGTGCGGACGTTCGTGTAGCCGAGCATCCGCAGGATGGTGACGGCCATCCCGCCGCGGTAGCCGACCTTGCAATAGGTCAGGATGGGCGCGGCCCGGTTCTCGGGGAGCTGGGCCAGCTGCTTCGGGAGCTGGCGGATGGGGATGTTCACCGAGCCCGCGATCCGGGTGGCGATCTCGTTCGGCTCGCGCATGTCGAGGACGAGGGGCTTCGCGTTCTCGACGAGCTGCTGCGCCGCGGCCGGCTCGACCTGGTACCAGTCGTTCGGCATGGTGGACAGCATCTTCTCCGCCGCCGCGAGGACCGCGGGATCGACCTGCTCCGCGCTCCGCGCCGGAAGGGAGAACCCGACGGCCAGCATGGACGCGACGGCGAGGCACACCTTCTTCATCTCGATCCTCCTGCACGCGATGCGTGCGTCTGAGCCGAGCAGGTCGTCCCCGGTGCCGCGCGGCGCGATGACGCAGGATCGCCGAGCCCACCGCGGAACGTCCCCTCGTGCATCTTCGCTGCGATCCAGAAGCACGCCCCGTACCAGCGCCGGCCCCGGTCGTTCCGGCGTGTTTTCGGGCCCGGCGGGGCCGGGGACGCGCCTCCGGCGTGTTGCACGCAACGGGTGCAACAGCACCGAGCGCCTGCCCGCGGCGGGCGGCCGCTGGTGCGGCAGCGGAGCCCTTACCTCAGCGGGGAGCGATCTGGAGCCGCTGCATCTTCCGCCACAGCGTCGTCCGGTCGACGCCGAGGCGTGCGGCGGCCCGGCCCCGGTTCCAGCTGCACGCCTCCAGCGCCCGCAGGATGCGCTGCCGCTCCTCGCGCGGCGCCGTCCCCTGCGCGCGCGGGCGGCCGGCCCGCGGACGGCTGGGCGCGGGCACGAGGAGCGCACGCGGCAGCGCCTCCGGCTCGATGACGCTCCCGCGGGAGCACACCACGGCGTGCTCGAGCACGTTCTCCAGCTCGCGGACGTTCCCGGGCCAGTCGTGGTCCATGAGGATCGCCAGCGCGCGAGGGGAGATGCTCGCCGCCTTGCCCTTTCCGATCGAGGCGAAGTGGTCGAGCAGGTGCTGGACCAGGAGGGGAATGTCGGAGCGGCGCTCCCGCAGCGCGGGGATGCGGACGGGGATGACGTTCAGGCGATAGTAGAGATCCTCCCGGAACCTCCCGTCGGCCATGAGCCGGGGCAGGTCCCGGTGCGTGGCGGCGATCACGCGCACGTCCACGCGGATCGTCTCGCTTCCGCCGACGCGCTCGAACTCCTGCTCCTGGAGGACGCGCAGGAGCTTCACCTGGACGGCGGGGGAGAGATCGCCGATCTCGTCGAGGAAGATGGTGCCGCGGTCCGCCAGCTCGAAACGCCCCTTGCGGTCGCGGATCGCGCCGGTGAACGCGCCGCGCTCGTGCCCGAACAGCTCGCTCTCGAGCAGCGACTCGGGCAGGGCCGCGCAGCTCACCTTGACGAAGGGGCGGGCGTGGCGCGGGCTGACGCGGTGGAGGGCCAGGGCGAGCAGCCCCTTCCCCGTGCCGCTCTCGCCCTGGATCAGGACGGTCGAGTCGCTGTCCCGGATCATCTCCACGCGGTCGAAGACCTCGCGCATGCGCGGGTGCTTGCCGACGATCCCGAGGAGCGGCCCGCGCTGGCGGCGCTCGTCCGCCAGGCGCTCGATCTCGCGCAGGTCGCGGACGGTGCAGACCGCGCCCAGGGTCCCACCCGCCTCGTCGCGCACCGGCCCCGCCGAGATGCTGATCGGGAAGGAGCGGCCGGCGCCGTCGAGGATGGTGACCTCGCGGTTTCCGACCGGCCGTCCCGAGCTCAGCGTCTCGTGGAGCGGCGCCCCCGGACCGGCGATCTCCGCGGGAAGCCGCGCGGCCGCCGCCTCGCCGATCGCGCAGTCGCCGCACCCCAGGATCCGCTGGGCGGCCCGGTTGAAGCTCGTGATCCGGCCCTCGCGGTCCACCGTGAGGACGCCCTCGGCGATCGAGTCGAGGACGGCCTGGACCTTGTTGCGCTGATCGCGCAGCTCCTCGATGAGCCGGTTGATGTGGGTCACCACCCGGATGGTCTCGACCACGCCGACCGTCTCCCCGTGCTCGTTCCGGAGCGGGGAGGTGTTGATGCAGACGGGCGTCCCGTCCTCCGTCCGGACGTTGAACGTCGTGACCGTCTCGCCCTGGAGGAACGCGCGGTCGAACGGGCACCGGTCGGTGTGACAGATCTCGGTCCGGAGCACGCTCCCGCAGTCGCGGCGGCCCGCGGCGCGCGCCTCCTCCGCGCCGATCAGCGCCCGGGCGGGCTCGTTCAGCGCGACCAGGCGCCGGTCCTGGTCGATGGTGAGGACGGAGTCGGGGATGCTGCGGAGGACGTCGAGGACGTTCAGCGGTTCCGTCGAGATCGGCATGGCGGGTGTTGCACCTCCGCTCGTTGCAACATGGTGGCACCGGACGCATCGGCCCGTCCAGACCTCGCGCCGGTGCGCGACCCTTCGCCTCGGATCACGCCACCGAACCGTTCGAGCTCCGGACGGCTCCAAACCGGACGTGAGCGGCGGTTCGCCGGTGCGCCTTCCCGCGCGCGGCTCCGCCGAGGAGCGGACATGACCTTCCGGACCTCCGTCGCAGCCGCGGTGCTGGCGCTGTCGGTCGCCGCGTGCTCCGCCAGCGCGGGCAGCCCCGAGCGTCAGCCGTCGCCGGTTCCCGCGCACCGCGCGACAGGCGCGCTGCCGCGCCTCGCCTTCTTCATGAACCCGAACGGCGTGCCGTGCCAGATGCAGGACCGCGTGCTGCACGACATGGCGGGGGAGCTGAGCGGCAGGGCCGAGCTGGTCTACTACCGGACCACCGAGCCGGGCGACCTCGAATGGTTCGGCCGCTACGGCGTCCGATCGCTCCCGATGCTCGTCCTCACCGACGCGTCGGGCAGGGAGATCCGCCGCGCCACTCCGGGAATCCAGGCGGCGGAGGAGATCCGCCGGCTCGTCGGTCCATGATCGCGCTCGATCTCGGTCCCTCCACGCTCGCGCTCGCGTTCGGCGCGGGGCTCGCCAGCGTCGCCAGCCCGTGCGTCCTGCCGGTGGTCCCCATCATCGTGACCGGGACCGCCGAAGACCACCGCTGGCGCCCGGCCCTGGTGGTGGCCGGCATCGCGGCGAGCTTCGTGGCGATGGGGGTCCTGACGAGCCTCTTCGGCGCGATCGTCGGACCGGTCCTCCCCGGGCTCGAGAAGGCGGTCGGGGCGCTGGTGGTGGCGTCCGGGCTCCTCCTCCTCCTGGGCGTGAACGTCTTCGACAAGATGACGGTCTTCCAGCGCGTCCGGAGCCGAAGCGGCGGCCGCTGGTCCGGCCTGGTGCTCGGGCTCAGCCTCGGCCTCGTCTGGATCCCGTGCGTCGGCCCGATGCTCTCGGGCGTCCTCGCGACCGTGGCGGCGCAGGGGACGCTCGCCGCGGGGATCGTCCTCCTCGCCGTCTACTCGCTCGGCTTCGCGGTGCCGATGCTGGCCGTGGGCTATGGATCGCAGGCGCTGCGGCAGCGCCTCCGCGTCCTGGCGGCCCGGCCGGTCGCCGTGCGCTGGGCGTCGGGGCTCCTCCTCGTCGCCTTCGGCGCGCTCATCCTGCGGAAGGGGATGCTGTTCGCGGGGATGTGACGTCTGGCGCGATCTCGCCCGGAGATCAGCAGGTGAAGCGTCAACCGGGGATGGCCGGCTTCGGGGCGAGCACGAACCTCCGGGCGCGCACGATGGTCCGCGCGTTCAGCTCGAGGAGCACGCCCTCGGGCGCGCGGCGCCAGAGCTCGCCGCGACGCTTCCAGGTCGCGTGG
>DATIWK010000006.1:0-14187 GCA_035519395.1 Anaeromyxobacteraceae bacterium | reverse complement strand
CCCTGTACAACGACTCCTGGCCCATCTTCACCGTCCAGTACAACTACCCGCCCGCCAAGTTCGTCTTCGCCAACGAGCCCGAGGGGCGGGTCGGCCTGGCCACCGACTCGCTCATCTCCGAGGGGTGCATCATCTCCGGCGGTCAGGTGAACCGGTCGATCCTGTCGCCCAGGGTGCGCGTCAACAGCTACGCCAACGTGGACGACTCCATCCTCTTCGAGGACGTGAACATCGGCCGCCACTGCAAGCTGCGCCGGGTGATCGTCGACAAGCACGTCGAGATCCCCTCGGGGGCGACCATCGGCTACGACCTGGAGAAGGATCGGCGGCAGTTCCACGTCACCGAGAGCGGGATCGTGGTGATACCGAAGGGGATGCGGATCGATCCGGCGCGGTGACGGGGGCTGGCGCCCCCCTTGCTCGACGCGCGCGCCTACCGCCGGACCAGCCGCTCCGCCTTGTTGAAGGCGATCTGCAGGTCCACCGGCTTCTCCAGCACGTCCCAGGCGCCCAGCTCCAGGAGCAGGTCCCGCAGGTTCTGCTCGCCGCCGAGCGCGCTGATGACGAGGATGGGGATCCGCGCCGTCTTGGGATTCGCCTTGAGCTGGCGGATGACGTCGCGGCCGTCCAGCTTGGGCATGGCGACGTCGAGCAGGATGAGGTCCGGCAGCTCGGTGGCCGCCGTGACCAGCGTCTCGGCGCCGTCGTGCGCCACCATCGCTTCGTGCCCGCGGTTCTGCGCGTAGGCGAGGTAGAGCTTCGCGACCGACGGGTCGTCCTCGGCGATGAGGATCCGCAGCGGGGCGGCCGTGGTCATCGGGACCGAGGATACCGCTCCCCGCGCAGCGCGCAATGGCCGCGCGCACCTCCCCGGAGATCGGCCGGAAAAAGGGTCACCGGCCGATCCGGTAGGTCCACTTGACCATGGCGGTGTCGGTGGTCGGCCCGACCCCGAGCGCGTGCGGCCGCAGCGAGGCGGGCTGCTGCGCGGAGTCCTCGTACCCCAGCTCCCGCTGGTTCCGCGTGTAGACGAGGAACAGCGTCGAGCCGAGCCGGTACTCCCAGCGGAGGACGACGTTCACCGCGAGCGCCACGCTCCGGAAGTCGTATCCGGGGACGGCATCCGCCGGCCGGAGCGACCCGGGCGTGATGGTCCCGCTCGCGCCCGGCGTGGCCGTCCAGAACGGCCCGTAGTGGCCGTCGCTCGTGAAGAGCTGCGCGTACGCCTGGAAGGTCAGGCGGGGCGTGAGGACCACCTGCTGGCGGAACGTGGCCGACAGGTCCGGCGCGTGGAGGTCGGCGAAGAGGTACGCGCCGCCCCCGTCGTCGACCCAGCGCGCGCGGAAGCGGTTCTGGTCGAACGCCAGGTCCACCCGCGTCTCGAGGCGCGGGTGCGGGCGCAGCACGAAGGCGACGTTCGCGCCCCAGAACGTCACCGGCGCGAGCGGCCCCGCGACGAGGGTCCGGCCCATCCCGGCGCCGCCCTCCGCGTGGAAGGGCCCGTTGAGATCGCTCGAGAACCAGCACTGGGCGCCGTAGTCCGCCGGACGCCGGTAGGGGACGCCGGGTCGCGGCGAGTCGAGCGCGGAGGTGCCGCCGTAGATGCCGCCGGTGAAGGCCGAGCGGTCGATCTCGCGGACGTCCCAGGGCGCGGAGTCGACCGCCGCCACGCACCCGAAGCTGTGGAAGCTCCTGAGCTGGAAGTCGCCACCGGCCCACACCTGGTTCCCGCGGCCGTACCAGAGCCCGTCCGTGGTCCAGTGCGTCTCCGCGCCGACCTGGACGTCGACCGAGTGGAACGGCCCGACGCCGCTGGGCCGGACCCAGTGCAGGATGGCGCGCCCCAGCTGCTCGTTCTGCGTGCGCTGGTAGCCGAGCGCGTTGAGCTCGAGCCTGGGCGACTCGTAGTACCACTGCCCCTCGAACCGCCACGGCTCGCCGCCCTGCCTTCCGCCGGAGACGTAGCCACCCCACCCCAGGTCGCCGTGGCGAAAGACGGTGCCGTCCGGCACGACGCGCAGGGGTGCGCTCCCGAGCCACTGCGAGCCGCTCGCCTGCCCGCGCAGGAACCAGTCGCCGTCGAGCGAGCGGACGTTCCAGTCGGCGGCGAGGGCGTTCCCGGCGAGCGCGTCGCAGCGCGGCGGACGGAGCTGGGACCCGGTCACGACGCCCGGGTCGGCGAAATCGGTCCGGTCGTTGGTGCGGGCCGCCTCCGCGGGCGTGCACGGCGGCCCGGCGACGATCGCGCTCGTCCCGGCGAGGCCGAAGGAGCGCGTCGGCGCGGGCTGCCACCGCGCCACGCCCGCGAAGAGGTTCCGCGGAACGGGCGCGAGCTGGGGGTAGGCCGAGACCGGCGCGAGGTGGAAGGGCTCGGTGGGCTCGAGCCGCACCTGCCGCGGCGGCGCGTTCTCGGCGTCACCGAGCGGCCACCCGGCGCCCGTCACCAGGGACTCGAGGACGCCCACCTGCACCTCGTCGCCCGCCTTGCCGGTGAGCTTCGCCGCAGCCAGGATGGGCGCGTCGAGGCCGATGCGCCGCGAGTAGAACACCTGCTGCGGCGAGGGGCGATTGCCGCTCCCGCCGGCGACCGACTGGAAGAGGTCCATCCCCTGGAGGAAGAAGGGGCGCTTCTCCGGGAAGAACGGTTCGAACCGGGACAGGTTCTGGATGATCTGGTCGGCCTCGACCTGTCCGAAGTCCGGGTTCACGGTGGCCTGGAGCGCCAGGCCGCGGCCGAGGGAGGTGCGCAGGTCCACACCGATGTCGCCGGAGGGCTCGAGCAACCGCGGCTGCGGCCACCAGGCCTCGGAGAGCTGCGGGCGCGCCGTCACGCGCGCGGCGAGGTAGGGCGACACCTCCAGGTCGTTCACGGGCCGGAGGTCCTCGAGCCCGGTGAGCACCCCGAGCCGCGAGGCGACGCCGCGCTGCGCCCGGCGGATGAGGACGCTCGCGATCTCCTCGTGCCGGCGGGCGATCACCCGCTTCACGGCGAAGCCCCAGGCCTGCGAGGGGGCGTTCGAGAACCGCAGCGCGGCGAGGGGGATGGCGAGCTCCGCCGTCCAGCCGTCGCGCGTGGTCGCCACCGCGCCGTCCCACACCGCGTCCCAGTCGGTGGTGAGCTGGTCGTCGTCGTAGAAGATGCCGTCCTCCTGGACGCCCGCCGCGGTGAGCGTGAACTCGTACGCGGTCCGCCCCTGGTGCACCGAGTCCACCACGATCGTCACCGAGTCCGAGTAGGGCGGGTGATCGCGGCGCCCCAGCGACCGGACGATGCCGCCGGGGTCCGGGTCGTGGCAGACGACCCCCACGTACAGCGCGTGATCGTCGTAGAGGACCTTCACCTCGGTCCGCTCCGAGGGCGGCGCACCCTCGGCCGGAAAGAGCTGGACGAAGCCGTCGTAGGCGGGGGCGGCCGCCCAGGCGGGCTCCTCCAGGCGCCCGTCGAGCACCACCGGCCCCGCGGCGCGCACCGCGACGAAGGCGCCATCCGGAGCGGCGGCGCGCGCGCAGGGGGAGGCCGCGGCGAGCGCCAGGGCGGCAGCCCAGCGGGTGCTCATGGAGGACGGATCCTGCACGCGCCCGGGTCGAGCGTCTCGCCATATCGCACCGGGGCCCGGCCCCGCCCCATCGTCGCGCGGGAGAACGCGACTGGGGCGGTGACCGGCGGTCGCGCATGGCATATAACGCCGCGATCATGAGAACCCTCCCCGCGCTTCTCGCGGCGGCCGCCCTGGCGGTCTCCGCCGCCCGGGCGGATGCTCCCGGCTCCGCTCCCCGGGACGCCGCCCCCTCCGTCCCGTTCGAGATGTTCCGCCTCCCGAACGGGCTCACCGTGGTGCTGCACGTCGACCACACCACGCCCATCGTCGGCATTCACGTGCAGTACGATGTCGGCTCCAAGGACGAGAAGCCCGGCCGGACCGGCTTCGCGCACCTCTTCGAGCACCTCATGTTCCAGGGCACCGAGCACCTGCCCAAGGGCGTCGCCGACCGGCTGGTGGACGCCGCCGGCGGCGAGGGGAACGCCTCCACCTCCGAGGACACCACCCAGTACTGGGAGCAGGTCCCCTCGAACGCGCTCGAGCAGATGCTCTTCGTCCAGTCCGAGCGGATGGGGTTCCTCCTCCCGGCCATCGACCAGGAGAAGCTCGACAACCAGCGCGAGGTGGTGCGGAACGAGCGCCGCCAGAACTTCGAGATGCGCCCCTACGGCCTCGCCTTCAAGGCCATCCTCGAGAACCTCTGGCCGGACGCGTTCCCGTACCACTGGTGGACGATCGGCTCGCACGAGGACCTCCAGGCAGCGACCCTCGAGGACGTGAAGGAGTTCTTCCGAACCTGGTACGGCCCGGAGAACGCGGTGCTGGTGGTGGCGGGCGACGTCGATCCCGCCGCGACGCGCACCATGGTCGAGAGGTGGTTCGGGTGGATCCCCGGGAAGGCCCCGCCCGTGCACGAGCGCCCCTCCCCCGCGCCGCTCCGGGAAGAGAAGCGCGTCACGCTGGAGGACGACGTGCAGCTCCCCCGCCTGTACGTGGCCTGGCAGACGCCGAAGCTGTTCGCCCCGGGCGACGCGGCGCTCGACGTGCTCGCGCAGGTGCTCACCGACGGGAAGAGCGCGCGGCTGTTCAAGCGGCTGGTCATGGACGAGCGGATCGCCCAGAGCGTCATGGCCGCGCAGATGAGCCACGCGCTCGCCGGCGGCTTCCTGGTGGTGGCGACGCCGAAGCCCGGCGTCGACCCGGAGCGGCTGCTGCGCGAGATCGACGAGGAGATCGCGAAGGTGGCGAAGGTCCTGCCCGGAAAGGCGGAGCTGGAGCGCGCCCGGAACAAGATCGAATCGGGCGCGGTCTTCGCCGTCGAGCCGCTGGGCGGGTTCGGCGGCCGCGCCGCGATGCTCGCCAACTACTACCTGCGCACCGGGAATCCCGGCTTCCTCCCAGAGGACATCGCGCGGTACCGTGCCCTCTCCGCCCAGGACGTGAGCGACGCCGCCCGGCGGTACCTGGGCGCCGGGCGGGTGGTGCTCACCGTGGTGCCGCGCGCCGGCGCGAAGGCCGCGGGCGCCGGGGGCGCGCCGAAGGCCGCCCCGGGCGCCGCCGCCGGGAAGGGGGACGCTCCATGAACCGGATCGCGCGCATCCGCTCGCTCTCCACGCTCGCGCTGCTCCTCGCCGCCTGCGCGGTCTCGCACCCGCCCGCCGCCGCGAAGCCCGAGGCGACGGTGATCTCGGTCGTGCCCGCCGCGACGCCCCCCGGCCCGGACCGGACCCACGTGCCGCCGAAGGGCCCGCCGCCCCAGCTCCGCCTCCCCGCGCAGACGCACTTCACGCTGGCGAACGGCCTCCGGGTGCGCCTGGTCGAGTCGCACCGGCTCCCCATCGTCGCGCTCAACCTGGTCTCCAACGCCGGCGCGGCGCACGATCCGGCCGACCGGCCGGGCCTCGCCAGCATGACCGCGGAGGTCATGACCGAGGGGACCCGGGGTCGGACGGCGACGCAGATCTCGGACGAGATCGGCTTCATCGGCGGCTCCCTCGACGCCAGCGCCGGGTTCGACGCGGCCTCGCTGGTCGGCGCCTCGCTCTCGCGCGAGCTGCCCAAGCTCGCGGACATCTTCGCCGACGTGGCGATGAACCCGACGTTCCCGCAGCGCGACTTCGCCCGCGTCCAGGACGAGCGGCTCGTCTCGCTCCTCCAGCAGCGGGATCAGCCTCCCGCCGTCGCCGCCAAGGCGTTCGCCGGGGTGTTCTGGGGGAAGCACCCCTATGGTCACTGGGCAGGCGGGACCGAGGAAGCGGTGAAGGCCATGAAGCCGGCCGAGCTGGCCCGCTTCCACGCGCGTTACTGGACCCCCGCCAACTCCGAGCTGATCGTGGTGGGCGACACCACCGAGATCGAGCTGCGCCGGGTCCTCGGGCCCACGCTGGGCGCCTGGAAGCCCGGCAAGGCGCAGCCTTTGCCCGCCCCGGCGGCGCCGGCCGGCGCGCTCCGCACCGTCCTGGTGACCAAGCCCAACGCGCCGCAGTCGTACCTCCTGCTGGGCTCGCCCGGGCTGCCCCGCTCCTCTCCGGACTACGTGGCGGCCCGCGTCGCCTTCGAGGTGCTGGGCGGCGGGATGTCCTCGCGGCTGTTCCGGAACCTGCGCGAGGCCAAGGGCTACACCTACGGCATCGGCGCGCGAGAGGAGGCGCGGAAGCTCGGCGGGACGTCGGTCATCGCGGGGAGCGTCAAGGCGCAGCAGACCGGCGAGGCGATGAAGGACCTGCTCGCCGAGGTCGGCAAGCTGCGCGACGACCCGGTGCCTGCGGCCGAGCTGCAGGACGCGAAGGACGCGATCGTCCTCGGGCTGCCCGCCGAGTTCTCGACCGTGGGCGGGATCGCCGGGAAGCTCGCCGAGACCGTGGTGCACGCGCTCCCCGACGACTACTGGAACCGGTTCGCGAACGAGGTCCGGGCGGTGACGGCGGAGGACGTGCAGCGCGTGGCGCGGCGGTACCTCGATCCGGCGAGGCTCACGATCGTCATGGTCGGCGCGCCGGAGGTGGTGACGCCGCAGCTCGACGGGATCCCGATCGGCCCGATCGAGGTCCGGCCGCCGCCCGCCGCCGGACCTGGGCCGAAGCCGGCGAAGGCGGCGCCTGCCGCGAAGCCTGCGGCAGCGAAGGCCGCGGCGGGGTCCAAGTAGAGGATTCGGGAGCGTCCGTCCGCATGTCGGTCCCCCACGATAGAGTGGCAAGGGACCGGCTCCGGCCGGACGCTTCCATGGCCGATCTGCAGAACGAGTTCTCCTGGTCCAAGTCGCGGCACGAGAAGTTCGCAGAGTGCCGGCGGGCCTACTACTACGCCTACTACGGGAGCTGGGGCGGCTGGGAGGCGGATCCGGGCTCGCCGGTCCGCGAGCTGTACGTCCTGAAGAAGCTCTCGTCGCGCTGGCAGTGGGCGGGCTCGGTGGTGCACGAGTCGCTCCGCCAGATGCTGAACCGCGCCCGCGTCACCGGCGACTTCCTCCCCGTCGACCGGCTCCTGCAGCGCACGCGCGAGCGCGCGCGGTCGGAGTGGGCGGTGTCGCGCGACAAGAGCTACTGGCGCGAGGCCTCCCGCATCACCGGGCTCGTCGAGCACGAGTACGGCGAGCCGGTGGCGAACGAGGACTGGAAGCGGCTCTACGACCAGGTCGTGGACGGCGCCATCCGCGCCTTCTACGAGAGCGCCGCGCTGGAGGAGATCCGGCGCACGCCGCGGGAGCGGTGGCTCACGGTGGACGAGCTCGACTCGTGGGACTTCGAGGGCACGAAGATCTGGGTGGCGGTGGACTTCGCCTACCGCGACGCAGAGGGCCGCGTGCACGTCCTCGACTGGAAGACCGGCAAGGAGCGCGGCGTGGACCACACCCAGGTGGCCATCTACGCGCTCTACGCGGCGCGGAGGTGGGGCGTGCCGGTGGACGGCGTGGTGGGCGGGCTCGTCTACCTGGTGGGCGGGGGCGGCGCGGAGCGCATCTCGGCGGCCGCCGACGCCGCGGCGCTCGACGCCTGCACGCGCGACATGCGCGAGTCGATCGCCGCCATGAAGGCGGCGCTCGCCGACCCGGCGCGGAACCTGGCCCGCCTGGACGCCTTCCCGCAGCTCGAGGGCCGCGATCCCTGCCGCCGCTGCCCGTTCCGGCGGCCCTGCGGGCGGATGTGACCCCGCGCCCTTCCGCCGGTCGGTTTACCGCGCGTCGCCGTCAGAGCGGCTTCGCCAGCCGGACCGCGGCGAGCCGCCGGCCGCCGGGGAGCGGGACCCGCGCCGCCCGGGCGCCCGCGAACCCGTGCGCCCGGTAGAACGGCGCCGCGCTCGCCGCCGCCACCGCGAGGAGCCGCCGCACGCCGCGCCGGCGCGCGAGCCGCTCGACGGCCGCGACCAGCGCGGAGCCGACCCCGCGCCCCGCGTGGCGTGGGGCGACGAAGAGCGCGGTGAGCTCCCCGCCGCGCAGGCCGGCGAACCCCGCGACGCGGCCGCCGCGCTCGGCGGCGAGGAGGGTCTCGCCGCCCGCCGCCATCGCCCAGCGATCGTAGAGGGCGGGGAGGCTCGCCCAGGCGGCGAGGTCGGCGCGCGCGTGAACGCCGGGTGGGACGGCCAGGACCGCCGCGCGCCGCACCGCCGCGAGCGCGCGGGCGTCGTCGAGGCGGGCGCGGCGGATGCGCACGGGCGATGCGCCCCTCGGCCCGGCCCCCTTCACCCGCGCCGCGGCGCGAGGAGCGGGTCGTTCACTTCTCGTCCTTCTCGACGAGGCCATACCGCGTGAGCTTCTCGTAGAGGGTCGAGCGGTGGAGCCCGGCCAGCTCGGCGGCCCTGGCGACGCTGCCGCCCGCCTCGCGGAGGAGGTCCTCGAGGAACCGCCGCTCCCAGACGTCGCGCGCGCGGCGGTAGCGCCCCTCGGCGCCGGCAGCGGCGGGCTCGGCGGCTGCCTGCGCGATCTCGGGCGGCAGGTCGGCGAGGGTGATGGCCGGGCCCTGCGCGAGGAGGAGGCCGCGCTCGACGGCGTGCTCCAGCTCGCGGATGTTGCCGGGCCAGGCGTGGTCGAGGAGGGCGCGCATCGCGGTGGCGTCGGGCATCGCCTCGGGGCGGCCCAGCCGCAGCGCGTGCTTGCGGACGAAGTGCTCGACCAGGAGCGGCACGTCCTCGCGCCGCTCGCGCAGCGGCGGCAGGCGCAGCGGGACGACCCGCAGCCGGAACCAGAGGTCCTCGCGGAACCTGCCCTCCTTCACCAGACGGGAGAGGTCCTCGTTGGTGGCCGCCACCACCCGGACGTCGGCCTTGCGGCTCTTCCGGCTGCCGACGGGGATGTACTCGCCGTCCTGCAGCACCCGCAGGAGCTTGGGCTGGAGCTGCGGGGGCAGCAGCCCGATCTCGTCGAGGAAGAGCGTCCCGCCCTCCGCCTCCGCGAAGAACCCGGCGCGCGCCTGGTCCGCGCCGGTGAAGGCTCCCTTCTCGTACCCGAACAGCTCCGACTCGGCGAGGTTCTCCGGGATGGCGCTCATGTTGAGCGCCAGGTACGGCCCGGCTGCCCGGCTCGACATGGCGTGGGCAGCCCGGGCGAGGAGGTCCTTGCCGGTGCCGCTCTCGCCCTCGATGAGGATGGGGACGTTCGACGGCGCGATGCGCGCCAGCATCGCCACCACGTCCTTCATCGGCTGCGACTTGCCGATGATCCCCTGCACGTCGAAGGTGCCGGAGAGGGCGCTGCGGAGCTTCGCGTTCTCGCGCCGGAGCCCGGCGTGCTCCACGGCGCGCGCCACCACCAGCTCCAGCTCCTCCGGCTCGAAGGGCTTCTTCAGGTAGTCGAAGGCGCCGGCCTTCATCGCCTCGACCGCGGTCTCCACCGTGGCGAACGCGGTCACCAGGATCACCGGGATCTCCGGGACCTTCTGCTTGAAGCGGCGCAGCCCCTCCAGCCCGTCGATGCCCGGCATCCGCAGGTCCGTCACGATGCAGTCGAAGTCGGCGCGCTCGACGGCGGGGAGCGCCTCCGCCACGGACGCGAAGTCGAAGACGTCGTAGGAGCGCGCCAGGGTCCGCTTCATCATCGAGCGGGCCGAGTCGAGGTCGTCGATGACCATCAGGTTCGGTTTGGCGTTCATCGGCGGTCTCCGCCGGCCCTGGGCCGGGCCGCCTCCGGCGTGCCCGCCTCCGCGCGCGCCGCCGGGAGCCGGACGCGGAAGGCGGCGCCTCGTCCGGGCGCGCTCTCCACCTCGACCGACCCGCCGTGCGCCTCGGCCGCCTGCCGCACGATGGCGAGGCCGAGACCGGTGCCGTTCGCCTTGGTGGTGAAGAAGGGCTCGAAGACGTGGGCGGCGGTGTCGTGGTCCATCCCCGGCCCGCTGTCCCGGACCTCGACCACCACCGCGTCGCCGTCGCGCCGCGCCCGCGCCACGAGCCTGCCGCCGCCGCGCGGCTCCATCGCCTGGATGGCGTTCACGCACAGGTTGAGGAACGCCTGCCGGAGCAGCTCCGCGTCCGCGAGCACGTCGGGGAGGCCGTCCTCGATCTCGACGGCGCGCTCCACCCTGGCCTGCGCCGCGGCCGGGCCGACCACCTCCACCGCCTCGCGGAGGATGGGCTCGACCGGCTGGGCCAGCGGGCGGACGCTCCGTGCCCGCGCGAACACCAGGAACCGCTCGATGAGCCCCGCGGCCCGGCCCACCTCGCGGCGGATGGCGTCGACGTCGGCGCGGTGCGGCTCCGCCTCCGGCATCTCGCGGGAGACCACCGCCGCGTACCCGCGGATCACGTTGAGCGAGTTGCCGATCTCGTGGGCGAAGCCGGAGGCGATGCCGCCCAGGGTGGCGAGGCGGTCGGCGCGCAGCACCTCCCGCGTCTTCTGGGCGACGCGCTCCTCCAGCTCGGCGATGAGCCGGTTGTTCTCGGCGCGCCGCTCCTCCAGGCGCCTCGACATGGCGTTGAAGTCGCGGACCAGCCCGGCCAGCTCCTCCTCCTCCGGCTCCTCCAGCTGGATCCCGCGCTCCTCCGCCAGCGTCTCGGCGGCGGCGGCGAGCCGTACCAGTGGCTGCGTGACGCGGCGGATGAAGATCGCGGCGAGCACGTGCCCGAGGGCGATCCAGAAGGCCGCCACCAGCGCGGCACCCCAGGCCAGGCCGCGGGCGTCGCCCACCACCGCCTCGTGCGTGAACTCCACGCGGACCGCGCCCACGATCTCGGCGCTGCGGATGATGGGGGCGGCGGCCACCAGCCCGTCGGGCCGGAGCAGGCGGGCCAGCGTCACCACCGGCGACTCGGGCGGCCGGAACTCGGACGGCGGCGGGCCGTCGGGGCAGGGCGCGGAGATGCGGCTCGCGCAGGCGATGACCTTGCCGCGCCGGTCCACCATCCAGGCGCGGTCGAGCTTCTCCTCCTGCCGGAGCAGCGACATGACGATGGGGCGGAGCGCGTGCTCGCCGTCGCGGACGACGCCGTCGCCGGTGACCCATTGCGACGCGCCGGCCGCCGCCGTGGCGGCGAGCGAGCTGCCCTCCACCTCCAGGAGCTGCTGTCCGCGGACGACCTCGCGCCACAGCGCCACGGCGGTGACGCCGGACATGGCGAAGATGATGACGCCCGCGATGAGGACGAAGAGCTTGAGGCGGAGGGTCACGCGCTTCCCCGGTTGGGTGGATTCTCGCACGGCCGGAGCGGCCGCGCTCGTCCGGCCGGGGCTAGGGCGAGGGCCGGCGGGCGGCCGGAGCGGCCGCCGGGGCCTGCTCCGGAACCCCGGCCACTCCCCCGCGCAGCGCGGTGGGCAGGGGCGCCCCGGCGAAGGCGTGGCACGAGGTGCAGACCTGCCCCCGGGTGTGGCCCGCCGCGCGCGGATGGCAGCCGGCGCAGCCCGCCGCCGTCGCGCTCCAGGTGTGGGGCCGGTGGCAGTCGACGCAGGTGGCGTGGCCGCGCCGGGCGTGGAGGCCGCCCTTCGCCATCTGCGTGTGGCAGCGCGTGCAGGAGACGAGCCGCTGCCCCTCGGGCGCGTGCGGCTTGTGGCAGGCGGCGCAGGGCATCTCCATGGCGCCGCCGTGGTCGGCCATGGGGGCGTGGATGCCCTGCGCGGTGTGGCAGCGCATGCAGTCCCGGCGCGTCGGCCGGAGGCCGGGCTCACGGGAGAGGAAGTCGTGGCAGGCGAAGCAGTGGAGCGCCTGCATCCCCTTCACGCCGACGGCGTGGCCGGGGTGGCACTCCTGGCACTTGGCCGCCAGCGGCTCGAAGCCGTGCATGCTCGCGGCGTGGCAGCGGACGCAGGCGATCCTCTTCTCCTCGTAGTGGAGGCGGTGCCCCCGCGATCCGCCCACCTGCGGCCACTGGGGATCGTGCGAGAAGTGGCACGAGGCGCAGGCGCCCACCTCGACCGACGCGTGCTTGCTGGCCGGCGACTTCCCGGCGAGGAAGGAGCGGAGCATGGCGACGCCCTGCGCCGCGGTGGCGTGGTGGCACTTCTGGCAGGAGACCTGGCGGTGGCTGCCGCCGGTCCAGAGCGCGAACTCGGGGCTGGCGCGGTGACAGGAGGCGCACAGGCGCGGATCCTCGTCCACGAACCGCTTGAAGCGCGCGAAGCCCCACCCGCCGCCGAGGACGGTGAGCGCGGCTCCGGCGAGGAGCGCGTTGCGGGCTGCGCGCGAGAGCTTCAAGGGCGCGCCATTCTAGCGGGGACCGTGCGCACGATCCCAGCCCCGGAGAACCAAGGGCGAAGCGGAGGGCCAGGCGGATGAGCCTGGCCCGGAGCGACCGGGGGTCTGGGGGGCGGACCGCCCCCCAGTAGGATCGACGGGTTACTCGAGGTCGCGCTTGATCCGGTCGTATTCGAGCGGGTGCTCGTGCTTCAGGTTATCGACGGTGATCCTCCCGCTCAGCCACGCCCAGTTCATGGGGAAGATGCTGGGCTTGAGGTGCACGTTGTAGAAGTGCACCACGAACAGGAAGGTGATGGCGAGCGTCGCCTCCTCGCCGTGGACGATCTGCGCGGCGGTGATGATCCAGGAGGGGGCCCAGCTCGCGAACCAGACCGGGAACCAGAAGATGAAGCCGGTCCCGACCATCATCACGATGCCCCAGAACACCGCCCAGTAGTCGAACTTCTCCAGGTACATGTAGCGGTCGAACCGGGGACGGTCCTTCTTCAGCCCGAGCATGAAGAGGATGTTGTCCCGCATGTCGAGCGCGTCCTTGGGCAGCGGGAGCATCGACATGGGCAGCCGCTTCCGGCTCGCCAGGAACGTCAGGTACACGAGGTGGTAGATGGAGGAGATGATGATCAGCACCGCGCCGACGCGGTGCCAGATCGCGGCGCCCTCCGCGCCCCCGAACAGCGCCTTCATGAAGGCCGCCGAGTAGGGGGCCGCGTCCCGCCCGCCGATGATGGGCGCGCCCTCGAACGACCCCGCGCCCCGCAGCGGCCAGCCGGTGATGCCGAGCAGGATCACCCCCGAGAGCATGAACCAGTGCTGGATGCGCTGGTGGAGGTCGAAGCGCACGACCTCCTTCAGGTCGGCCGGCGAGAGCCCGTGCTTCTTGCGCGTGAGCCGCTGGCGCAGCTCGTAGACGAAGTCGACGAGGACGTGGAAGGCGAAGAAGAGGAGCGTGAGCGTGGTGAGGTAGGAGAAGGCGATGTGGACGAGGTGCGGGACGACGTTCCCGCCCGTCTCCTGGAGCGGCTTGTGCGCGATGAGCGCCGCGAAGTTGTCGTTCGCGCCCTTGTGGCAGCGGGCGCAGGTGTCCTTCCTGTTCTTCCCGTACACGGTCGAGGCCGGGTCGCCCTTGGCGACGATCGCGTGCGTGCCGCCCTGCGCCGCCGCGTGGCAGCTCACGCAGGTCGGCGCGAAGGCGTTCCCGACGCGGACCATCCGGCCGTGGATCGAGTCGTGGTAGGTGACCGCGGTCTCGGGGTTGAGGCCGGCCGCCCTGGCGAACTCCTCGTTGCCGTGGCAGGACTCGCAGACCTTCGCCAGGGCCCGCCGGTCGGCCGGCACCGCGACCCGCGCCCCGTTCGCGGGCGCGTAGGGGGCGGGCTTCTGGATCTCGTGGGCGGCGCCGTGGCAGGTCACGCAGGAGGGGCCCGCCACCTTCTGGTCGCTCACCAGCCACTTCGCGTGGACCGAGCCGGCGTAGACGTCGGTGACCTCGGCGTGGCAGCTCTTGCAGGCGAGCAGCGCGCGCGGCGCGGTGATGGTCTCCTTCTTGTCGCCTTCGCCCCAGACCGCCTTCTGGATGCGGGCGACGACGGCGGCCTCCTCCGGCGACAGCGCCGGGAGCTCACCCTCGTGCGGACCCATCGAGTAGCCGGCGTGGCAGTCGGTGCACCCCACGCCGTTCTGGCCGTGGATCGACTTCGCGAAGGCGTCCTTCTTCACCTCCGGCCCGTCGCCGCCGGCCTTGTGGCACTCGAGGCAGGTGTCGGAGTCGTCCGCACGGGCGGAGGGAGCCGCCGCGAGGCCGGAGAGGAGGAGCAGGAACGCGAGCAAATTGGGTCGCATAGGCGTGGTCCGCGGGTGCAACGGCCATGCCCCTGCACCCGAAAAGGCGCGTATCTTAAACGCCTGTGAATCCAATGTGTTGACCTTCGTCAACCCATGGCGTTCGCGCAGAAGTTGCGGCAAGGAGAGGGAACCGGGGAAGGCGATGCGCGGTGGAGCGCAGGCGTGCCGATGGAGGCGGCCGGGGG
>DATIWK010000005.1:0-10447 GCA_035519395.1 Anaeromyxobacteraceae bacterium | reverse complement strand
CGCGAGCGCGAGGCGCTGGCCCGCGCCCAGAACGAGCACACGGACTACGACCGGCTCGCGGCGCAGGGGAACGCGGCCCGCGACCGCGGCACGCAGCTCGAGTGGCGGAAGCAGGCGGTGGGAGCGCGCCAGCGGCAGCTCGCGGCGGAGGAGACCCGCCTGGTGGCCAAGGGCGAGCGGCTCGACGCCATGGAGCGGCAGCAGCGCGCCCGCGAGGACCAGCTCGACGCCTGGCAGCGCCGGCTCGACACCCGGTCCGAGCGGCTGCAGCTCGTGGAGCGGCGCGCGGCCGAGCAGGGCAAGCCGGCCGAGGCCGCCCCGGCGCCCGCCGCGGGCGGGGTCGCCGCCGGCGCGGGCGGCTCCAAGGACAAGGCCGTCTTCGTGATGGTCGTGAAGTCGCCGACGGCGATCATGAAGGAGCAGCCGCCCAAGCCGGCCGGGACGGCCGAGGTCCCGGCCCCGCTCCACCCCGGCGTGGCGGTCGAGAAGGCCGTCGCCGCCGCGACCGTCGTCTACTTCCCCACGCCGTCCGCGCAGCTCTCGGAGCTCGATCGCGAGGGGCTCGAGAACATCGCCCGGCTCGCCGCGCGCGAGGGCTGCGAGGTCCTGGTCTGGGCCCGCGCCAAGGATCCGGGGCTCATGAGCGAGGCTTCTCGCCGCTCGACCGAGATCAAGAACCTCCTCCTCAAGGCGGCGCCGGTCGCCGACAAGCAGATCGTGACGCGCATCACCACCCGGCCCGGCGCGCAGGGCGTGGACGTGGTCGTGTCCGCGCTGCGGGCGCAGCCCGCGGCCGCCCCGGTGCCGGTCAAGGCGGACGCTCCCGCCGGCGCGCCGGCTCCTGCCCTCGCGCGCCCGCCGGGCCAGGAGCTCGGGACCGGCGAGACCGCGCGGCGCCAGCTCCGCGAGGCGGTCCAGGCCCACCAGAACGACATCGAGCGCTGCATCGGCACCGAGCTGGCGCGGCGGCGGATCCAGTCGGCCGACGTGCTGCTCAAGCTCGTGGTCGGCGGCGACGGCGTCGTCCGGCGCGCCGAGATCTCGGAGGGCCCGCTCGCGGTCGAGGAGGTCCGGTCGTGCCTCGGCGCGGTCGCCAAGACCTGGAGGTTCCCGCAGACGGGCTCCGAGTACGTCGTGGACGTGCCCATCACGGTCGTCGCGCCGGGGAAGAAGCCATGACTTACCGAGCCCTCCCCGCCGTCGCCCTCGCCGCCGTGCTCGCCGCGGCCCCCGCGCGCGCTCTCGACATGAACGGCTCGCTCGGGGGCGCCTACACCCGCAATACGTCGACCGGTAATCCGGCGCTGACCGCCTGGGACTTCGCCGGCCAGCTCGCCCTCGCGGCCGAGCCGTTCGAGCCGGGCTCCACCGCCCTGTTCGCGAACGCGAACTACGGCGGGATCGAGTCCGCGTCCGCCGGGGTGTCCACGCGCACCAACAACTGGGGCGGGGCCCTGGGCGCGTCGGCCCTGGGCTTGACCGCCTTCCCCGTCTCCGTCAGTGCTTCCCGCGCGTGGACGGACGTCACCACCGGCTACGTGCAGGGCACCACCGGCTCCAGCGTCTCGACGACCCTGGCCGGCACGGTGCAAGCGCGGGGACAGGATGCCGGGTTGCCCAACGTGAGCCTCACCGGGACCCGCTCCACCTCGGACAACCACACCTCCGGCGGCGAGGACGTCACGCAGACCCAGTACGCGCTCTCGACCATCGTCCGCCAGGTCCTGGGCTCGTTCGACTACCTCCTCCAGTACGACGTGGGCTGGAGCGGCGGCTCGCTCGACCCGGCGAACTACAAGAACCACTCGCTCCTGGCGAACGTCGGGACGACCATCAGTGACAACGTCGCCGTCCTCCTCAACGGCCAGTACTTCCTGCGTCAGCCGACGGTCACGAGCCCCCTCAACCCTCGCGAGGAGTCCGGCAGCCTCACGGCCCAGGTGACCTCCTCTCTGGCCTCGAACCTCGGGAACATCACGACGTACACGCACGTGCAGTCTTCGATCGACATCCCCGGCTCGCCGCTGATGCGGCAGATCGGCCACAGCCTCTCGTCCACGTTCACCTGGGGCCTGCCGCAGGGCTGGTCCCTGAGCGGCACCGTCTCCGGGAGCGCGTCCGACTCGGACACGCCGGCCGGGGAGGTCAAGGCCACGGGGGAGGCGATCGGCGCGCAGGCCCTGTGGAACGGGAAGCTCTCGTCCACCTCCCTCTCGTTCCGCGCCGGCGGCGCCGTCGGAGGGCTGCAGACGCAGACCGGGGACTCGCTGGCGTGGGGGGCGGGCGGCGGCGGGTCCATCTCGCGTCCTCTCTCCGGTGGAGTCTTCGGGTCCCTGGCGTACTCCGGGGACTACCGGACCAACCTCAACGCGTTCGAAGGGTCCACGCTCACCCAGAGCCTCAACGGAGCCCTCATCTTCCGGCTCCCGGCCAACGCGACGGTCCAGCTGGACGGCACAGCGAGCGCGCAGCGCCAGGAATCGACCACGTTCGGCACGGGTGGTAGCCGCACCGCCTCGGGTGACGTGACCTTCTCCATGAGGCGGGTGTCGGCGCGCGTCGAGGCGGGGGTGAGCGACAGCCTCCCCTCCGACCTGGCGAACCCCACGGGCGGCGCGATCCTGCCGCTCTCCTTCAACACCCACGTCCGCTACGCGGGGGCGAGCGCAACCTTCGGGATCCCCCTCGGTCTGCCCGCGGTGCTGAACTTCATGTACCGCACCACCGACAGCGAGCGACCCGGCCTCGCCCGCCAGCACCAGTCGGTCGCCGGAGCCGACCTCACCCTGCGGTTCGGGCTGTGGATGCTCTCCGCGACGGAGCGGATGACCTGGGGGGACACGCTCACGGGCACGACGGCGTCGGGCACCATGCTGTACGTGCGGCTCACCCGCGTGTTCGGAGCTACGTTCTAGCCATGGCCCGGACCGCACGCGCCCGGATGGTGTGGTGCGCCGCGGCGCTCGCCGCGGCGTGCGCCCATGCGCCTCCGGCCGCGCCCGACGCCGCCGCGACCGCCGCCGTGGAACCGCCGCCCGCATGGCCGGCGCCGCCCGCGGCGCCCCGGGTCCGCTGGAGCGCCTCCGTCGCCGTCGAGGTTCGCCGACCCGAGGAGGGGTGGTGGAGGCGGCTCGGGCGCGCCGTCCTGGGCTTCTCGCCGGCCGACGACGACGCCCCGCGACTGCGGCGGCCGTTCGGGATCGCCTCCGCGGGCGACCGCCTCTGGATCGCCGATCCGGACGGCCCCGCCGTCTACCGCCTGGCGCCCGGCGGCGCGCTGGAGCGGGTCTCCTGCCGCGGCCGCGAGTGGGTCGCGCCCATGGCGATCGCGGTCGCGCCCGACGGGACGGCCTACGTCGCCGACGGCGGAGCGGGCGCCGTCATCCGCGTTCCCCCCGGCGGCCCGTGCGCGGCGATGGGCGAGGGCACGCTGGTCCGGCCGACGGGCCTCGCGCTCGCCGCTGGCCGCGTCTACGCGGTGGACCCGGCGCAGCACGCGGTGTTCGCCTTCGCGCCCGACGGTACTGCGGCGCTCCGCTTCGGCGAGCCTGGCGGCGGCCCGGGCCAGCTCGAGGCACCTTCTGGCCTGGGGGTGGACGGCGAGGGGAACCTCCTCGTGGTGGACGCCCTCAACTTCCGCATCGCGCGGTTCGCCCCGGACGGCCGCTTCCTCGGCGCCTTCGGCGAGCGGGGCGACCGCGGCGGAGAGCTGGCGCGTCCGAAGGGCGTGGCGGTGGACGGGCGCGGCCGGATCTTCGTCACCGACGCACAGCGGGGCGTGGTCGTCGTCTTCTCCGGCGACGGCGCATTCGACATCGTCTTCGGCGAGGACGGCGAGCGGCCCGGGCAGCTCGCCCTGCCGGCCGGGATCGAGGTCCGCGGTAACCAGGTCATGGTCGCCGACTCGGGGAACCACCGGATCGACGTGTACGAGCTCGTGGGAGAGACGCCGTGAAGTGCATCGTTCTCAGCATCCTCGCCGCCCTCGCGCCCACGGCCCGCGCCGCGACCCCGGCGGCGCCGAGCCCCGCCGCCCCCACGCCCAGCGCCGCGACGAGGGCGGTCCGGCCCCCGCCCCTGCCGCCGGCCGCGGCCTCCCGCCCCGTGGGCGCGAAGGCGAACGACCCGACGACGAACCCATCGATCTACGGCAGCAAGCACGACCTCTCCACCACGGGCCCCGGTCCGATCCGGGCGGTCTCCGAGACCGACCCCTGCATCTTCTGCCACGTGGCGCACCACGGCGAGGGCACGGGGAACAACCGGCCGGACCCGAGCGCGGCCGGATACGTGCCGTACTCGAGCTCGACGCTCGTCGCCGCCCCGCCCAGCGGAACGCCGACCGGCTCGTCGCGCATCTGCCTCTCCTGCCACGACGGCACGATCGCGGTGGGCACCACCCGCACCCGGACCATCGACATGCAGGGCGGGAACGCCGCCATCCCGGTCGGCCCCACCAACCTCGGCAAGGACTTCAGCGGGACGCACCCCTACTCGTTCAACGCGGTGGACACGGCCGGCGTGCACGCTCCGCTCGCGGGCGACCCGGTCAAGCTCGACCGGAGCGGCCGGCTGCAGTGCACCGCCTGCCACGATCCCCACCGGCAGTACGTGGACCCGCAGCACGGCATGTTCCTCCAGCGGTCCACGCAGTCCTCCCAGCTCTGCCTCGCCTGCCACCAGCCCGGCATCTACCAGCGCCCCTCCGCGTCGCACGGCCTCTCGATCCGGACCGTGACCGTCGCCGGCGTGGTGAAGTCGAGCAGCCCCTCGGACCAGACGGTCCAGACCGCCGGCTGCCTCGCCTGCCACGGGTCGCACGGCGCCGACGGGCGCGGGCGCATCGTCCGCTTCCCGGTGGGCTCGGGGACGGGGCCGGACCAGGTCTGCCTCGACTGCCACGACGGCACGGTGGCCCAGAAGAACATCGGCGCCGTGCTGGCGGGCAAGAACGCGTGGGCCGTGCACGCCTCGGCGACGTTCGGGCCCACCCTCCACGACGCCGCCGAAGGCCCCTCGCCCAAGGTGCCGGCGCTGCCCGAGACGACGGTGGACCCCGCCAAGCGGCACGTCACCTGCGTGGACTGCCACAACCCGCACGCCGCGAAGCAGCAGACGGCGGTGGCGCCGTTCGCGAACGGGATGCTGGCGGGTGTCTGGGGGATCGACCGGACCGGCGCGGTGGTGAACCCCGTGAACAACGAGTACGAGGTCTGCTTCAAGTGCCACGGCCCCAGCGCGAACCAGCAGGCGTCGCTGGCGAACCTCGCGCAGCCGAACGACCCGCTCCGGGCGGTGACCGAGGTCAACCTGCTGCGCGCCCTCGACCCGAACACGGCGGCCTCCTTCCACCCGGTCGTCGGCGTCGGCAGGAGCGCCAAGGTGCCCGGCCTCATCGCCCCGCTCACGCCGGCGAGCCGGATCTACTGCGGCGACTGCCATGGTTCGGACGACGGGAGCGCGCCGAAGGGGCCCCACGGCTCGAACCTCCCGCACCTGCTGGCGCGCACGTACGTCACGGCGGACAACACGCCCGAGAGCCCGCTGGCCTACGCGCTGTGCTACGGCTGCCACGACCGCAACGTGCTGCTCGGGCTCTCCGCCGGGCCGGACATCACCGGGTTCCCGTATCACGGGACGCACGTCCAGGGGAACCCGGCGGCGGCGCCGCCCTCCCCGCCCACCCCGTGCTCGGCCTGCCACAACTCGCACGGCATCTCCGCGATCGCGGCGAGCGGCGGCGACCACTCGCACCTCATCGACTTCGACGTGAACATCGTGGGCGGCGCGCGCCAGTACACCTCCACGAGCGGCGCCACCGGCTGGGGGTCGGGCAACTGCACGCTGTCGTGCCACGGCCACGACCACGCCCCGTCCACCTATCAGGTCACCGGCTGGAACGCTCCGGCGCGCATGCGGGCGGTGCGCCCGGCGCTGAAGGGGTTGCCGGTCCGCAAGGCCCGCTGAAGCCTACCCGTCCACCCGGATCACCCCGCGCTTGATCGCGAACCGCACCAGCTCGGTGCGGTTGTGGACGCCGAGCTTCTCCATCACGTGCTCGCGGTGGCTCATCGCCGTCTTCACGCCGATCCCGAGCACCTCGGCGACCTCCTTGTTGCTCCGCCCCTCCGCCACCAGCTTCAGGACCTGCTTCTCGCGGTCGGTGAGCGACTCGTAGGGATCGGCGCCGCCGGGGGCGGCCGGGTTGGACTCCTCCATCGCGGTCCGCGCCACCTCGGGGTCGAGCACCAGGCCGCCGCGGTGGACGGCGCGGACGGCGTTGGCCAGCTCGGAGCCGGCCGACTTCTTGAGCACGTACCCCGAGACGCCCGCCTTGAGCAGCCGCCGGACGTACTCGCGGTCCTCGTACTGGGACAGGATCAGGATCCGGGCGCGCGCACCGAGCTTCTTCATCTCGATGGTCGCCTCGATCCCGCCCAGCCCGGGCATGGCGATGTCCATCAGCACCACGTCGGGGTCGAGCTTCTTGACCTGCTCCAGGGCCTCCTCGCCGTTCGCGGCCTCCCCCACCACGTCGATGTCCTCCTGCGTCCGCAGCAGCGCGCGCACGCCCTCGCGCAGGATGGCGTGGTCGTCCACGATGATCACCCGGATCTTGCTCACGCCGCTCCCTCCTTCTCCGGCAGCGGGACGGGCAGCCGCACCTCGACCCGGGTCCCCTGCCCCGGCGAGGAGTCGATGCGCGCCGTCCCGCCGAAGATCTCGGCCCGCTCCCGGATGCCCATGAGACCCCACGGCCGCCGCTCGCGCTTCGCCTGCGCGCCGGGGTCGAACCCCTTCCCGTCGTCCTCGATCTCCACGTGCAGCTCTCCCCCCTCCACGCCGACCTGGATGAGGACCGCGCTCGCCTGCGCGTGTCGCGCCACGTTGCTCATCGTCTCCTGGCAGATGCGGAAGAGCGCGGTCTCCATCTCGGGCGGCAGCCGGGGCACGTCGCCGAACTCGCAGCGCACGGAGATGCCGCGCGTCTCGAGGTGCCGCTCCGCGTACCACCGGATCGCCGAGACCAGGCCCAGGTCGTCGAGCACCGAGGGGCGCAGGTCGAGGATGAGCCGGTGCACGTCCTCCAGGGTGCGCACCGCCACCGCCTTCACCTCGTCGAGGCGGGGGGTCTTGCCGCTCTTGATGGCGTCCACCGCCGCCCCGAGGCCCATGGCCAGCACCGCCAGGCTCTGGCTGGTCTCGTCGTGCAGCTCGCGCGCGATGCGCTTGCGCTCGTCCTCCTGGGCGGTGATCACCTTGCGGAGCAGCTCGCTCCGCGCCGTCTCGCGCTCGCGCAGCCGCTCGTTGGCCTCGTTCAGCTCCTGGGTCCGCGCGGCCACCCGCTGCTCCAGCTGCTCGTTGGCCCCGGCGACGTGCTCCAGCAGCTCGCGCAGCGACTGGCGCATGCGGTCGAGCGCCTTGCCCAGCCGGCCCACCTCGTCCTCGCCGAGGTCCGGGATGGGCCAGGCCAGCTCGCCGCCGGCGATGCGCTCCGCCTCGGCAGTGAGCACCGCCACCGGCTGCGTGACGCTCCGGGCGGCGCCCCAGGCGAACACGCCCGCGAGCGCGAACTGCAGGAGCAGGATCCCGCCCACCGCCGCCCACGGCACCGCCCCCTCGGTCGGCAGCGCCTCGGCCGCCGACTGGCGGACCCGGACTCCCCAGGAAGCGGCCGCGAGCGGCGTGAAGATGACGATGTCGTCCGGGGCGGCGGCCTCGACGCCGCGCGCCCGGTGGCAGTCGGAGCACTCCGCCGTCTCCGGGCGCTTCTCGCGGATGAGCTGGGCGAGGTGCGCGCGGCACTCCACCGCCTGCCCCACCCGGCCCGGGGCGGTGCTCGCCAGCACCAGCCCGCTCCCGTCCACGAGGTCGGCGAGGCCGGTCTGGCCGCGCCGGAGCTGCTTCAGCATGCGGTCGAAGCCGCGGCGGGTGGGGTCGAACACGCCGCCCGCCACGCCCACCAGCTTGCCGTCCCAGCCGCGCACCGGGACCAGCTCGTGCACGGTGCGCCCCCGCTCCTCGGCGACGAGGCCCGAGAGCCGCGGGCGACCGGAGGCGATCACCTCGTCCACCAGCGCCGAGGTGGCGCGCGGGCCGGCCGGGGCGTTCTCCGGGGGTTCCTGGATCAGCATCCGGCCCGCCGCGTCGAGCAGGTAGACGCTCTCCCGGTGCCGGAAGTACTGGTGGATGTCGCGCAGCGGGGTCCGCAGCTCGTCCACCTTGCCGTCGGCGAGCGGGCCGCTCACCAGGGACCCGAGCCGCTGGAGCGCCTCGAGGTCTCCGGTCAGCTCCTCGTCGAAGTGGGCGGCGACCGCGCCCGAGACGGCGAGGCGTCCGGAGAGGAGCCGGTCGTCGAGCGAGTGGAGCCAGTACCAGCCCACCCCCGCCATCAGCGCCAGCGGGAAGAAGACGCCGGTCGCCATGAGCAGGTACACGCGCGACCGGAGCGCGTGGCCGTGGGTGGCCTTGCGCGGCCTCACGGCCGCCCCCGCACGCTGCGCGCCATCCGGTACAGCTCGTCCACCGACCCTCGCGTCCTCAGCGCCACCGCCCGCCCCTGCACCTCCCACGACAGCTCCTGCCAGGTGGCGCCGCCGTGGAGCACGTCCGCGATCGTCGCCGGCTGCGTCCCGATCGTGGTGCGGCTGATGTTGAGCACGCGGTGGTCGCCGAGCAGCGCGTCGGCGATGGGCTCGCCGGCGGTGGCGGCCTCCAGCACCTCGAGCGCCGGCTCGCCCCCGGCGCGCGCCCGCACCTCGAGGAGGACGGAGCCGCCCCGCCCGCCGGCCACCCGCACCGCCGCGGGCGGCCAGGCGAGGTGGTCGGGGAAGTAGCCGGGGAGGTAGAGCCGCGCCCCGAGCCGCCGCTCGGCCTCGTCCACCGTCGCGGCGCGCCGCACCTCGCCGGTGTCCCCGGCGATCCGCCCGGGGAGGGCGTCCAGCCCGGCGAGGGTGAGCGCGGTGGCGAGCGTCACCCACCCGAGCGTGGCCAGCATCCTCGCCAGCTCGACCCCCGCCTCGCGCACCGTGGCGGCGCCCCGGGTCATCGAAGCGCTCATATCACGAAGAACAGCAGCGCCGTGAGGGTCCCGCCCGCCAGCACGAGCCGCGCCGCCCCGAAGCGCAGGCGGGGCGGGGCGGCGTCGAGCAGGCGCCGGCACCGCTGCTCGATGTCGATGATCCGGGCGCGCGTCAGCGGCTCGGTGAGCGCCCCCGCCAGCGGGAGCGTGCGGCGCACCGGCGGCGCCGCACCGTGGGTGGCCCGCCACAGCTTGAGCAGCCCGCTCGCCAGCGCCAGCCGGTCGTCGCAGGCGGCCGCCGCGCGCTCGTCGGCGAGCGCCTCGGCGTCGCGCGCCACGGCCCTGGCGACCACCTGGTAGGCGGGGTTGAAGAACATGGCGACGCGGGCGGCCATCACCACCCAGCTCGACGCCGGGTCGCGCCGGGCCACGTGGGCGAGCTCGTGGGCGAGCGCGGCGCGCAGCTCCGCCGGGTCGAGGAGCGCCACCGCGCCGCGGGAGATGACGATGGCGTGGCGGCGCACGCCGGTGCAGAAGAGCACCGGGACGTCGCGGTCGAGGAACACCACCGGCGGCCGCGGCACGCCCAGCGCCGCGGCGAGCGGGCCGAGCGCCGTGTCGAGCGCGGCGGCGGTCGCCGCGGGAGGCGGCGAGGCCACGGGCCTGGGGCGGCGACGGCCGCGCAGCAGCGGCACCAGGTCCATGAGCAGCAGCGCGGCGCCCGCGGCGCAGAGCCCCGCCACCCACCAGTGGAACAGCCCCACGCCCGCGACGCGCACCGCGTCCCAGCGGCGGCCGACGAACAGGGCGGCCCCGTCCCGGAACGCCTCGTCGGCCCGGACCGGGACGGCGAGGGCCAGCAGCGGGAAGACGACCAGCGGGTAGGCCAGGGCCAGGAGCCTCAGGGCCATCCGCTGGCCGGGTTCGCGCACGCGCCAGGTCCGCACCAGCGCCTCGACGAACAGCGAGGCGACCAGGGTGTGGAAGACGGCCTGCGCCGTGATGTCAGCCCACTTCGCGTCGATTCCCATGCGCCCCGGCGGCGTGCACGTCGATGGGCGCGCCGCCCTCGAGGCGGGCGAGCTCCACCGGATGCTCGTGCACCATCCGCTCGCGGCTGATCTTACCCGTGAAGATGGAGGCGTCGAAGGGGAAGACGTCCGGGTTCAGGTGGGCGTTGAAGATGTGCCAGATGGTGATGGTGAGGAAGGCGAGCAGGCCCTCGTTCGAGTGGGCCATCTTCGCGGCCGGGATGAGCTCGCCGGGGATGAGCAGCGCCGCCGAGGTCGGGAAGAAGAGGATCAGCCCCGACGAGATGATGATCAGGTTGCCGAAGATGAGGCCCCAGTACTCGAACTTCTGCTTGTAGTCGTAGCGGTCGTAGTGGGGGTGCTCCTCGGTGAGCCCGAGGTAGTACTTGAGCTG
>DATIWK010000004.1:0-9912 GCA_035519395.1 Anaeromyxobacteraceae bacterium | reverse complement strand
CACTGGCCGCTCGCGCTCCGCGGGCTGCCGGGTCGCCGGGTGATCGCGATCGACCTGCCGGGCCACGGCGCGTCGCCCGCCCCCGGCCTCGCCTCCATCGGCGGGTACGCTGAGCGCGTGCTCGCCCTCGCCGACGCGCTCGCCCTCCCCGCCTTCGCCGTGGTGGGACACTCGATGGGCGGCGCGGTCGCGCTGACCCTCGCGCTCGATCGGCCCGGGCGGCTCGCAGCGCTCGCCCTGGTCGGATCGGGCGCGCGGCTCCGCGTGGCGCCGACGATCCTGGCGGCGGCGGCCGCGCCGGCGCTCTCCCCGGAGGACGCGCGGGCCATCGCGGACCGGCACTTCGCCCCCGCGGAGGGCGGCGCCCTGCGGGAGGAGCTGGCGCGGGAGCTCATGGCCTGCCTGCCCGGAGTCCTCCACGGCGACTACCTCGCGTGCGACACCTTCGACGTCATGGAGCGGCTCGGCGCGGTCGGCGCGCCGACGCTGGTGGTGAGCGGCGCCGAGGATCGCCTCACGCCGCCGAAGTACGCGCGACACCTCGCCGAGCGGATCCCGGGCGCCCGGCTCGTGGAGATCGCCGGGGCCGGACACCTCGCCATGCGCGAGGCGCCGTCGGCCGTCGCCGGCGCCATCGCGGCGTGGCTCGCGGCCTTGCCTTGATTCAGATCATTTACTGCCAGATCGAGCGATGCGGCCGATCGGCGCGTCGTCTTGTCATGGCACACGGTGTAACCTCTCCGGGATCCGCGGCTTGCGCCGCGCCATGGGAGGCTCCACCGCATGAACGCCGTGACACTGGTCTTCGTTGCGCTCTGCGTCTTCGCGATCGCGTACCGCTACTACGGGCTCTTCATCAGCTCGAAGGTCCTCGAGCTGAAGGCGGAGCGCACCACGCCGGCCGTCGCGCTGGCGGACGGACACGACTACCACAAGACGAACAAGTACGTGCTCTTCGGGCACCACTTCGCCGCCATCGCGGCGGCGGGCCCGCTCATCGGCCCGGTGCTCGCGGCGCAGTTCGGGTTCCTCCCCGGCGCGCTCTGGATCATCGTGGGCGCGGTGCTCGCCGGCGCGGTGCACGACATGGTCGTGCTCTTCGCGTCGGTGCGGCACAAGGGCAAGAGCCTCTCGCTCATCGCCGAGCACGAGATCGGGAAGTTCGCCGGCGTGCTGGCCTCGTTCGCGATCCTGTTCATCCTCATCCTGACGCTGGCGGGCCTCTCCATCGCGGTCGTGAACGCGCTCTTCCACAGCCCGTGGGGCACCTTCACGGTCGCCTGCACCATGCCCATCGCCCTGCTGATGGGGCTCTACCTCTACAAGGTCCGCCCGGGCGACGTCGCCGGCGCGAGCGTCATCGGCGTGGTGCTCCTCTTCGGCGCGCTGCTCGCCGGGCCCTACGTCGCGGCCGATCCCACCTGGGCGAGCTGGTTCACCCTCTCCCGCAACCAGATCGCGCTCGCCATCCCCATCTACGGGTTCGTCGCCTCGGTCCTCCCGGTCTGGCTGCTCCTCTGCCCGCGCGACTACCTCTCCACCTACCTCAAGCTCGGCACCATCGTGGCGCTGGTCGTCGGCATCTTCGTCGTCCACCCGCAGCTCCAGATGCCGGCCATCACCGAGTGGGTGGGCGGCGGCGGCCCCATCATCCCGGGCAAGGTCTTCCCCTTCGTCTTCATCACCATCGCCTGCGGCGCGCTCTCCGGCTTCCACGCCGTGATCGGCACCGGCACCACGCCCAAGATGATCGGCAACGAGAAGGACATCGTGTTCGTCGGCTACGGCGCGATGCTCGTCGAGGGCGTGGTCGCGATCATGGCGCTCACCGCGGCCTGCGTGCTCGTCCCCGCCGACTACTTCGCCATCAACGCCGCGCCCGCGGTGTACGCCAAGCTCGGCATGTCGCCCGTCCACCTGCCCGAGCTGGCCACCGCGGTCGGCGAGCAGATCCAGGGCCGGCCCGGCGGCGCGGTGTCGCTCGCGGTGGGCATGGCCTACATCTTCTCGTCCATCCCCTTCATGACCCACCTCACGAGCTACTGGTACCACTTCGCGATCATGTTCGAGGCGGTGTTCATCCTCACCGCGGTGGACACCGGGACGCGCGTCGGCCGCTACATGCTCCAGGAGATGCTGGGGAAGGTGATCCCGATCTTCGACCAGAAGAAGTGGATCCCCGGGATCATCGTGACGAGCTTCCTCTTCACCGGTGCCTGGGGCTACCTCGTCTACACCGGGGACATCACCACCATCTGGCCGCTCTTCGGCATGTCGAACCAGCTCCTCGCCACCTGCGCGCTCATCGTCTCGACGACGATGCTCATCCGGCTCGGAAAGCTCCGGTTCGCGTGGGTCACGGCGGTACCCGGGCTCTTCATGGTCCCCGTCACCATGACCGCCGGCTACCTCAACATCGTCAGCAACTACCTGCCGAAGAAGATGTACCTGAACGTCGGCCTCTCCATCACGCTCATGGTCCTCATGGCGCTGGTGTTCTTCGAGGCCTTCTGGAAGTGGTACGCGCTCTGGAAGGTCCGCCAGCCGGTGAAGGACCGCTACGGCGACCTCGTCCTCGCCGAGGTGGAGGAGTAGCGCCGCCCCATCGCTCTGGGGGGCGCTCCGCCCCCCAGACCCCCGGTCGCTCCGGGCCAGGCTCACCCGCCTGGCCCTGCGCTCCGGAATGAACATCTCGGCGTGTTCGGTGTGCCACCGGGCCCCGGCCGTCCGTCGGCCGGGGCCCTTCTGCGTCCGGGACGGCGTCCTCGCCGAGGCGAGCGGCGCGGCCGGCGGGTGGGAGGCTCGCGCCGGGGCCACGCACGGGTCAATCCGCCCGGGCACGCACCCCGCCGGGCGTTGAAAGGCGCTTTACCGGGCGGGAATCGTCTCTCCTTTCGTCCACCTGCCACCGTCGGGAGCGACATGAGCGTCGAAGAAGCCGCACCGGCCCACGCACCTGCGGGACGCTGGTTCCAGCTGGTGCTGGGCGTCCTGTGCATGGTGATGATCGCGAACCTCCAGTACGGGTGGACGCTGTTCGTCGGGCCCATCGACCAGCGCTTCCACTGGGGGCGCACGGCCATCCAGGTGGCGTTCACCGTCTTCGTCGTCACCGAGACCTGGCTCGTCCCGTTCGAGGGCTGGCTCGTGGACCGCTTCGGGCCGCGCCTGGTGGTCCTCGGCGGCGGCCTCCTCGTCGGCCTCTCCTGGCTGATCAACGCCCGCGCAGAGTCACTGGGCATGCTGTATGCCGCCGCCGCGATCGGCGGGACCGGCGCGGGCGCCGTGTACGGGACAGCCGTCGGGAACTCGCTCAAGTGGTTCACGGATCGGCGCGGGCTCGCGGCCGGGCTCACCGCCGCGGGATTCGGCGCCGGCTCCGCGCTCACGGTGGCCCCCATCGCCGCCCTCATCAAGTCGAGCGGCTACCAGGAGGCGTTCCTGCGCTTCGGGCTCGGGCAGGGGCTGGCGGTCGTCGCGCTGGCGCTCTTCCTGCGCGCGCCGCGGCCCGGCGAGGCGCCGCCCCTCCCACTCCCCAAGGCGGTTGCCCAGAGCGCCCGCGACTACACGCCGCCCCAGGCGCTCCGCACCGGCCTCTTCTGGATCATGTATCTGGTGTTCGTCATGGTGGCGAGCGGCGGCCTGATGGTTGTGGCGGAGCTGGCGCCCATCGCCAAGGACTTCGGGGTCGCCCAGACCCCGGTGACGCTCGCCGGCATCACCCTGCCGGCGCTCACCTTCGCCCTCTCGCTCGACCGCGTCATGAACGGCATCACCCGGCCGTTCTTCGGCTGGGTGTCGGACCACCTCGGGCGCGAGCGGACCATGTTCATCGCCTTCCTGCTCGAGGGCGCCGGGATCCTGGCCCTGCTCCACTTCGCCCGCGAGCCGGCGATCTTCGTGGTGCTCTCCGGGCTCGTCTTCTTCGCCTGGGGCGAGATCTACAGCCTGTTCCCGGCCACCTGCGCCGACGTGTTCGGGCGGCGCTACTGCACCACGATCTACGGCATGCTCTACACGGCCAAGGGGACCGCCGCGCTGCTCGTGCCCGTCGCCGCCTTCGTCAGCCAGCGCAGCGGCTGGTACGGGGTCTTCGTGGCGGCGGCCTTCCTCAACTTCGCCGCGGCGGGGCTGGCGCTCTTCGTCCTGAAGCCGGCACGCGCCCGCGCCCAGAGCGCCGTGCTCATCCCCGACGCCATGGGCATCACCCGCGTGTGAGCCAATGGCACCCGGCCCGAGCGAACCCCGAACCGTCCTCGACCTCCTGGAGCGGGGAGCGCCCGAGGCGCCCGCCATCGGCGCGCCCGGGGGCGCGACGCCGCTCCGCTACCGGGAACTCCGCGCGCTGGCGGCCCGCACCGTCGAGACCCTGAACGGCGCCGGGATCGGCCGGGGGGACCGCGTGGCCATGGTCCTCCCCAACGGGCCGGAGGCGGCCGCCGCCTTCGCCTGCGTCGCGGCGGGCGCGACGGCCGCGCCGCTCAACCCGGCGTACCGGGCCGAGGACTTCGAGTTCCACTTCCGCGATCTCGGCGCCCGCGCGCTGCTGGTCCGATCCGGCGTGGCCTCGCCGGCGCGGGAGGTGGCCGCGCGGCTGGGGATCCCGCTCGTCGAGCTCGAGCCGCAGCCGGAGCGGGGTGCCGGGGCCTTCGCGCTCCACCCGCCCGCATCGCCCCGGGGCAAGGCCGCCCTCCCCGGCCCCGGGGAGGCCGACGACGTCGCCCTGGTGCTGCACACCTCGGGCACCACCTCGCGGCCCAAGATCGTGCCGCTCCTCCAGCGGAACCTCCTCGCCACCACCCGCCACATCGGCGCGACGCTCGCGCTCCAGCCCGGCGACGTCTGCCTCAACATCATGCCGCTGTTCCACATCCACGGGCTCATGGCGGCCGTGCTCTCGTCGCTGGCGGCGGGCGCCGAGGTGTGCTGCGCGCCCGGCTTCGACGCCTTCCGCTTCTTCCTCTGGATCGACGAGGCGCGGCCCACCTGGTACACGGCGGTCCCGACCATGCACCAGGCCGTCCTGGCGCGCGCCAGCGGGAGCCGCCGCACCTCCGCGGCCAACGGCATCATCCTGGCGCGCAGCCGGCTGCGCCTCGTCCGCTCCTCCTCGGCCTCGCTCCTGCCGCAGGTGATGAAGGAGCTGGAGCAGGCCTTCCGCGCACCGGTGATCGAGTCCTACGGCATGACCGAGACCGCGCACCAGATGACCTCGAACCCGTTGCCGCCGGGCGCGCGCAAGCCGGGCTCGGTGGGCGTCGCGGCCGGACCCGAGGTGTCGGTGATGGACGCCGAGGGCCGCCTCCTCCCCTCCGGGGAGACGGGCGAGGTGGTCATCCGCGGACCCAACGTGACGCCCGGGTACGAGAGCGACCCGGCGGCGAACGCGCGCGCCTTCACCCGGGGCTGGTTCAGGACCGGCGACCAGGGCGTCGTCGACGGCGAGGGCTACCTGCGCATCACCGGGCGGCTCAAGGAGATCATCAACCGGGGCGGAGAGAAGATCTCGCCGCTGGAGGTGGACGAGGCGCTGCAGCACCACCCGGCGGTGCTGCAGGTGGTCACCTTCGCGCTGCCCCACCCCTTGCTGGGCGAGGAGGTGGCCGCGGCCGTGGTGCTCCGCGAAGGGCACGACGCCACCGAGCGCGAGCTCCGCAACTTCGCTGCGGACCGGCTCGCCCCGCACATGGTGCCGCGGCACGTCGTCTTCGTGGCGGAGATCCCCAAGGGCGCCTCCGGGAAGCTGCAGCGCATCGGCCTCGCGGCCCGCCTCGGGCTCGCGACGTGAGCTGACGGGAGCGCGGCCATGGCCCTCTGGATCCGCTTCGACCACCTGGGCAGCGCGGGGTTCGGGACCCTGGAGGGCGGCGAGGTCCACGTCCACCAGGGGGACCTCTTCGACGCGCCGCGCCCCACGGGCGAGCGGCTGCCGCTCGCCGCCGTCCGGCTGCTGACGCCCTGCCGGCCCACGAAGATCGTGGGGCTGGTGAACAACTACCGCGCGGCGGCCGAGAAGGCGGGGACGCCCATCCCGGCCGAGCCCCTCTGGTTCCTGAAGCCGCCCAGCTCGTTCCTCGCGCCCGGGGAGGCGATCCGGCTGCCCGGGCCCGACGTCGGCAAGGTCATCTACGAGGGCGAGCTCGGGATCGTCATCGGCCGGGAGGCGCGCGGGGTGTCGGAGGCGGACGCCGACCGGTTCGTGCTGGGCTACACTTGCGTGAACGACGTGACCGCGCTCGACCTCATCTCCCGCGACCCGCAGTACGCGCAGTGGTCGCGCGCGAAGAGCCTCGACACCTTCGGTCCGTTCGGCCCCGCCGTCGCGACGGGGCTCGACCCGGCGAAGCTCACCGTGCGGGTGCTCCTCAAGGGCAAGGTCCGGCAGGAGTACCCGGTGAGCGACGCGATCTTCCCGCCGCGGGCGCTGGTGAGCCTGGTCTCCCGCGAGCTGACGCTCGTCCCCGGCGACGTCATCGCCTGCGGGACCTCGCTCGGGATCGGCGTGCTCCGGCCCGGCGCGACGGTGGAGGTCGCCATCGACGGGATCGGCACCCTCTCCAACCCCGTGATCGGGCCGGAGGCCGCCGCGTGAGGATCTGCGTGGTGGGGGCGGGGTCGATCGGCGGCCTGGTCGCGGCGAAGCTCGCCGCCGCCGGCGAGGAGGTGACGGTGGTGGCGCGCGGGGCGCACCTCGCGGCCATCCGCGAGCGCGGGCTGCGGGTGGTGGACGGCGCCGGAGAGCAGGCGGTGCGCGTCGCCGCGACGGACCGGATCGCGGACGCCGGGCCGCAGGACGTCGTCGTCCTCGGGATGAAGGCGCACCAGCTCGCGCCGGTCGCCGCGGAGCTGCGGGCGATCGTCGGCGCCGCGACCACCGTCGTCACCGCGCAGAACGGGATCCCCTGGTGGTACTTCCTGAAGCACGGCGGCCCGCACCAGGGGACGCGGCTGGAGAGCGTCGACCCGGGCGGCGTCGTCGCCGCGAACCTCGACGCCGACCGCGTCGTCGGCTCGGTCATCTACCCGGCGGCCGAGATCGCCGCGCCCGGCGTGATCCGCCACGTGGAGGGCAACCGCATCACCCTCGGCGAGCTGGACGGCGCCGAGACGGCGCGCGCGCGCGCCCTGGCGGACCTCCTGCGGCGCGCGGGGTTCAAGGTGCGGGTCGCGTCCGACATCCGCACCGAGATCTGGGTGAAGCTCTGGGGCAACTGCACCTTCAACCCCGTCTCGGCGCTCACCCACGCGACGCTCGCCGCCATCTGCCGCTTCCCGCCGTCGCGCGCGCTGGCGGCGGAGATGATGCGGGAGGCCCGGGCGGTCGGCGAGGCGCTGGGGATCTCGTTCGCCCTCTCGCTCGAGAAGCGGATCGCGGGCGCCGAGGGGGTCGGCGAGCACAAGACGTCGATGCTGCAGGACGTGGAGGCGGGCCGGCCCACCGAGCTGGACGCCCTCCTCGGCTCCGTCATCGAGCTGGGGCGGATCGTCGGGGTGGCGACGGCGCACCTCGAGGCGGTGTACGCCTGCGCGGCGCTGCTGGAGCGGACGCTCCAGGATGCGCGCGGGAGGCTGCGCGTCGAGCCGGCGGGCAGGTGAACGTCCGTCGGCCTCGCCCGTCCGGGGGCGGGTGACGCCGGGAGCGGACGGCTCGACCGCCGGCGCCGCGCCTCACCGGAGCGGAACGACGTTCCCCTCGTCCCCCTCCCACTCGGCGATCCGCGACACCTTCCGCACCACCTCCGTCCACGTCTCCCCGCTGCAGGCCTCGACCTCCTTCGCCAGGAACGCGCGGATGCGCGGGTAGTCCCATTCGAAGACGACGAGCTTGCCCTGGCCGAGCACGGCCGCACGGCGCCCGTGCCGCGCCGCCAGCCACCGGGGCGTCACCGCGAGCAGGTCGAACCGCTCCCTCCCCCGCAGGCCGAGCGGCCCGACCTCGAGCACCAGCGGCACGGCGAACTCGTCGGCCACCGGCGGCGCCCAGCGGGCGAGGTCGGCCACGGCGTCGCTGCGGAGGCTCTTCAGGCGGGCGCGCATGTTCAAGCCGGCCCGGCAGCGCGCACCATCCGGTCCATCAGGTGCTCCAGGGCGCGCTCCGGGTCCTCGCAGAGGCCCGCGTGGACCGGAGACACCTGGATGATCGTGCTGCGCGGCGCCACCAGCCAGTGGAAGCGCTCGCGCTTCGAGAGCCGTCCGATCGGCCCGCTCCCCTCCCCTCCCGCCGCGATGCGCGGGATGGCGGCGAGGTGCTCCTCCACCAGCGCCAGGTCCACCTCGCGCGCCAGCGCGCGCAGGCGCTCGCGGTCCAGCTCGACCCGCGCCGCGAGCACGTCCCGCTCCAGGCAGAACAGGACCACGCCGGCGTTCACGAACTCCTCGCGCTCGACGCGCGGGACGACCCGGACGATCGCGTAGTCAAACGAGCAGGGCGCGGGCATGTTCCGCCTCCTCCGCGATCGCCGGCGCCGCCTCGAGGCGGCGCTCCAGGTGGCGCACCAACGCGGTGCGGTGCTCGGCGACGGAGCCGAATCGCGGATCGCGCGCCAGCCACGTCTCGGGGACGGCGTCGACGGCACGCGCGACCGCGCCGCCGCCGAGCCGGGCCGCGAGCCGTTGCCCGGCCGCCACCAGGTCCCCCGTCCAGGGAAGGAGGACGTGGTCCTTCACTGCCGGGAAGGACATCCGCGAGCGATCCGTGGCGCCGTCCCAGGCGTGCTGGAAGAAGAGCGAGGCGCCGTGGTCGATGAGCCACAGCTGCCGGTGCCACACCAGGAGGTTCGGGTTCTTCGCCGTCCGGTCCATGTTGGTGACGAAGGCGTCGAACCAGACCACCGCCGAGGCCTCGTCCTCCGCGGGCGGCCGTCCCGCGATCGGGTCGAACGTCACGCTGCCCGGCAGGAAGTCGAGGCCGGCGTTGAGGCCCACGCTCGCCTTGAGGAGGTCGCGGATCTCGTCGTCCGGCTCGTTCCGCCCGAGGGAGGGACCGACCTCCACGGCGACGAGCTCGGGGACGCGCAGGCCCGCCGCCCGCGCCAGCTCACCCGAGATCACCTCGGCGACGAGCGCGCGCGGGCCCTGCCCCGCGCCGCGGAACTTCACGACGTAGAGCCCCGAGTCGTCGGCCTCGACGATGGCCGGGAGCGACCCCCCCTCGCGCAGCGGCGTGACGTATCGGGTGGCGACGACGGTCCGCACCACGCCAACCTAGCGCGGCGCCGGACGGGGGACGAGGCGATTCGGAGGGGCTAGCGGCGGCTCCAGCCCCGCGGCGGCTGCGCGTACGCGCCGTCGCGCCGGAACGGCTCCGCGGTCTCGCGGAGCGCGGCCTCGTCGCGGCGGGCGAGCGACCCGTCGACGTCGATCCCAACCGCGAGCAGGCCCGGTCGGTCGTCGTAGCGGACGGTCAGCACCGCCGCGGGCGAGGCGCTCTCCCGCTCGAACCAGACGGAGCGGACGGGCGAGCCGTGCTCCTCTCCGAACTCGGTGCCGAGGCCCGGGCGCCGCCCGCCCTCCTCGACCTTCCGCTGCGCCATCCCGGCCTCGCCGCTCCGGGGCGGCGCCGGCGAGGCCGCGGGGGGCGTGCCTCCGGACGTTGGCGCCTGGAATCGATCCGCCTCGGCCCGGTCGCGGTAGGGCAGGGGGGACGGCGGGGGCTGCCACCGCGGGCTGCGCTCCGGGAAGACGGCGACGCCGATGACCCCCACGTCGCGCGGGTCCCCCCGCAACGCCGCGTAGGACCGCGGCACGCTCGAGAACCGGAACGCCGCGACGGCGTCCTCGCTCGTCCGGAAGCCGTCGATGGTCACCTCGGACCAGGGATCGACCAGGTAACCGCGCTTCCCGAGCGCCGCCGGCCGCCCGTCGACGACGTCGAGCCCGTCCACCGACGCGACCACCTCGGCCCGGCGCGGC
>DATIWK010000003.1:0-12809 GCA_035519395.1 Anaeromyxobacteraceae bacterium | reverse complement strand
GCAGGGCCTTCACCTCGGCCCTGGCCACCCCGGTCTCGTAGCCCAGGAAGCGAGTCTCGCCCAGCTCGGCGGCGATCTGCTTGTGGATCTCGCCCACCGCGGCCTCGCCGGAGCCCTTCCACTCGGAGCGGGCCCGCTGCTCGGCCATGTGCCGTTCGAATCCCGCCTCGTCGACCGCCAGCCCCCGCTCGGCGGCGATCACCCGGGTGAGGTCCATGGGGAAGCCGAAGGTGTCGTAGAGCTGGAAGGCGACCTTGCCCTGGACCACCTTCTCGCCCGCGCGCCCCAGGCGCGCCATCTCCTCCTCGAGGATGCGCAGGCCGTTGTCGAGGGTGCGCCGGAAGGACTCCTCCTCCTGCTGCGCGACCTTGGCGATGAAGGCGCGGTTCTCCCGGATCTCCGGGTAGGCGCCGCCCATCTCCTCGATCACCGCGCCGCAGACGTCGGCGAGGAAGGACCTCTCCAGCCCGAGCCGCTTCCCGTGGCGGATGGCGCGCCGCATGATGCGGCGGAGCACGTAGCCGCGCCCCTCGTTCGACGGCAGGACGCCGTCGCCGACCAGGAAGGTGGTGGCGCGCGCGTGGTCGGCGATGACGCGCATGGAGACGTCGTCGTCCTGCGCCTCCGCCTTCGGCTCCGTCCCGCGGCCCGGCGAGGCCGTCCCGCTGCGCTCCTTCCCGTACCTCTTCCCGGCCAGCTTCTCGATGGCGCGGATGATGTTCTGGAACAGGTCGGTGTCGTAGTTGGAGCGCTTGCCCTGCGCGACCGAGGCCATGCGCTCGAGCCCCGCGCCGGTGTCGATCGACGGCTTGGGGAGCGGCGTGAGGCTGCCCTCCGCGTTCCGCTCGAACTGCATGAACACGAGGTTCCAGATCTCGAGCCAGCGATCGCAGTCGCAGGCGACGCCCAGGCACCGCCGCCCCGCCTGCTCCTCGGCGCAGGGGATGTCGTCGCCCTGGAAGAAGTGGAGCTCCGAGCACGGGCCGCAGGGGCCGGTGTCGCCCATCGCCCAGAAGTTGTCCTTGGCGCCCAGCTTGTGGATCCGCTCCGGCGGGACGCCCTGCGCCTTCCAGAGCTGGTAGGCCTCCTCGTCCCAGGGGAGGCTGCCCTCGCCGGCGAAGACGGTGGCGGCCAGCCGCTCCTTCGCCAGCCCGAGCCACTTCTCGCCGGTGACGAACTCCCACGCCCAGGCGATGGCGTCCTTCTTGAAGTAGTCGCCGAAGGAGAAGTTCCCGAGCATCTCGAAGAAGGTGTGGTGACGCGCGGTGAACCCCACGTTCTCGAGGTCGTTGTGTTTCCCGCCGGCCCGCACGCACTTCTGGGCGGTGGTGGCGCGGCGGTAGTCGCGCTTCTCCCGGCCGGTGAAGACGTCCTTGAACTGGACCATGCCGGCGTTGGTGAAGAGGAGCGTGGGGTCGTTCTGCGGCACGAGCGCGGAGGACGGCACGCGGCGGTGCTGGCGCTCCTCGAAGAAGCGGAGGAACGACTCGCGGATCTGGGCGGCGGAGGGGTTCTTCATGCGCGGGGTTCCCTGCGCGGCCGGCGCCGGCCGGCCCAGCGGGGGAACGGTGTAGATAACAGATTTTCCGGGGAATACCACCGCGACGGCGACGCCGGCGGCGCGGATCAGGGCGTGCCCGGCTGCGCCGCCAGCTCGGGCAGCACCACCCGCCAGGCGCCACCCTCGCGGACGAGGCGCGCCTCGCGCTCGGCGCCGTCCTCGGTCGCGACCGCGACCACCGCCTGGTCGGCGGACTCGGCGCGGACCACCACCGAGCGGACGTGCGGGGCGCGGATGGCCGAGTCGCCGGCGAGGAGCATGCGCCCGGTGGCGGGGACCGCGTTCCCCGCGCGCGCGGCGACCGCCCGGGCGCGCGCGTCGAGCGCGGCGCGCGAGCCGGCCGACAGCATCGACCAGACGGCCGCCTCGTCGCCCTCGCGGGCGGCCGCGACGAAGGCGCGGTAGGTCTCGGCCGGTCCGGTCCGGCGGCACGCCGGCGCGAGCGCCAGCGCCAGGGCCGCGGCGAGGATGCGGGCTCTCCGTCGCACCTGCCGAGGATAGCGCGAAGGGACCGGCCGCGCAGTCCCGGTCAGCGCCCGGCCTCGGGAACGACCCGGCAACCCTCGGCGCCCAGCTCGGCGAGGATCTTCTGGCCGAGGCTCTCGCCCCCGGCGGAGAAGGCGAGCGAGAACGTCTTCCCGGCGATCACCGCGCCCTCCGCGGCGCGCACCTGCCCGTCGAGCGCGAGCGCGTCCTTGCCGACGCGGCCGCCGCGCGCCACCCGCACGTCGCCGCCCACGGCGATCGCGTCCTCGGTCACCGCCGCGCCCTCCTCGACGGCGACGGAGCCGCCGATCGCGACCGCCTTGCGGACCACGGCGCCCCGCCGCACCGTCACGTCGCCGCGGATCGCGACGGCGTCGCGGACGCCGCTCGGGTCCGCGACGGCCAGGTTCCGCCCCTGAACCACGCGGTCCTCCGCGGCGGCGTGGACGACGCACCGATCCTCCCCTCCGGGGGCGCGATCCGCGGCGCGGCCGGACGGCGCGAACGCGGCGACGAGCATGGGGACGGCGAGGGCGGCGCGGGTCATGGCGAGACCTCCGGTCTCGCCTCTCTACGAGGGGACGGCCCGCCTATTTCGCGGGCGGCCGGCCCACCAGACCAGGAGCGGCAGCGCCAGGAGCGCCGCACCCACGGCGCACACCCCGGGCCAGCCCCAGGCGGACCATGCCCAGGTGGCGGCGGCGGTCCCGAGCGCGCCGCCCGCGAAGTAGCTCACCATGTAGACCGTGTTGCGGCGGCTCCGCTCCGCCGGTGGCAGCGCGTGGATGCGGGCTAGGTTCGCGACGTGCGCGCCCTGGACGCCGAGGTCGAGGAGCACCACGCCGGCGGCGATGCCGGCGAGGCGATCGCCGCCGGCGAGGAGCGCGCCGTAGCCGGCCAGCGCCACGGCGAGCCCCGCGGCGGTCACGTCGCGCGCGGGGAGCCGGTCCACGAGCCGCCCCGCCGCGGTCGCCGCCAGCGCGCCGGCGATCCCGACCAGGCCGAACAGCCCCGCCGCGCGGGGACCGAGGTGGAAGGGCGCCGCCTCGAGCCGGAACGCGAGCGTCGCCCAGAAGGCGCTGAAGGCGCCCATCCCGCCCGCCCCGAGGAGCGCCGCCTCGCGCAGGACCCCCTCGCGCCGGACCAGGCTCGCCATCGAGGCGAGGAGGCGCGGGTACGGCATGCCCTTCTCGGGCCGGCTGGGCGGGAAGAGCGCCCGCAGCGCTGCGGCGAGCGCGATCATGAGCGCCGCGGCGAGCACGTAGACCGCGCGCCATCCGAGCCGCTCGCCGACGAAGCCCGCGGCGGTCCGGGCCGCGAGGATCCCGACGAGGAGCCCGCTCATGACCGTCCCGACCACGCGGCCGCGCTGGGGCGGCGCGGCGAGGTGGGCGGCGAGCGGCACCGCGAGCTGGGGCACGACGTTGGTGAGCCCGACCGCGAAGCTCGCCGCGGCCACGAGCGCGAAGGAGCCGGCGAGCGCGGTCGCGACCAGCGACGCCGTCACCGCCCCGAGCAGCGCGAGCATGAGCCCCCGCCGCTCGACGACGTCCCCCAGCGGCACGAAGAGGAGCATCCCCGCCGCGTAGCCGAGCTGGGTGAGCATCGGCACCAGCCCCGCCTCGCGCGCCGCGACGCCGAAGGCGCGCGCCATCTCGGGGAGGAGCGGCTGCGCGTAGTAGAGGTTCCCCACCGAGGCGCCCGCGGCGACCGCCAGCAGCGCGACCTGGGCGCGCGAGATCCCGCCGCCGCCGTCGCCGGTCATGGGGACCCGGCCGGCCGGCGCAGGCGCAGGCGCCACACGCGCTGGCCGGTCGCGAGGTAGCGCTTCTCGCGCGTCGAGGGGATCTCGTCCGCGGCGGGCTGGGCGAACGCCCCGGGCCCGCCCTCGTTCTCGAACCCGACATCCTCGAGCCGCTCCACCGCCTCCGCCGCATAGCGCTCCACGTCGGTCCTGAAGTCGAGGAGCCCGCCGGGGCGGAGCAGGCCGAGCAGCAGCGACGACATCCCGTCGTCCACCAGGCGGCGCCGGTGGTGGCGCCGCTTCCACCACGGGTCCGGGAAGTGGACGTGGACGGCCTCCAGGGACGCGGCGCGGAAGAGCCGCGGCGCCAGCAGGCGCGCGTCGCCGTGGATCACGACCAGGTTCGGGCAGCCGCGGCGCGTCGCCTTCTCCGCCACGACCTCGGCGAACTTGCGCCGCTGCTCGATGGCCACCAGCGCCGACTCCGGCCGCAGCCGCGCGAACGCGAGCGCGTACCCGCCGTGCCCCGAGCCGATCTCCAGCTCGAGCCGGGCCGCGCGCGCGCCCAGGGCGCCACCCCAGTCCGGGAGCAGGTCGAGCGCGAGCGGGGCGTCGTCGCCGGTGGCGAAGATCATGAGCGGGCGTTGTGTACCATGGTAAGAATCGGCCGTGCGCCGGACCCCCGCTCTCCGCGTGGCCGCCGCGCTGGCGCTCGCGGCCGCCGGCGGCTGCGGGCGCCGCGGTGGGCCGCCCCCGGAGCGCTGGCTGCCGGCCGGGGCGCGCGCGGCGGTGGTGGTGCCGCGGCTCGACGCCGCCACGCCGCAGGTGTCCGCGCTGCTCGACACCGCCGCGGCCTTCCCGGGCGCGGGGGATCTCGCCGGCTGGCGCGCGGCCGCCACGGCGCAACTCGGCTTCGACCCGCTCGACCGGCGTTCGCTCTCCGGCGCGGGGATCGATCCCGCGCGCGGCGCGGGGTTCGCCTCCGGGACCCTGGTCCTGCCCGTGCGCGACGCCGCCCTGCTCGCGGACGTCCTCGCCCGCATCGCCCGCGATCGCCTCGGCGCACCGGAGCGCGGGCGGGAGCGCCGCGGGGCGGTGGAGATCGTGACGTTCCGTCCCGCGGCGGGGGGCCCTCACCGCGACGGCCGTCCCGCGTCGCTCTCGTACGCCGTCGTCGACGGCGCGACCGCGATCCTCGCGCCGGGGCCGCAGGGACCCGAGCTGGTCGCCGCCGCCGCGGCGCTCGCGCCCGAGGCGTCGCTCGCCGGGAGCGCCGCCTGGAAGACCGCGCGCGCCGCGCTCGGCGACGGCCACACCGCCTTCGCCTTCGTCCCTCCCGGCTCGCCGCTCCTCGCCGGCGCCTGGGGCGTGAGGGACGGGCTCGCCGCCGGCCTGTCCGGCGGCGGGGCGCGGCTGCGGGTGGTGCTGGCGGTGCTGCTGGGCGATCGCGCGCCCGGGTTCCGCGCGCTGGCGGGCGCGGGCGCCGCGCCGGCGTCGCGGCTCGACCCCGACGCAGCGCTCGCCGGCGCCTGGCACGGTGACCCGGCGGCGCTGGGGAAGAAGCTGGTGCCCTTCCTCGGGCCACGCGAGCGGGCGCGCCTCGCCGCCGCCGGCCTCGATGCGCAGCGGGACCTCTTCGAGCTGCTCGCGCCGGGTGCCGCGGCCGCGGTCTCGCTGGCGCCGGGACTGGACGTGGCGAGCCTCTCCGAGGAGCGCCTGCGGGCCGATCCGCTGCGGCTGCTCCAGTTCGAGGGCGTCGCCACGGTGAGGGACGCGGATCGCGCCCGGGCCGTCTCCGAGCGGATCGCGGCGGCGGCCGCGCGCCGCGGACCGCGGAAGGGCGCGCCCGCCGAGGGGACGACCTGGCGGGTCACCACGCCCAGCGGCGAGATCGCGTGGCGCCTCGACGGCGCGCGCCTCGCGGTGGCGGGCGGCGCCCCCGGAAGGCTCGATCGGCTCCTGGCCCGGCTGGGCAGCGGCGACGGCTTCCGCGCGCCCACCCGCGACGCCGCGGCCGCGCTGGAGGGCGGCCTCGGCGGGGCGGTGCTCGACGTCCCGCGCCTGGTGGCGAGCGTTCGGGCGCTGCCCGACGACGCCTACGGGACCGGCCCGAACGCCTTCGTGATGCGCTCGGTGGTGGAGCGGTTCGCCGCGCCCGCGGATCGGCTGGCCGCGATCTCCGTCCGCGCCGAGCTCGCCGAGGGCGCGCTCCTGGTGGCGATCGAGGCGGAGACGCGGGCCGGGGAGCGGCCGTGATCTCGCTCCGTGGCGTCACCAAGAGCTTCCGCGACGCCGACCGGGAGGTCCCGGTGCTGCGCGGCGTGGACCTCGACGTGGCGCCCGGCGAGCTGGTCGCCATCGTGGGCGCGTCGGGCTCGGGCAAGTCCACCCTCCTCTACGTCGCCGGCGCGCTCGACCTCGACTTCGGCGGCGAGGCCGTGGTGGCGGGCCGCTCCCTCCGTGGCCTCTCCACCGCGGAGCGCGCCGACCTGCGCAACCGCTTCCTCGGGTTCGTCTTCCAGTCGTTCAACCTGCTGCCGGGCCTCTCGGCGCTGGAGAACGTCATGCTCCCCGGGATCCTCCGGCGCGACGGCGCGGAGCCGGTGGCGGCGCTCCGCACCCGCGCCGGAGACGCGCTCGCGCGCGTCGGGCTCTCGGCGCAGGCGGCCGCCCGGCCCGGCCGGCTCTCGGGCGGGGAGCGCCAGCGCGTCGCCATCGCACGGGCGCTCTTCGCGCGCCCCGCCGTGCTCCTCGCCGACGAGCCGACCGGGAACCTCGACGCGGTGACGGGCGAGGCCATCATCCGGCTCTTCGCCGACCTGGCGCGCGAGGGGCTCTCCGTGCTGGTGGTGACGCACGAGGAGCGGGTGTCGCGTGCGGCCACCCGCGTCCTGCACCTCGCCGACGGGAGGCTCGGGTGAAGGCCAGGGGGCTCCTCTGGCTGGCGCTCGCGAACGTGCGCGCCGACCGGCGTGGCGCGCTGGTGAACGCGGGCGCCGCCACCGTGGGGGCGGCCGCCCTCGCCTTCTTCCTCGCGTTGGGCCTGGGCGTGGGAGATGCGGCGCGCCGCATGTTCCCCGCCGACGCGCGGCTCGTGGACGTGGTGCCGGCGGGCGTGTCGCTCTCCGGCGTGCTCGGCGGGGGCCAGCTCGACGACGCCGCGGTGGCCCGCCTCCGGGAGGCGCCGGGCGTCGCCGACGCCTGGCCGCGCCTCTCGCTCCGCGTCCCCGTCGCGGCGCCGCGGCCACCGGAGGGGCTCCAGGTCAACTGGCCACCGGGGATGACGGTGCAGATCCCGGTGGTGGGGGTCGCGCCCGGCCTCTTGGCGCCCGACCTCGGGCCCGGCGCCCGCTTCGAGGACCCGGCCGGCGGCGGCGCCATCCCGGTGGTGATCTCCCGCCGGATCCTCGAGATCTACGACAAGACCATCGCCCCCGCGTGGAACGTGCGGCGGCTGCCGCCGGGCCTGTCGCTGGTGGGGATCGAGCTGCCGGTGAAGATCGGCCTCTCCATCGTGCCGCAGAAGACCGAGGACCGCGTCTACGACGCGCGGCTGCGGCTGGCCGGGCTGTCGGATCGGATCCCCGTCTACCTGGCCGCCATGCCGCTCGACACGGTGCGCCGGCTTCACCGGGAGTACGGCAAGCAGGACGCGGGCTACACGCAGGTCACGGTGCTCGCGCGGCGGCCCGACGACGTGCCCGGGATCGCGGCCGCGGTGCGGCGCATGGGGTTCTCGGTGGACGAGGGCGACCGGGCCGCGGCGGAGCGCGTCGGCACCGTGGTCGCGGTCACGACCGGCGCCCTCGCGGTGGTCGCGGTGGTGATGTGCGGCCTCGCCGCGCTCGCCATCGCGCAGTCGCTCTCGGCGAGCGTGCGGGCGCGGGTGCGCGAGATCGCGATCCTGGAGGCGCTCGGCGCGACCCCGGCCGACGTGCGCCTGGTGGTGCTCGCCGAGGCGGCGCTGCTCGGGCTCGCCGGCGGCGTTTTGGGCGCGGCGCTCGGGCGGCTCGCGGCGATCGGGGCGGATCGGGTGGCGGCACGGCTCCTCCCCGACTTCCCGTTCCGGCCGGAGACCTTCTTCGGCTGGCCAGCCTGGATCGCGCTCCTCGCCGTGACCGTCCCGGCGCTGGCGGCCGTTCTCGGCGCGCTCGCCCCCGCGGCGACCGCGGCGCGCGTCGATCCGGCGCGCACGATCTCCTGACATCGACGCCCCACCCATCTGTGGGGTCGTGTGCGCGTCAAAACGCTGAGTGCGTGCATCGGCGGTCCTTGGTGCGCCGGTGGACCGCCATCATCTACCGAACTCGGGGCGCACAGTCGAGGCTGCGCAGCATGTATAACATACTAAAATTATTGTAGATATTACGAATGAGCTCACCGTCATCGCCGATCGCATCCCGCGGCGCATCGCACGAATCCTCGACACGGCCCGGCAAAGATGGTTTTTTACGCCCCTTCAGCCGCTCTCCGGGCATCGAGGCCGCGGGGAGCTCGCTACCTCAACCACGGAGATCACACCCATGAAGAAGATCCTCAGCGCCCTCGTCGCCCTCGCGTTCATCGCCGCCACGCCCGTCCTCGCCGAGGAGAAGAAGGCGGAGCCGGCCAAGGCCGAGGTGAAGGCGGAGCCGGCCAAGGCCGAGAAGAAGGCGGAGCCGGCCAAGACCGAGGTGAAGAAGGACGAGAAGAAGGCGGAGAAGAAGACCGAGGAGAAGAAGCAGTAACTCGGGTCTCTCCCGCGTCACATCGGACGCCGGCGGCGCAAGCTGCCGGCGTTCGTGTTTTCAGGCGGCGTGTCCGCGGGCGCGCTTGGCACGGCGGCCGGCGGGCGTGAGGGCAGGCCCTCTCCGAAGGCGCGGAGCCATAGCGAGGGCTTGCCGCCTCCACATCTGCCCAAGCCGGAAGGAGTCCGGCCAGGCAGTGCGTACCGCGCGAGTGCCGGCGGAGCCTCCTGTGGCGGTTCCGGGTGCTCGGGACGGTTCCGGTCATCGGGAACGATCCCCACGCCTTGGCGGAGCGCCGGAGGAGAGGGCCTGCCCGGAGCCCGCCGGCCGCCGCGCCGACCCGATGCCTCGCGACCCGAAGCCAGCCGCCCGCTACGTCCGGTCCGCGAACACCACGATCTCGGTCCCGATGAGCAGCTTGTGGTGGTGCGGGTTCTTGATCCCGTTCCAGCGGCACAGCTCATCCAGGCCCACGCCGTACTTCTGCGAGATCGACCAGAGCGTGTCGCCCGGCCGGACCTTGAGCGTCGTCTTCGGCTTGGACTCGTGCGCCGCGGCCACCCGCTCGGCGGTGCGGGGCGGCTGCGCCGCGGCCTCGGCGACGGCCGGCGGCGCGGTCCGGACCGGCTCGACGCGCGCCTGCGGCTCCGGGCGCCGGGCCGGCTCGTGGGGCGGCTCGGCGCGGGCGACCGCGGCGGGCGCGCCGACCGAGCGCGGGATGAGCAGCTCGGTCCCCGGGCGGAGCCGGTGCTCGACCACCGATCCGTTCATCTCCAGGATGCCCTGGACCGGCACGCCGTACTGCGCGGCGATCTTGCCGAGCGTGTCTCCGCGCCGGACGACGTGACCCGCGAACGTCGTGCGGACCGTCTTCGCCAGCTCCGGCCAGTTCGCGGCGAAGGTGTCCGCCGTCTCCTTCGGGATCTTGACCCGGTACGGCCGGGGCGGCGTGCAGGCGCGGCGCAGCTCGGGGTTGAGCTCGATGAGGTCGCGCTCGGGCGCGCCGGCGGCGCGCGCCACCACCGAGAGGAGCGTCGCCGAGGGGATCGTCTCCTCCTCGTAGTCGCGCCACTGCTCCGCCTCGATCTCCTCCGGCCTGAACCCGAACGCCTCCGGGTGCTTGGTGATGATCGCCGCCGCCATCAGCTTCGGCACGTAGCCCTTGGTCTCGGCGCGCAGCACGCGCCGGCCCTTGGTGGCGGCCATCGACCAGAAGTCGCCGTACCCCTTCGCCTTGGCGCGGAAGATCGTCCCCGCTCCCGCGTTGTATCCCGCCCACGCCAGCCGCCAGTCGCCGGTCTGGCCGTACAGCTCCTTGAGGTAGCGCGCCGCCGCGTGCGCGCTCCGCTCCGGATCGCGCCGCTCGTCCACCCAGAAGTCCTGCTTCAGGCCGAAGATCCGGGCGGTGGGGGCGATGAACTGCCAGGGGCCGACCGCGCGCGCGCGGCTGTAGGCGAAGTTGCCGAAGCCGCTCTCGATCATGGCGAGGAAGACGGTGTCCTCGGGCAGGCCCTCCTCCTTCAGGATCGCCCGGTACTTCTCGATGTACTTGTGGGATCGGCCCAGCCACTTCACGAAGTGGCCGCGGACCGGCTCGGTCTGGAAGAAGCGGACGTAGGCGACCACCGCCTCGTTCACCTCCACCGGGATGTCGTACTCGGCCTGGAGCTGGGCGAGACCGTGGTCGAGCTCGGGCAGGAGCGCGATCCGGCCGCCGGTCGCCGGTGGCGCTCCCTCGCGCCCGAGCGCCCCGCCGACGCGGTCGCGCAGCGGCGACTCCAGGCCGAGGCCGTCGGCGGGCGCCGCGCGATCCTCGGGCCGCGCCGCCTCCTGGATCCGGGAGCGCTCCTCGGCCTGGCGGATGGCGTCGATCTCGGCGGACTGCTCCTGGATCTCCGTCGCCACCTGAGGCTCGCCGGCCGCCTCGGTCGCGGCGGCGTCCCCCGCCTCGGTGTCCGTCAACGGCGCGCGCGGGGTCGGCGTGGCGCCGATCGGAACGAGCGTCGGCTCCGGGACCTGCGCGGGCGGGAGCGCCTGCGTCGCGGCAGCGGCCGCGGCGGTGGACACGGGCGCGGCGGCCGAGGCGACGGCCGGCGCGAGGGAGAGGAGGATCGTGGTCAGAAAGGGGGTCGGAATGGCCGGCCTCTTCGTCGCTGCTCGGTTGCGCCTGATCCGGCCCGGGGGCCAGAGCCTGCTCGGGGCCATGGTAACCGGGTGGGCGGGCGAGAGCCAAATCGGGGCCGGACACCATGTCGCGGGGCCCACTGGCCCTCCTCCCTGCCCCGCGCCGCCGCATCGCGCGCGGGGAGACGTGCGAGGCGAGGACGGCGTCCCGGGCGACGAGGTTGCGCACGGGCGGCGTCCCGCTTAGCCCCAGGAACCGCCGGGCTCCCGCGGCATTCCGGGATTTCCCGGCTCGACGCGCCGTGCTACACCGCCGGCGCAAGCTCCCATGCGCATCGGGCCCCACACCTTCTCCGGGCGGTTCTTCCTCGCGCCCCTGGCCGGCGTCTCCGACCGGCCCTTCCGCTCGATCTGCCGCTCGATGGGCGCGAGCTTCGCCTACACCGAGATGGTCTCGGCGCACGGCCTCGTCCACGGGCAGTCCCAGACCGAGAGCTACCTCGACCGTGATCCGGAGGAGGTGCCGTTCGCCGTCCAGATCTTCGCGGCGGAGCCCGAGGTGCTGGCGCGCGGCGCGGAGCTGGCGGTGCGCGCCGGTGCGGGGATCGTCGACGTGAACATGGCCTGCCCGGTGAAGAAGGTGTGCGGGGCGGGGGCGGGGGCGGCGCTGGGACGCGACCCGAGGCGCGTCGAGGCCGCGGTGCGGGCCATGGTCGCCGCGGTGTCGGTGCCCGTCACGGTGAAGATCCGCGCCGGCTGGGACGAGGGCGAGCTGAACTGCGTCGAGGTGGCGCGCGCGGCCGAGGCGGCCGGCGCCAGCGCCGTCTCGCTCCACGGCCGGACGCGCGCCCAGGGCTACTCGGGCCGCGCCCGCTGGGACCTCGTGCGCGCCGTGAAGCAGGCCGTCGCCATCCCGGTGCTCGGCTCCGGCGACGTGTGGACCGCGGCGGACGCGATCCGGATGCGCGAGGAGACCGGCTGCGACGCCGTGCTGGTGGCCCGCGGCGCCTGCGGGAACCCGTGGATCTTTCGCGAGCTCGCCGCCTGGGAGCGGGGCGAGCCGGCGCCGCCGCCGACGACGCGGGACGAGTGGGCCGCGGTGGTCCTGCGCCACGTCGCGATGCAGGTCGAGCACCGGCTGCGCCAGCGGCGGGGGGACGAGAGCACGGACGAGGCGGAGCGCGCCGCGGTCCGCGAGCTGCGGCGCCACCTGCTCTGGTACACGCGCGGGCGCCGCGGCGGCGTCCACTTCCGGCGCGACGCGGGCGCGCTCCAGACCGCCGCCGACGTGGCCGCGCTCGTGGACCGCCACTTCCCGCCCGGCGGCCGGAGCTTCGAGATCGACCCGGCGTTCCACGCCTCCGAGCTGGCGGAGTAGGGACCGATGGGGACGCTCTCCGAGATCCAGTCGCTGGCGCTCTACACCGGCGCGATCCTGGCGGGCGCGCTGGGCGGCGGCGCCCTGCCGCTCCTCCGCGACGCGCGCCGCTCCGACCTCATGCTCTCCTTCTCGGCGGGCGTGATGCTGGGCGCCGCCTTCTTCCACATGCTGCCCGAGGCGGTGGAGGGGGCGGGGGCGCGCGCGGTGCCCTTCGTCCTCGTCGGCTTCCTCTTCCTCTACCTCCTGGAGCGGTTCGTCCTCATCCACGTCTGCGCCGAGCCGGGACCCAACGTCCGCCTCTCCACCCGCGACGCCGGGGCCGTCGTCTACCACGGCGACCACGTCCACCTGGAGGGCACCACCGGCTGCGACGTGCACACCTTCGGTCTCGCCGCGTTCCTGGGGATGTCGGCGCACACCGTGGTGGACGGGTTCGCGCTGGGCGCCGCCAACGCCACGCCGCAGGTCGGGCTGCTGGTCTTCGTCGCCATCATCGCCCACAAGATCCCGTCGTCGTTCTCGCTCTCCGCCATCCTGCGGGCCGAGGGGTACTCCCGCGGACGCGCCCTGGCCATGAACGCAACCTTCGCGCTGATGGTGCCGCTCGGGGCCGCGCTGTACGTGGTGCTGCGGCGCGTGGCGCGCGCGGAGGTCTTCACGCCGATGGCGCTCGCCGCGAGCGCCGGGACGTTCCTCCACCTCTCGCTCTCGGACATCCTCCCCGACCTGCACCGCCAGGGCGGCTCGAAGCTCCGCCTCTCCGGCGCGCTCCTGCTCGGGCTCGGC
>DATIWK010000002.1:0-6239 GCA_035519395.1 Anaeromyxobacteraceae bacterium | reverse complement strand
GCGCGACTCGGGCGCCGCCACGCGCGGGATGTCGCCGAGCCGCTTCACCAGCCGCGCGCGGTGGCGCAGCTGGGGCTCGGCCATCTTGAGCGTGAACTCCAGCACCGCGTTGACGTCGACGTCGGAGACCGCCTCCGCCTCCCGGTTGCGCGCGAGGGTGAGGAGGTCGCGGACCGTGGTCCGGATCCGCTCGGCGCCGGTGCGCGCCTCCTCCAGGGCCTTCTGGAGGTCGGTGGTGCGCGGGTTCTCGGCGGCGGCGCGGGGGATCTCGTCCTCCAGGAACACCAGGTTGCCGAGGACGAACGCCAGCGGGTTGTTGATCTCGTGCGCCACGCCCGCGGCGAGCGTGCCGAGCGCGGCCATCCGGTCGGCCAGGAACAGCCGCGACTGGAGCTGCTTCCGCTCGGTGATGTCCCGGTAGATGGCGATGTCGGCCACGTGGCGGCCGGTCGGGTCCTTGAGCGGGACGCCCACGACCTCGGCGACGACCTCGCTCCCGTCCTTGCGGCGGAGCGTCACCTCGTTCGCGGCCCGCCCGTCCTGCGACACGCTGGCGACGAGCGTGGTGGCGAGCTCGTCGGCGCCGGCCGGCGCGAGCAGCTCGCCCGGCTTGCGGCCCAGGGTCTCGGCCTTGGTCCAGCCGAACAGCGCCTCGGCCCGGCGGTTCCAGTCGATGATCTGCCCCTGGAAGTCGAGGACCATCACCGCGTCCATGAGGCTCTCGAACAGCAGCGCCTGCCGGCGCAGCTCCTGCTCGGCGAGCTTGCGGGCGGTGACGTCGATGAGCGAGCCGGCCAGGTGGGTGACCTCGCCGCCGAAGCCGCGGAACGGCTCGCCGCGCAGCGCGTACCAGCGCGTGCCCGCCGGCCCGGCGATGCGGCACTCCACCTCGCAGCGGCGCCCCTCGGCGCCGGCGGCGGCGAACAGCTCGCGGACGCGGTCGCGGTCCTCGGGGTGGAGGGCGCCCCAGAAGCCGCGCCCGTCGGGGACGATGCGCTCGGCGCCGCCGGAAAGGACCACGTCGCCCGTCGCCGTGCTCCACTCGAACGCGCCGACGCCGGTGGCGCGGAGCGCGCGCTGCAGCCGGTCCTCGCGCTCCTCCAGCTCCTCGCGGAACGAGAAGCGGAAGGCGGTCACGGTCCCGAGCTGGATCTTGTCGCCCTCGCGGAGCGGGGTGGACCGCACCTTGAGGCCGTTCACGTACGTCCCGTTCCGGGAGCCGAGGTCGGTGAGGACGTACTCGCCGTCGAGGCCGCGCTGGATCCTCGCGTGGCGGCGCGACGCGCCGGGGTCGTCCACGACGAGGGTCGAGTCGGCGCCGCGCCCGACGACCACGTCGTCGGCGTCGAGGCGGAAGGAGCGGCCCTGGTCCTGGGGACGCGAGGAGCCGATCCAGAAGAGGCAGGGGCGGCCGGCGGAGGAGATCTGGTCCGGGGGGATGCCGCAGCCCGGGGTGACCTGCTCGATCTGGCTGGTCAGGGTCGTCATGGTGGGCTCCTTACGGCGTCCCGGAGGGGTCGGCGGGGGGCGGATCGGCCGGCGGGGTCGGCGCCGGTGCGCAATCCGCGGGGCACGTCGTCTCGTTCTCGGTGATCGAGTCGCAGACGCCGTCGCCGCAGTGGTAGATGTCCGCGTCGCGCAGGAACGTCTGCACCGGCCGGTAATGGGTCGCGCCACCGTCCGGGCTGCAGTCCTGCCAGATGCCGTTCTCGTCGGCCGTGCAAACGTCGGAGCACATCCCGACCTGGACCATCGGCGGGCATTGGCCCGGCTGGCCGAACTCGGCCGCGCAGCCGCGCGGGGTCGAGATGCTCGCGTCGAGCAGGTCGGGCATGAGCGCGCTGTAGACGCCCGGCCCGGTGAAGAGGTTCCCGAAGAAGCACGCCTCGGCGGAGTGCCAGGTGGCCACCTCGTCGGCCGTGACCGGGATGAGGTCCCCGCTCGTCTCGTGGCCGCGCACCGAGATCTTCACGTGCTGCCCGAGCCCGTTCACGTGGGCGCCGAGGCATGCCGAGATGAGCTGCTGCTCGTCCTCGGGGATGGTCTGCCCGCTCGCCCACGCGGGCGCGAGGCCGAAGACGCCCGGCCACGCGTAGTCGACGCCCGCATAGGAGTACCCGAGCGAGGCCCCATCGGCGACCGCGCACTTCACGAAGTACTGCATGACCATGTCCGAGTAGACAGGGTCGATCGCGAACCAGGACTGGAACTCCGGCGCCGCGAGCGCGTCGGCGGTGAGGCCGTGCTCGAAGAGCCCGTTCGTCCCATCTCCAGGCCGCATCCCGTTCGCCAGCGGCGCCTGGTTCCCGTTGTCGGCGATCCCGTTGTCCGCGATGCCGTTGTCGGCGATCCCGTTGTCCGCGATCCCGTTGTCCGCGATCCCGTTGTCCGCGATCCCGTTGTCCGCGATCCCGTTGTCGGCGATGCCGTTCGACGTGGAGAGCGCATCCGCGGTCAGCGTCGCGCGCGGTGCGCGCTGCTGCTGCTGGCAACCGACCAGCGTCGTGCAGGCGATCGCGATCACGACCGCCAGGTTATTTCGGCTCGTCATGGCTTCCTCCAGCGACGTCCTCGCGCGGCGACCCACCGCGTCGTGCGCGGAGCACAGCGACCCCTACCCCGCACTGGACGTGCTCTGCGTCCACTGTGGATCCCTCGACTGAGGTACGACATCCCAGGTTTCTATGTCACGTGTCCAGACGACTTAGCGCAAGCCCGGGTGGTAGTCACGGGTCCCGGACACCCAGGACGCCGAGTGCGCGCGGTGGCACAGATCCGCGCAGCCGTCGTGGAGTTTCGCCACGCCCCACGCCACGCATGGGACCCGGGGCCTGCGGCGGTATGATTCACCCCCGTGCCCCCGTCCGACGAGGCCAGGACCGCCACCGCCCCAACCGGCTGGGCCATCCCCGGTCACGCCGTCGTGGGCGTCCTCGGGCGCGGCGCCTCGGGCACGGTGCTCGCGGCGCGCCGGGACGCGGACGGACGCGACGCCGCGGTCAAGGTCGCCTCGAACGATCAGCCGCTGGCGCGCATGCAGCTCGCGCACGAGCGCGAGGCGCTCCTCGCCGTCGGTTCCCCGCTCGCACCGGAGCTCTTCGGTGACGGCGAGCTGGAGAACGGGGCACGCTGGCTCTCGCAGGAGCGGATCGCCGGCCCGTCGCTCGAGGCGCTGCTCCGCGAAGGAGGCGGGCGTCTCGACGCCGCCCCCCTCGCGCCGCACGCCATCGCGCTCGCCGAGGCGCTCGCTGCACTCCACGCCGCGGGCTGGTGCCACGGCGACCTCAAGCCGGGGCACGTGTTCCTCGCCGCCAGCGCGACCCCGGCGCAGGCCGGGCCGGCCAGGCTCGTCGACTACGGGCTCGCCGGCCGACCCGGCGACGCCGCGCTCCAGCCGCTCGCCATCGAGGGCGGGTTCGCGGGCACGCCGGCGTACATGGCCCCGGAGCAGGTCCGGGGCGAACCGCCGGATGCGCGCTCCGACGTGTACGCCGCGGGCGCGATCCTGTTCGAGGCGCTCACCGGGCGGCCGCCGTTCACGGGCCCTCCCGGGGAGATGCGCCAGGCGCACCTCGCCCTGCGGCCGCCCCGCCCCGCCGAGCTGGCGAGCGTACCGCCGGCGCTCGAGGACGTCGTCCTCCGCTGCCTCGCCAAGGATCCGGCCGCGCGCTACGCGGACGGCGCCGCGCTCCGCGAGGCGCTGGCGGCCGCGTTCGCCGCCGCCGGGACCGTCGAGCCGCGGGGCCGCACCGCGGCGCGCCGCGCGACCCCATCGCCGTCGCGCCGGCTGGTGGGCCTGCTGCGCTTCGAATCGGGCTCGGACATCCTCGCCGTGCAGCGCGCGGCGGAGGGCGCGGGCGGCCGCCTCGTCCACGCGGCCGCCGGGCGGTACGCCGTGGTCTTCGAGCCGGGAGCCCGCGACAACGCGGTGCGCCTCGCGCTCGACGGCGCCGCGGTGGCGATCGAGGCCGGGCTCGCGATCCGCGTGCTCGTCGACCTCGCCAGCGTGGCCGTGCTGGAGGGAGCCTCCGGGCCCCGCTACCTCGGCGCGTTCGACCGGCCCGAGGACTGGCCGCGCGCCGCGGACCCCGTCGGGACGCTCCTCACCGCGCGCGCCGCCGCCGTCGTCCCCGAGGCGCCCGTGCAGCCCTGCCCGGGGCGCGAGGGCGTGCTCCGGCGCGTCGCAGCAGGCGAGCCCAGCAGCGAGCGCCCGCCGCTCGTCGGGCGCGAGGGCGTCCTCGGACGTCTGGTGGCCGAGGCCCGGATCGCGCTCACGGACCACGCCCCCGCCGTGGCCGCCGTCACCGGGGAGGCCGGGATCGGGAAGTCGAGCATCGGCGCCGAGCTGGCCGCGAGGCTCCGCGCGCTTCCCGCCGCCCCCGAGGTGATCGAGGTGCGCGCCCGCGAGGGCGTGGCCGCCGACGACGAGACGCTGCGGACGCTGATCGGCTGGGCGCTGCGCCTTCCGCTCAGGCCGCCGCCGCCCGACGGAGGCCAGGCGGCGCTGGGCGCCGCGCTCCCGGCCGCGATCGGCGCCCAGACCTGGGCCCCGGTCGCCCTCGCCATGGGGTGGATCCCGGCGGAGGCGGCGCCCCTGCGCCCCTGGCGCGCCTCGCCGGGCGCGCTCCGGGGCGCGGTGGTGCGCGCGGCGGGCGAGGCGATCCGGGCGAGGGCACAGGAGCGGCCCCTCTGCGTGCTCGTGGACGACGCGCACCTCGCCGATCCGGCCGCCCTCGACGCGCTCGAGTACGCCGCGCTCGCCGAGACCAAGCTCCCCATCTTCGTCTGCGCCCTGGCGCGGAACGCCTTCGCGACCGCGCGCCCGAACCTCGGCGAGCGAGCCGCACGCGTGGTGAAGCTGGAGGTGGGGCCGCTCGCCCCCGAGGACGCCGCCCAGCTGTGCCGCCGGCTCCTGCTCCCGGCGGAGAACATCCCGACCCGGGCGATCGAGCGTCTGGTCGAGCGCACCCGCGCCGTCCCGGTGCTCCTCGTCGAGCTGGTGCGAGGCCTGCGCGCGCAGGGGCTGGTGCGGCCGCGCGGGCATGACGAGCGCTGGTACGTCGCGACGGACGAGCTGGACCGCGTGCCCGACATGCCGCTGGTGGACTGGCTCGTGCAGCAGGAGATGGCGGGCCTGCCGGAGGCGCTCGCCGCGCACGCGCGGCTCGTCGCGCTCCTGGGGGACGGCGTCACCCGCGCCGAGGTCGCGGGCGTCGTCGCCGAGCTGGATCGCGAGGGCCGCGGACCCGCCGTCACCCTCGACCCGGAGGTGGCGACGCGACGGCTCCTGGAGCTGCACGTGCTCTCCGACCGGGCCGGGCGGCTCGCCTTCCGCCACCCGCTGCAGCGGGAGGCGATCGGACGGGCGGCGGGCGAGCCGGAGCGGCGCGCCGTCCACCGCGCCGCGTTCCGGTTCTACCTCCTGGCGGCGTCCCTCCCCGAGGGTGACCGCCTCCCGCGGCTCGCGTTCCACGCGGAGGAGTCCGGGCTGCGCGCCGAGGCGGCCTCGCTCTGGCTGCGCCTGGCGGACGACCTGCGCGCCCGCCACGCGTACCTGGAGGCCGAGACCCTCTACACCCGCGCCCTCGCCCAGATGTCGCCGGACGACGCGCGGGGGCGGTTCGCGACGCTGCGCGGACGCGGGCTGGTGCGGTACCGCCTCGGCCGCTACGAGGACGCCATCGCGGATCTGGTGGCCGCCCAGGAGCGGGCGCGGGCGCTCCTCGATCGCGAGGGCGAGGTGGAGTGCCTCCTCGACGAGGCGACCGCCCTCGACTGGATGCACGACTACACGCGCTCCGCCGATCGGGTCGCGGCGGCCGAGCGCCTCGCCGGACCTCATCCCTCCCCCACCGCCGCCGCACGCTTCGAGCTGGCGCGCGGGCGGACGCTGTTCCGCGCCGGCCGCTGGCTGGAGGCGGCCGCGGCCCTCGAGGCGGCCGCCGCGCTCGCCGAGCCGCTCGGCGACGACGGGTACGAGACGGGCGTGGTCGCCCTCCTGCTCCTCGGGTACTTCCTGCCCAACGTGGGCCGCGCCGCCCAGGCGGAGCAGATCCTCTCGCGCGCCCTCGAGCTGGCCACGGCCCGCGGGGACGCGCTGCACATGGCGGCGGCCCTCAACAACCGGCGCGCCACCTGGCTGGCGCGAGGCATGCCGGAGCGGGCGGTCGACGACCTGACCCGGTACCTCCGGCTCGGGCGGGATCTGGGCGCGCTCGGCATGGAGTTCGTCGGACAGT
>DATIWK010000001.1:0-10921 GCA_035519395.1 Anaeromyxobacteraceae bacterium | reverse complement strand
ACGTTGCGCATTTCGTCCTCCAGCCCCCAGAGAAGCCGGATACTCTTGCCGGCCCGGGCAGGCCTGCTGCAACCTTTGCGCCGAACCTCACCGCCGCCGGCCGCGAGCAGCCGACGGCCCGCGCCGCCGCCGCCCGGAAGGGCGAGATTGGCCGCCAGGCAGTGGTTTTTTCCGGCGGACCGGAGCGGGCGACTTCCGCACCAGGCGTGCGTGACGGACTCGTGGCGGGGGGTGGGAGCCTATGGCGGGTCGTCGCATCTCCTGGGGCGTCGGGGACTCACCAAATCCTGCGGACGTGGGTCACGCGGACGAGGGGTCTCGCGCGGCGTCGCGCGAGGCGGCGCGCTATCAGGGCGGCGTGGCGCGGCGCGACGACAGGACGGCCGCCAGGGCGGCGCGCCGGGCGCACCTCGTGCTCGGGACCCATGCGCCGTTCCGCCTGGACCTCACGGTGCTGGTGCTCCAGCGCCTCTTCGGGAACCCCATCGACGTCTGGGAGCGCGGCCGATGGGTGCGCGCGTTCGAGACGCCGGATGGCCCGGTGGCGTGCGAGGTGACGCAGGTGGCGCGCCGCCCGGAGATCCGCGCGGTCCTCACCGGACCGGAGGGCGACCTCGCTCCCTGGCGCGACCGGCTGCGCCGGATGCTCGGCCTCGACGTGGACCTCGCCCCGTTCCACGCACGTGCCCGGCGGCTGCCGGCGCTGGCGCCGCTCGAGCGCCGGATCCGCGGGGTGCGGCCGCCGCGGTTCGCGGCGCTGCACGAAGCCTTCGCCGCGGTCATCCCCTTCCAGCAGGTGAGCCTCGCGTCGGGGATCGCGATGCTGCGCCGGCTCGCGGCCTCGCTCGCTCCACCCGTCGTGGTGAGCGGGACGACCGTGTACCCGTTTCCGGACGCCACCCGCCTCGCGGGGGCGAGCGACGCCGTCCTCCGTGCCGCGGGCTTCTCCTCCGCCAAGGCCACCGCGCTCCGCTCGGCGGCGAGAGCGATCGCGGACGGATCGCTGCGCGACGCCGAGCTCGCCGCGCTGCCGTCCGGCGCCCTGGTGGAGCGGCTCACCGAGCTGCCCGGCATCGGGCCGTGGTCGGCGTCGCTCCTCGCGCTGCGGTACTTCGGCCGGCTCGACGTGTTCCCGCCAGGCGACGCCGCGGCGGTGAAGGCGCTCGTCGAGGTCGGGCGCGGCGAGGATCTCGTCGAGCGGCTCGGGCCGTGGCGCGGGATGCTCTACTACTGCCTCTTCCTGCGGCGGATCCTCGGAGCGTGATCGCGTCGGTGCCCCGTCGCGCGGGTGGCGGCGAAGCAGCCGGCGCCCGGCGCGCCGTCCCGCTTGGGCCGCGTGGCACCGGCGCGGTTGCCAACGGGCCGGCGCGGTGGTTTCCAGTGGCGCATGAGAGCCTTCGCCCGGTTCGCCTGGTGCGTGCTCGCGTACAACGTGGTGGTGATCGCCTGGGGCGCCTTCGTCCGCGCCACGGGCTCCGGCGCCGGGTGCGGCCGCCACTGGCCGACGTGCCAGGGCGCCGTCGTCCCGCGGGCGCCGGCGGTCGAGACGGTGATCGAGTACGCGCACCGGGCGACGAGCGGCCTCTCCCTGGTGCTGGTGGTGGCGCTCTTCGCCTGGGCGCTGCGCGCCTTCCCGCGGGGGCACGCCGCGCGCCGGGCGGCCTCCTGGTCGCTCGCGCTGGTGGTGACGGAGGCGCTGCTCGGCGCGGGGCTGGTGCTCTTCGGCTGGGTCGCCCGGGACGCGTCCGCCGGCCGCGGCTGGGCGATGGCGCTCCACCTCGTGAACACCTTCCTGCTGCTCGCCGCCCTGGCATTCACCGCCGCCTGGGGGACCGGTCCGGCGGGACTCGCGCGGCGCGCGCCGCCCGCGGTCGTGACCGGGCTCGCCCTGGGCGCCGTGACGATGGTGTTCAGCGGCGTCACCGGCGCCGTCGCGGCGCTGGGCGACACCCTCTTCCCGGCCACGAGCCTGGTCCACGGGTTCCTGCAGGACCTGGACGGGAACGGCGCGCTGCTCCTGCGCCTCCGCGTCTTCCACCCGGTGGCGGCGGCCGTGGCCGCCGCGGTGCTGATCTCCGCCGCGCGGCTCGCGGCGCGGGAGCGGCCCGAGCGGCGGGTCCGCCGGGCGGCGGCGGCGGTGGCCGCGCTCGTCGCGGTGCAGCTCGTCGCGGGCGCCGTGAACCTCGCGCTGCTCGCCCCGGTGTGGCTGCAGCTCGTCCACCTCGCGCTGGCCGATCTCACCTGGATCGCGCTCGTCCTGCTCGCCTCGGCGAGCCTGGCGCCCGGTGCGGAGGGTGCGCGGGCCGAGGCACCGCTGGCGGAGCCAGCGGCTCAGCGCGGGTGACGGACGCGCAGCCGGAGTGGCGACGGCACGGCGGTGGCGACGCTGCAGCGGTGGCGACGGCCCCGCTACCAGCGGATGACGTACTCGCAGCAGGGGTCGCCGCGGCCGATGCACTGCCGCTCCTCGACGGTCGCCGCCGGCAGGCCGGAGACCGTGGGCGCGAGGGAGAGCTGCGCGATGCGCGAGAGGCACATGAGCCGGCTCTCGCGGAGCGGCGAGGTGTAGCGGAGCCAGACGCGCGATCCGCCCAGGTCGGCGTACTCGAAGGCGCTCACCCGCGAGAACACGTGGAGGGTCCGCGCCAGGATCCGGTAGACGAGGGCCACCGAGAACGCGCGCGCCACGAGCGCAAAGGCACCGTACGAGCGCCCGAGGTCGTGCCCGCAGGCGACGAGGAACTCGGCCTCGTCGGCGACGCAGGCGCGGACCGCGGCGAGGGAGGCCTCGAACTCCGCGTGCGTGAGCCAGGCCAGGCGGCTCCGCGCCCGCGCCGGCGCGCCGGCCCGCGCGAGCGACTCCGCGAGCACCGCCTCGCCCCGCCGCTCGGCGACGTAGCGGAAGAGCGGTGCGAGGATGCGCGCGCTCAGCTCGCCGCGGGGCTTCGTCCTGGTCACCGCTGCCGTCCTCGCCGCCCCGGGACACCGTAGCAGACGGCGCGCGGCGGGGACAACGGGGCGGGCTCAAGCTCCGGGCCGCCCCACCCGGCCGTTGACCGGCTGAGCCGGTGCCTCACCGCCCGGGCGCCTTCACGAACCGGTGCGCCTCGCGCGCGAGCGCGACCCAGTCCGCCTTCCCGGCAGCGACCGCGAGCCACTCCTTCATCGGCTTCCCCTTGCCCGCGTCGAAGTGGTCGCCCGTCCCGCTGGCGACGAGCGCCACGACGCGCTCCGCCGGCAGCTTCACCACCAGCTTCCCCCGGACGTGCATGGCGAAGATCTTCCCGTTTACCCGGAGGCCGTAGGAGGCGATCAGCTTGCCGGCAGCGACGCCGCGATCCTTCGCGAAGGCGGCGACCACGGGTGCGAACGTCGGGGCGAGCGCTGGCGGCGGTCTCGGCGTCTTCTTCCTGGCGGAGCGCTTCGGCATGAGGGCTTCGCGAGCCTGTGTTCGTTTCGTCGGATAGACCCGCGACGCAGGCCCCTCCTGGGTGAATTCACTATCGCCAGCGATAGCAGATTCACCCGTTCGGGTATTTGCTCCGCGTGATGGGGCGGAATGCGTCCGCTCTCCTCGCGCCACCCTGTTCTGACACGCACATGCCCGAAGCCGACTGCTGGTCATCTGGGCGGTGGCGGCGCGAGGTGCGGGGGTAGCGGCGGCACCTGCTCGACCTGGTCCTCCTGCGGCGCCACTTGCGCCGCGAGGCGGCGGCACGCGCCGGTCTCGTGGAATCCGTACACCGCGGAGCCCGTGTACGCCGCGGTGGCACCGATCGTGACCCAGAGGAAGGTCCCGCAGCGGAGATTCTGCGGCTGGGACGCCCACGACTGCTGGGCCTGCATGAACGTGCACATTCCGTACGCCCCGAGCCCCGCGAGCGGCGTCACGATCGCTCCAACGGTGTCGAGGACCGGCGCGGCCGGTGACTGCGTGCACTCGAGCGGTGCCCCGGCCGGCGGCGGCGACGCGGGCGGCCGGCGTACGGTGACGAACGAGCAACCGCCCAGGACGAGCCCCGCGGCGACGGCGCACGATGCGCGCCTGCCCCCCATGCCCGAACGATGCGCGGTCAGCGGACGCCAGGTCAACCGTTGCCCGTGCGCGGCGGCGCGCAACCCCGGCGAGAGGCGTGCGCGCCGGCGCGACGGGCGTGGCCGCGCCTGTCCAGCTCGCCCAGCACGTCCGCGACGCAACCTGGGCAGAGGATGGCCGCGGCCTGCGGTCCCCGCACGCCCCGTGCCTTGTGTCGGGCGGACGGCGCGTGCGATCGTACCAGGGGTCGTTTCGCCGGCCGCGCTCTCCTGGAGCACCGGATCTCGGGGGATCTCTTGCGGGCTTGCCGGGGCCATGCGCCGAAGGGCGTTGGGACCGGGGGTGGGTCCCGGCCCCCGCGTGTCCGCCTCCCGGCGTGGCTGCGCGTCGCGGCCCTCGCCGGCGGGGTGCAGCTCGCGACGGCGAGCGCGTCCGCCGGGGAGCCGCCACGCACCGAGTACACGCTCGGGGTATTCCCCTACCTCTCCGCGGCGACGCTCGAGGACGTGTTCGCGCCGATCGCGTCGCAGCTCGGCCGGACCATCGGGCGGCCGGTCCACCTGGCCACCACCCTGAACTACGACGCCTTCGGCGTGAAGCTGCGGGCGGGGGAGTACGAGATCGCCTACGTCCAGCCCTTCGACTACGTGGCCTATGCCGCACCCGCGGGCTACGTCCCCGTGGCGGCCAGCCGCAACGTCATCCGGGCGGCGATCTTCGTGCGCGACGACAGCCCGATCCGCGAGGCCATGGATCTGCGCGGGAAGACCCTCGGCCTCCCAGCACGGAAGGCCGCCGTGACCTACCTGGCTCGCCAGGAGCTGCTGCTCCTCGGCCTCGCGCCTGGCCGTGATCTCGTGCTCCGCCACTTCAACTCCCACCAGTCTTGCCTCCAGCAGGCCCGGATCGGCAACGTGGACGCCTGCGGCACCGCCCACGAGATCGTGCGGATGTTCGAGCGTCAGATGAAGACCCGGTTCCGCGCCATCCGGGAGCTTCCCCCAATCCCACCCTCGGTGTTCGTGGTGCGGGGCGACGTGCCGGAGCGGGAGCGGCTGGCCATCCGGACCACCCTCGTCTCCGGCGACCTCCCCGGAATCCCCAGCGAGGCACGGGATCTCTTCGGGGGAGAGGTCGTCCAGGGGCGGACGCGGTACTTCCGCGACGTCGACGACCGGGAGTACGACGTGATCCGCGCCTACCTCCGGAGGCTCGGCGAGAACCCGTGACCCTCGCGCTCAGGCACCGGATAGCGGCCGCGGTCACGGCCCTCCAGGCCGTCCTCATCATCGGGGTGCTCTGGTTGCTGCACGCGCTGGCGCAGGGCGCCATCGACCGCCAGATGGAGGCCAAGGCGCAGGCGCTCGTGCAGACCGTCGGCGAGGTCTCCCGCGCCGCGCTGCTCCGGGGCGAGTACGACGACCTGCAGCCGTACGTGGAGCGCCTCACCGCCGATCCGGACGTCGTGCGGGTCCGCCTCGCGGACCGCCGGGGCGTCATCGTGGTCAGCACCCTTCCGGCGGAGGTGGGCGAGCGCCTCTTGCCGCCGGACCCAACCGCGCCCGGCCGCTACCGCACCATCAGCGAGATCCGCAACGTCGCCGGTCCGCTGGGATCCCTCGCGATCGAGCTGTCCGACGCCGCGCTCCGCGGCGCCTACGAGCGGACCCGCGACCTGGCCCTCGCGCTCGCGGTGCTCGGGATCCTGGCCGGTGGCGCCTTCGGGATCCTGACGGGCCGCCTCCTCACCCGGCGCCTCGAGGCGCTGGCCGACGCGACCCAGCAGCTCGCCAAGGGCAACTTCGACGTCTCGCTCCCCACGCACGGCTCCGACGAGGTGGCGGCGCTGAGCCGCCTCTTCAACCACATGACGCAGAGCCTCAGGAGCCACATCGAGAGCCTGCGGCGGAGCGAGGAACAGCTCCGCACGGCGCAGCGGATGGAGGCCATGGGCCGGCTCGCCGGGGGCGTGGCCCACGACTTCAACAACCTGCTGACCGTCATCCAGGGCCACTGCGACATCGGCCTGCTGGAAGTGGAGGCCATGCCGGATGTGCGCGAGGACCTCCTCGCCATCCGCCAGGCCGGCGAGAGCGCCGCCGCCCTCACCCGGCAACTGCTCGCCTTCAGCCGCCGGCAGGTGCTGCAGCCGCGGGTGCTGAACCTCAACGAGCTGGTGACCGGCACCGAGAAGATGCTGCGCCGGGTGATCGGAGAGGACGTGAGGCTGGTCTCGCGCCTCCAGGAGCAGGTCTGGCTGGTCCGCGCCGATCCGGGTCAGGCGGAGCAGGTGGTCCTGAACCTCGTGGTGAACTCCCGGGACGCCATGCCCCGCGGTGGCACCCTGACGATCGAGACCTCCAACGTGGTCCTGGACGAGAGCTACGCCCAGCGCCACCCGGGAGTTCACCCCGGGGAATACGTGCTCGTCGCGGTGAGCGACACCGGCGAGGGGATGGACGCCGAGACCCTGGCCCGGTGCTTCGAGCCCTTCTTCACGACGAAGAAGGAAGGGAGGGGAACGGGCCTGGGCCTCTCCACCGTGCTCGGCATCGTCCAGCAGAGCGGTGGCCACGTGGGGGCGTACAGCGAGCCCGGCCGCGGGAGCACGTTCAAGGTCTATTTCCCGCGGGCCGCCGACGTCGTCCGGGAGGAGGGCCCGCGCGTCGAGCCGGTGCCCGCGCTGCCCACGGGCGGAACCATCCTGGTCGCCGAGGACTCGGAGGGCGTCCGGCGCCTCGTCCGGCAGATCCTGGAGCGCAGGGGCTTCTCGGTCCTGGAGGCGCGCTCGGCGGAGGAGGCGCTGGAGGCGGCCCGGCGCCACCCCGGGCCCATCCTCCTGCTCCTCACCGACGTGGTGATGCCCGGCATCAACGGGAGGGAGATGGCCGAACGCCTCCGCGCCGAGCGACCCGGGCTCCGCGTCCTCTACATGTCGGGGTACACCGAGGACGCCATCCTCGCGCAGGGACTGCTCCGGGGGAGCATCGACTTCATCGAGAAGCCCTTCACCACCTTCGCCCTGGAGCGCAAGGTGGCCGAGGTGCTGGGGCGCAGGGAGCCGGGCGGAGTCGATCCGCCTGCGTAGCGCCTGCGCGGCTGCGTGGCCCGCCCACGGCGGGAAGGACTCCACGAGACCGAATCCACTCATCGTGCATGTCACGACGGGCGACGCATGCGTGGGGAGCGCGAGCGGTAGGCGAGGTTCAAGGGCAGCGTCCACCAGAGCCCGACCGGTGAGCGGTGCAGCCGTCGCGAGATGCTGGCCAGCGAGTAGAAGCGCCGGTTCGCCCAGTGGAACCCGGCCAGCAACTCCTCGCAGCTCATGTGCTTCGGCCGGAAGACGACGTCCGCCCTGCCGTTGTAACGGTTCCAGTCGGTGGTCAGGATCCTGCCCTCCTCCTCCAGCCGTCGAAACAAGGGAGTGCCCGGGTACGGCGTCAGGATGTTGAAGGTCGCGTTCTGCACACCGGCCCTCTCGAGGAAGGCGAGGGTCTCCGAGAAGATCGCCGGAGTGTCGCGATCGAAGCCGAAGACGATCCCGGCCTGGACCGCGATTCCGTGTGAGTGGATCCGGCCGATGATCCTGCCGTACTCCTCCACCACGTTGAACCGCTTGTGCACGGCGTTCAGGCTGGCCTGCGAGACGGACTCCAGCCCCAGGAAGAGCTGCTTGCACCCGCTTCGCGCGGCGAGCTCCAGCAGCTCGTCGTCCCTGCCGGCGTCGACGCTCGCCTGGCTGCTCCACCACTTCCGGGCCGGGGTGATCGCGCGGAAGAGCTCCTTCGCATACTCCGGATCCGCGACGATGTTCTCGTCCCAGAAGATGATCACCTTCCGCTGGAACGAGGCGTACTCGGCGGCGACCTCGGCGACCGGCCGCCTGCGTTGCTTGCTCCCATAGGTCACCGCCAGGGAGCAGAAGTCGCAGCGGCACGGGCACCCGCGGGTCGCGAAGAGCACACCTCCGGTGAGATCGCGCCGGTGGAAGAGGCGCTTCACGGACTGCGGCACCCCTTCGAGCGATTGGTACCCGTCGGACCGGTACACCTTCGCGACCCGCCCGCGCGCGAAGTCCTCCAGGAACCTCGGCCACGTGCTCTCGGACTCGCCGACGAAGACCGCGTCGTAGTGGTCCGCCGCCTCTTCCGGAAGGAGCGTGACGTGAGGGCCGCCGGCGACGACGCTGACGCCTCTCGCCCGGAAGCGAGCGGCGACGTCGTAGGCGTGCCGGGCGCTCGGGGTGTGGAAGGTCATGCCGACCAGGTCGACGTCCGCGTCGAAGTCGATCTCCTCCGCCTCCTCGTCCACGTGCTCCACGTCCCACCCCGGCGAGGTCAGCGCAGCCAGGTAAGGCATGGTGATCTGCTGGAAGCTCAGAAACCGCGAGGAGCGAACGCGGCGGATGCCGGGAGAGGACGCCGTGATCAGAAGCAGTCGCAACCCTCGAACCCTATCAATGCCGGAGCCGCCCTGTAAGCCGGGGTCGCCCAGCGTGGCCACGCCTGACCGCACGGCGTGGTCACGCGCTGTCATCCCGGGCGCCTGGCGCGCGGCGTGACCTCGCGGGGGATCGTCGGGAGGGCGGCTCCGGTCGGCGGTTGGGCAGGGTTTGGGCAGGGCCACTACTCGTCGGGGATGTGCTCCGCCCGGAAGTCGGCCACCGCCTGGGCGAGGTCCAGCGGCTCGCCCCAGATCGCTGCGCGGTCGGCCTCGGTCTTCGCCCAGAAGGCGTCCACGCTGTCGTCTGCGAAGTGCTGCCAGAGCTCCTCGTTCTCCAGCAGGCGCGACATGCAGTACCTCGCGAGCGCCTCGGCCTCGTGGGCTCGTCGGTATCCGCGAAGAACGTCTTCGCGGCGCTCCAGCGGCGCCAGGTCCTGCGACGGGTCCTGGAAGTGCTCGACGTTGCTGCGAATGACGTACATCTCGTAACAGGCGTCGAGGGCACCAGGCTGGACGAACGTCCGGCAGCGCTCCTTGAAGCGGTCGCGGCCGCGCCGCGTCACGCGGGTGAGGCCGTCGACGACGCGCACGTACTGGTGAATGCGGTCACCGAGCTGGGGCACGGACGCGGCGCGGAGGAAGGTGTTCACCGCGATCCTCATCCTCCGCATCCTCGCGTCCGCGAACAGGCGGGCCAGTCCCCTCGCGAGCACGGCGGCTCGCCGGAGATGGTTCTCGGTCACACGGTCATCGAGCACACCGTAGACGCGGACGATGCCGTCCATGTCCCCGACCTGGCGCACGTCTACGCCATCGTCGCCGTGACTGCCGGTGAGTAGCGTACCGGCCCCCTCCACCCTTAGCTTCCCGGCCGCGAGCAGGCCCCAGAAGAGGTTGCTCACGCGCCGCTGGAGCTCTTGGTTCTCGGCGTCCAGCACGCCGGGGCGGACGGACGGCGCCTTCGCGATCAGCTTCAGGCTCGCGCGCTCCACCGCTTCGCTCTTGATGGTGCCGAGCCACTCCTTCCAGTGCGGCGGCAGCTCGAACGCACCGCGAGGTAGTGCGACGCACCCGCCCCCAAGGTCGAGCGCATCCCGTAGCTCGGTCCCGGCGTCGAGGGCGATGAGCGCGTACTTCTCGCCGCGTGCGATGGGCAGGGTCATGTCTACATCCTAGCTTTCCGCTCTTCTCACCGGGACCGGCTCGGCCGGAGAATGGGACCATGCCCTCGACGCCCCGCACCGACGCGCAGCGCGCCGCCTCCCGCCGCAACGGCGCCCGCAGCACCGGGCCGCGCACGCCCGAGGGCCGCATCCGGTCGTCGGCGAACCGGACCACCCACGGCCTGAACAGCGTGCGCCTGCTCCTCGCGACCGAGGACGCCGAGGAGTACCGCCTGCACCTCACCGAGTGGGTCCAGTCGCTCGGCCCGGCAACGGCAGCCGAGCACCAGATCGTCCAGCTCGTGGCCGACCTGATGTGGCGGCTGAAGCGCGTGGAGCGGATCGAGCAGCGCCGCGCGCTCGCGATCCTCGGGGACCTCGTCGAGCAGACGCCGGAGTGGGCGGTCCGAGCGCACGCACGCGACGTCGTTCTCGGCCTGGACACCGTCGCCAGGATGGTGGCGTCCTCCCCGTTGCCGGTGCCGACGACTAGGGCGGGCGCGTTCCTCGCCGGGCTGCGGGGCGTCGAGAACCTCGTGGAGAAGTTCCGCACCGCGCTCGCGCCCGAGCTGTGGCCGGAGGCGGGGGTCTGCGCCTTCCTCGGCGCGGTGAAGAACTTGGCGCAGGAGATCGACACGGAGGCGTCCGTCTCCGCGACGTTCACAGCCACGGGCACGACCGCCGCCGCCCTCGCCACGGCCGTTCGCGACCTGCTGCCCGCCCTAGACGCCGCCATCGACAAGGCCCGGACCGCGATCTCGACCGAGACACTCCTCGTGGACGACGAGGACCGGCGGTTCGAGCGCCACCGCCGCATCATGGAGGCGAGTGTGGCGCGGCAGCTCGACCTCCTCGCGAAGGTCAGGGCCGTGGCGCGGCCGGCGGCCTCGGGTTCGTTTGAACGCGCCCCACAGGTGGAGCTGAGGGTGATCCGCGGCTGATGCTCGGCTCCCTCCCTCCGGTTGCGGCGCCCCCGAACCGGCCCCCGCGGGCGTTCATGCTGGGCGCGTACCGCTTGCCTTGGTCACGCGCCGCAAGGCGAGGACCACGACGCCCGCCCCGCCGAGCAGCAGCATGACCGTGCCGCCGGTGGTCACGAAGTCGGGGATCTGGCACACCAGAGGCGTCTCCCCGGGTCGGCAGACGCTGCACGCCGACGCCACCCGCTCCGCGTACTCCGCTCCGAACCACCGCAGCATCAGCCCGCCGATCACGGTGTTGACCGCGAGGAGCGGCAGGATCCAGGAGGGCCGCCACCTCCGAGTTACGGTCCCAGGCG